>JAJZLV010000020.1 GCA_021803215.1 Actinomycetes bacterium | reverse complement strand
TCTACGAGGACGACGACCGCCGGCGAGAGCGGATGCGCTTCGGCTTTCCCCGGCAGCGAAAGGAGCCCTACCTCTGCATCGCCGACTTCTTCCGGTCTGTCGACAGCGGGGAGAAGGACTACGTCGCCTTCCAGGTGACGACGATCGGCGCCCGGGCGAGCGAGCGGACCGCCGAGCTGTTCGCGGCCGACCGCTACCTCGACTACGTCTCGCTCCACGGACTCTCGGTCGAGATGACGGAGGCTCTGGCCGAGCTCTGGCACCGGCGGATAAGAGAGGAGTGGGGCTTCGCCGACGAGGACGGTCCGAGCCTGGCCGGCCTCTTCCGCCAGCAGCACCGTGGGGGCCGCTACTCCTTCGGCTACCCCGCCTGCCCCGAGCTCGAGGACAACGCCAAGGTGGTCGAGCTCCTCGAGGCGGGCCGGATCGGGGTGAGCGTCTCGGAGGGCTTCCAGCTCCACCCCGAGCAGACCACGCTCGCCATCGTCTGCCACCACCCTAGGGCCAAGTACTTCGTAGCCTGAGCGGCCAAGACAGCTGCCGGCGACCGCTACCGTCGGGCCCATGAGCCCCATCGACGTGACCGATGCCAGCTTCGAGCAGGAGGTGCTCGAACGCTCCGACTCGACGCCCGTGGTGATCGACCTCTGGGCGCCGTGGTGCGGTCCCTGCCGGACGCTCGGGCCCATCATCGAGAAGGCCGTCGACGAGAGCGACGGCAAGGCGGTGCTGGCCAAGGTGAACGTCGACGAGAACCCCCGGGTCTCGGCCACCTTCCAGGTGCAGTCGATCCCGGCGGTCTTCGCCATCTACAAGCGACAGGTGGTCAACCGCTTCATAGGGGCCCTCCCCGAGCAGCAGGTGAAGGCCTTCGTCGACAAGGTCGTGGCCGAAGCCGTGCCGAGCGAGGCCGACCTGCTCCTGGCGGCCGGCGACGAGGCCTCGCTCAGGAAGGCGCTCGAGATCGAGCCGGCCCACGCCGGGGCGATCGTCGCCCTGGCCACCCTGCTCGTAGAGGCCGGTGGCGAGCGCCAGCGCGAGGAGGCCCTCTCGCTGCTCTCGCGCATCCCCGAGAGCCAAGAGACCCGACGGCTGGCCGCCCTCGCCCGGACCGGAGGGGCGACCGAGGAGGGTGACGACAGCCTCGAGGACCGCATGCGCGAGCTGCTGGGGCGCCTGCCCGGAGATGACGAGGCCCGCCAGCAGATCGTCGACCTCATCGAGACCCTGGCGGCCGACGACCCTCGCCGGGAGCAGTACCGGCGAGCGCTCTCGGCGAAGCTCTTCTGAGTGCCGGGCGTCGCCGACCCGAGCGAGATAGCCCAGCTCCTCGAGCTCGGCGGGCGCCGCTTCGACCTCTCCGAGCGAGCCCTCGTGATGGGAATAGCCAACCGCACCCCCGACAGCTTCTACGACCGGGGCTCCTACTTCTCCTTCGACGCCTTCGTCTCCCACTGCGACCGGCTCGCAGCCGAGGGGGCCGACCTGATCGACATAGGCGGGGTGAAGGCGGGCGCCGGCCCGGAGGTGAGCGAGCAGGAGGAGATCGAGCGGGTCGTACCGGCCGTTCGGGCCGTCGCCGAGCGGCTCGACGTCGCCCTCTCGGTCGACACCTGGCGGGCCTCGGTGGCGGCCGCCTGCTACAGGGAGGGCGCCGTCGTCGGGAACGACATCTCGGGCTTCGCCGACCCCGGCTACCTCGCGGCCGCCGCCGCGGCCGGAGCCAGCGTCGTGGCCACCCACATCCGCCTCGCTCCGAGAGTGCCCGACCCAAACGCCAGCTACGACGACGTGGTGGCGAGGGTCGCAGAGCGCCTGGCCGAGCTCGGTGATCGGGCCGAGGCCGCCGGCATCCCGAAGAGCCGGGTGATGGTCGACGCCGGGCTCGACCTCGGGAAGACGACCGCCCACTCGCTCGCTCTCCTCGGAGCCTCCCGCCGGCTCGCTCGCCTCGGCTACCCGCTGCTCCTCTCGGCCTCCAACAAGACCTTCCTCGGCGAGCTGCTCGCTCTGGCGGTCGATTGCCGGCGCGACGCCTCCTTGGCGGCGGCTGCGCTCGGGCTGGCAGGCGGCTGCCGCATCCTGCGGGTGCACGATGTCGCCGGTACCGTACGGGTGAGAGAGATGGTGGCCTACATACTCTCCGAGCGAGCCGGCCGCTGATGGCGAGCCACCTCGTGACCGGCGGGGACCCCTCCCTCGTCTCCCGGGCTCTCAGCGAGCTCCTCGAGGAGCTCGGCGGCGGGAGCCAGCTCGGCGAGCTGGAGGAGTACGACGCCGAGGCCGGTTCGGCCGCCGAGGGAGACGACGGCGGCCGCTTCGACCTCTCCCCCGTCCTTTCCGCCCTCTCGACTCCCCCGCTCCTGAGCGAGCGGCGGGTGGTCGTTCTGCGAGGGGTGGGAAGCCTCGTCGCCGCCCAGGCCCGTGAGCTCGCGAGGGTGATAGCCGAGCCACCGACCGAGAACGTGCTCCTGCTCGTCGCCGGGAGCCGCCCCGTGGCCCAGTCGCTCTCGAAGGCCGTCAAGCAGGCCGGCGGCAAGGTGGTCGAGACGGACCCGGGCCGCAACGCCCGCGCTCGGACCGAGTGGCTCGAGCGCCGCCTGGCCCGCTCCCAGGTCCACCTCGACGCCACCGCCAGGCGCCTGCTCGTCGACCACATCGGAGAGGACGCCTCCCGTCTCGACCCGATCCTCGAACTCGCCGAGGCGACCTACGGAGCCGGGCGGAAGCTCGGTGCGGCCGACCTCGAGCCGCTCCTAGGAGAGGAAGGCCCTGCCCCGCCCTGGGAGCTGACCGACGCCATCGACGCCGGCGACGGCGAGCGGGCCATCCACGCTCTCCATCGCCTGCTGCACGCCGGCGAGCGCCACCCGCTCCAGGTCCTCACCACCTTGAACCGCCACGTCTCCGGCCTGTTGCGCCTCGACGGCGCCGAGGGGGTGAGAAGTCCGGAGGAGGCCGCCTCTCTTCTGTCCATGAGCGCCTTTCCGGCGAAAAAGCTCCTCGAGCAGTCCCGCCGCCTCGGGCACGACCGGATCGTACGAGCTGTCGAGGTGGTGGCCGAGGCCGACGCCGACCTCAGAGGCCGCCTCGCCTGGCCGGCCGAGCTCGTGATCGAGGTGGCGGTCGCCCGCCTCGCCCAGCTCTCGCGCTCGAGCGCCCGCCCGCCGGCGCGCCGGTGAGCGCGCGCCGGACGGATCGACCCTCGACGAGAGGGTGACGAGGAGCCGCCGCCGGCAAGAGGACCTCCACCTCCTCGCCAGGCTGTGGGCGGGGCCCGAGCGCGCTGGCTCTCCGGTCACCTCCCCGCAAGATCCCGGCCGATGGCGGGTGGAGAGCACGTGATCGAGGCCCTTCTCGCTGGGGCGGAAGACCGCCTCGGCGGCCAGGTCGCGCTCGGCGCTTCGCGGAACGAGCGGGCCGAGGCGCTCTGGCGCTCCGGCAGGCTGGATGATTGGCAGGCTGGATGATTGGCAGGCTGGATGATTGGTGGGCCCCACCGGCGGGCAGCGTCTCACCGTCGCGGTGAGGTGCAGGGCCGGCAGGTTGCACAGCCCGCGCCGCCAGCGCCTGGGACGGCCCCCGCCCTGCTCGTATCCGGCATCGCCGCCCGCTGCCACCTCGGCCCGCCGCCCGGCCAGCGGGGCCGCCGCTAGTAGGGTCCTCACCGATGGACTTCGAGGTAGTCGTGGAGATCCCAAAGGGCCAGCGGAACAAGTACGAGATGGACCACGAGTCGGGGCGGATCTATCTCGACCGCATGCTGTTCACCTCGACCCGCTACCCGGCCGACTACGGCTTCATCGACAAGACCCTCGGGCTCGACGGCGACCCCCTCGACGCTCTCGTCCTCGTCGAGGAGCCGACCTTTCCGGGCTGTGTCATCCGCTCCCGGGCCATCGGCATGTTCCGCATGACAGACGAGATGGGACCCGACGACAAGGTGATCGCCGTCCCCGCCAAGGATCCCCGCCTCGAGCACCTGCAGGACCTGAGGCACCTGCCCGAGTTCGAGCGCCTCGAGATACAGCACTTCTTCGAGGTCTACAAGGACCTCGAACCCGGCAAGTCTGTCGAGGGCGCCATCTGGGTCTCGCGCGACGAGGCGGAGGGCGAGATCGAGGCGGCCCGGGGCCGGCTGGCCAGCGCGGGCGAACACGGCCCTCCCACGCCGGCCGAGGAGTCCGAGTAGCGGCCCTCAGCCCAGCTTGAACAGCGGGCGGGCGTGCAAGTCGATGTGCCAGGCCCGCTCCATCGGGGCGAGCAGGTATGAGGCGAGCAGGTCCCAGCCGGCCGGCGCCAGATGGACCCCGTCGCTGTAGCGGATCTGCTGCACCCCGCCGTTCAGGGTCTTGTACTGGGTGAAGGTGCCGTGTGGCCCGGCGAGCAACTTCCAAGACGGTACATAGGTGACGCCCGACCTACCGGCGGCGAGCAGCTTCGCCAGCCCGTTCACCCGCAGAACGAAGGCGTTGTTGACCGCCGGGGATGAGACCGGCGGCAAGCCGACCCAGACGAGGTGGGCGCCGGACGCGGTCACCTCGGCCATCATGAGGGCGATCCGCCGGCGATAGATCCGGTTCCATTGCGGGCTCGAGGTGCTCACACCCGAGCCATTGGCGAGCGAGAGCGTCTGGTCGTCGTTGGCGCCCATCATGATGACGACCGCCCCCGGATGGTAGCGCCGGAGCTCGGACTCGAGCTCTGCCGGCCAGTTGTAGTAGTCGGGCCTGGCGAGCCCGGTGTCGATCTTGGCCCGCTGGATGACCCGCACGTAAGGGTCGCTCGAGAAGACGTCGCCGAGGCCGTAGCCGAGGTCCTCGCCGATCGAGTCGCCGATGTCCAAGAGCCGGAGCGGGTGGGCCCGGGTCGGTTGGGGAAGGGGAGGCGGCCAGACCAGCCTGGGCGGCGGCGGCAGCTTGCCCCTCCCGTGAGGATGGGGGGCGACGCCGAGCGGGCCGGCATCGTTCGGAGCCCGGAGGCCCCCTCCGGTTGGCGTGACGGGGACAGCCGGAAGGGTGGCAGCCGAACTGGGCTGGTTGTTCCGGCCGAGCGCGCTGTCGGCCGCGTTGACCGGCCCCGAGAGCCCGAGGGCGTTCGTCACGTCGGCGATCGGACCCAGGATGGCGAGCGAGACCGAGCGCCTGGTGCCAAAGGGCGCGCTGAGGGCGTTGTGGTAGAGCTGGTTGGCGTCGAACAGGGTCCACAGCCCGAAGCACAAGAGGCCGACCGCCAGCACCCGGCCCGCCGAGGCCCGGCGACCGCTCGGACGCCGGAAGACCTCCCGGTCGACCCTGGGCGGGTTCTTCGGCTCGCCGGCTGGGCGTCCGGCCCGCCGGACCGCCTCCCTCGCCTCGGCACCCGCCCTCTGCACCCGCCGCTCCTCCCCTAGCGGCCGCCCGACCCGCTGGCGAGTGGTCCTGTCGGCCGGGGCCGCCTGGCCGGCACCTGTCCGGCCGGGACGCTTCGGGCTCGGCGATGACTTCTCGTTCGGGCGTGCGGTCATCTCAGAACCTGAAGTAGATGAAGGGCGCCACCCCGGGCGGCCCGAGGGTGGTTATGACGAGCAGGATGGTCCCGAGAGAGGCGCCCTGCATGAGCACGCCCCAGCGGGCGAAGGTCTGCTGACATCTGAGCGCGAAGCGGTTCGGAACGTACTGGGTGCCGATGCCGACGGCGATCGTGAGGATCACCGGGAAGCTCACAAGGGTGGTCGCGGTCGACCAACCCTCGAAGAGGCGGCTCAGCATCGAAAAGGCGTTCGAGAAGCTGGTCGCCCGGAAGAAGATCCAGCCGAGGCAGACGAATTGGAAGGTGGCGAAGCGCTGCCAGGCGACCGCCCAGCGCCCCTGGCGCAGCGCCGGCAGGCCGGCCCTGGTCCGCTTGCGACGCCGGTAGTGACCGACCACCTGGCCGACGCCGTGGAGGCCGCCCCAGGCGACAAATGTCCAGGCCGCCCCGTGCCAGAGGCCGCCGAGCAGCATCGTGATCATGAGGTTGCGGTAGAGGGCACCATCACCTCCCTGGTTCCCCCCGAGAGGGATGTAGAGGTAGTCGCGCAGCCAGAACGAGAGCGTCATGTTCCAGCGCCGCCAGAAATCCTGCAGGGTGCGGGCCGTGTAGGGAGCGTTGAAGTTCTCGGGAAAGCGGAAGCCGAGCAGCAGGGCACAGCCGATGGCGATGTCGGTGTAACCGGAGAAGTCGCAGTAGATCTGCACCCCATAGCCCCAGGCGGCGAAGATCACCTCGATGGCCGAGTGCTGGTTGGGCGCCGCGAAGACCGGATCGACGATGGCCGATGAGACATAGCTCGACAAGACGACCTTCTTGAACAGGCCGGCCATGATGAGATAGGCCGCCCGGGGAAGGTCGATGTGCCGGGGGTTGCGCCGGTGGGCCCGCTCGATCTGCGGGATGAGCTCCGAGCCCCGCACTATGGGGCCGGAGGCGAGGTGGGGGAAGAAGCAGACAAAGACCGCCACGTCGATCGGCTTCGCCGGCTCGAGGCTTTGCCGGAAGATGTCTATGACGTAGGAGAGCCCCATGAAGGTGAAGAAGCTGATCCCGACCGGGAGCGTGATGTTGAGGAGCGGGAAGGGGCCGTGCAGTCCCAGGCTGTGCAGGGCGTTGTCCACGTTCTGCGACAGAAAGCCGTAGTACTTGAACCATCCGAGCAGGCCGAGCTCGACCACCACCGTCGCCGCCAGCCACCCCCGCCGGGAGCGCCCGCTGGCGGCTTTGTGGACGAGGATCCCACCGAGGATGGTGGTCACGGTCGAGGCGGCGAGGAGGAAGACAAAGCGCCAGTCCCACCAGCCGTAAAAGACGTAGCTGGCGATGATTATGAAGATCTTCCAGTACCGCGGGAAGGGCGCGAGCAGCCAATTGAGGACGAAGACGATGCCGAAGAAGATCGCAAAGTCGATGGTTGGGAAGAGCACCCCGCCCGCCTCACACTGGGAACCGACCGGCGCGCCACCAGCGCGCCGAGGGCGAAACGTTACTAAGGCCGGGCAGGCGCCTCGAAGGGGGCAAGCACTGCTCGGGGGGCGGTGCCGGGCTCACGCTCCTCAGACGAACGGGGGACGCCTCTCCTTGCGCTTGGCCGCCCTCGCCAGCCCGGCGGGCCGAAGCGGGGGCAAGCGCCAGTTACCGCCCGGCCGGCCGGGAGCTACTTGCGGGCCTTGACGGCCTCGATGAGCTTCGGCAGCACGGCGTGCACGTCGCCCACCACCCCGAGGTCGGCGATCGTGAAGATCGGGGCCGACTCGTCCTTGTTGATGGCGATGATGTGCTTCGAGCCCTTCATCCCGACCATGTGCTGGGTGGCGCCCGAGATCCCGCAGGCGATGTAGACGGTCGGCTTCACGGTCTTGCCCGTCTGGCCGACCTGGTTCGCATAGGGGACCCAGCCGGCGTCGACGATGGCCCGCGAGGCGCCGGCGGCGCCGTTCAACAGCTTGGCCAGCTCCTCTACGAGGGCGTAGCTCTCGGCTGCCCCGAGGCCCCGGCCGCCCGAGACGACCACCTCGGCCTCGTCGAGCTGGGGGCCGGTCCGCTCCTCCTCGTGGCGCCCGACCACCTTGGCGCCGTCGGTGGCGCCGGTCTCGGGCAGCTCGACCGACTCCACCTCTGCGGGCTGGCCACCGGCGGGCTCGGCGGTGAAGGACTTCGGCCGGATGACGAAGATGCCCGGGCCCTCGCCGGTGAACCTCGCCTTCAGCACCTTGGTGCCACCGAAGATGGCGTGCTCGGAGAGGAGGGCGCCGGCCTCGTCGGAGAGGCCGACGATGTTCGTGAGCACCGGGCGGTCGAGCCGGGCCGAGAGCCGGCCGGCGATGTCTCGCCCGTCGTAGCTCTGGGCGAGGAAGATGGCGTCGGGGGCGCCCTTTTGCTCGATGAGAGCGGCTATGGCCGCCGCCAGGCGGGCTCCGGGGAGCGAGTCGCCCAGCTCGCCGGCGTCATAGAGCCGGCTGGCGCCGTGCTCTCCCAGGCTGGCGGCGGCACCGGCTGCGCCGGGGCCGTAGGTGATCGCCTCGACCTGCGAGGCGAAGCGGCGGGCGGCCGCCAGCATCTCGAGAGCGCTCGAAGCCGGCTCGCCCTCCTTCTGCTCGGCAAGCACCCAGATCTTTTCCACCTGCGCTCCTCTCAAAGAACCTTGATCTGCTCGAGGTAGGCCACGATCTTCTCGTGGGCATCTCCCTCGTCCCTCACCACCTCGCCCGAGCTCCTCTGCTCGGCCTCCTCGACAGAGACGATCTCCTGGCGGGCGCCGGCCGCACCGACACGGGACGCCTCGAGGCCGAGGTCGGCAAGGGAGAGCTCCTCGACCGGCTTCGAGCGGGCCGCCATGATGCCCTTGAAAGAGGGGTAGCGAGGCTCTACGACGCCGGCCGTCACCGTGACGACGGCAGGAAGAGGGCAGGTGACCTCGTCGTAGCCGGCCTCGGTCTGCCGGTTGACCTTGACGGTCCCGCCGTTCACCTCGACGTGCTTGGCGAAGGTGACCGCCGGCCAGCCGAGCAGCTCGGCCATCTGCACCGGCGTGGTGCCGGTGTAGCCGTCGGTCGACTCGGTCGCCGCCAGCACGAGGTCCGGCTCTATGCGCTCGACGGCCGCCGCCAGCACCCGGGCGGTCGAGAGAGAGTCGGAGCCCGCGAGCGAGTCGTCGCTCACGAGCACGGCGCCGGCCGCCCCCATCGCGAGGGCGGTGCGAAGCCCGGAGGTCTCCCCCCCCGGGGCCATCGAGACGAGGATGACCTCGCCCCCGCCGGCGGCCTCGGCCAGCTGCAGGGCGATCTCGACTCCGTAGGCGTCGGAGTCGTCCAAGATCAGCTTTCCCTCCCGAACCAGGAAGTGGGTCGCCGGGTCGAGCGAGAGCTCGCCGGCAGGGTCAGGTATCTGCTTCACACAGACGGCGACTTTCATGCCCCTGATTGTTCCCGACCGGTCACCTCTTTAGCCAACTGGAGCTAACCGAGGGCCTCCCGGGCGAGGGCCACGTCGTTCGTGATGACGGCCTCTACGCCGTAGCCACCGAGAACCGAGAGGCGCACGGCGTCGTTCACCGTCCAGACCCTCACCGCCAGTCCGGCGGCGTGGGCCGCCTCGACGAGCTCCTCGCCGACGAGCCAGTCCGAGGGGTGGATGCCCTCGACGCCCACCCGCCGGGCCTCGCCCACGAGATCGGCCCCGGCCGCCTCGGCTCCGACGAGCCAGGCGAGCTCGAGGCTGGGAGCCTTTGAGCGCACCGCCGCCAGCGTCTCGAGCGAGAAGCTCGAGACGACGAGCGAGCCGAGCTGGGCCTCGCCCCGCTCGACCCGCCCGAGGAGCAGCCGGGCGGTCTCGGTCGCCACCCACTGGCTCGGGTCGAGGTCCGGGTCGGGGGCCGAGTTCTTCACCTCGACGTTCACGATGAGCGACTCGCAGGCCTCCAGCGCCTCGCCGAGCGAGGGGATCGAGCTCGGCAGCTCCGCCGCCGCCGTCTCGCAGATGACCCGCCCGTCGGCCAGCACCGGGTCGTGGTGGACGACCAGGCAGCGGTCGCGGCTTCGCCTGACATCGAGCTCGACGCCGTCGGCCCCGAGCTCGGCGGCCGCCCGGAAGGCCGCCACCGTGTTCTCGGGCTCGGGCCCGAAGGGCCCAGCGCCTCTGTGGGCGAGGACGAGGGTCATCTGCGGCGCTCCAAAGATCCGCACCATAGCTGGTCAGGAGGCGAGTTTGGCCCGGTTGTCGGCCGGGTACAGGCCAGCGGGAGAAAGGATCCGGCCTCATCTGTGCTCGTGCTCACATGCTTGCAGGAGATATGAGGCGGTTCTATCATCTTCCCAGGCAGTACCGCTCGCCGGCAGGCTGGCTCCCGCTCCGTCGGACCGGCCATTGTCGGCAGTCCTTGTGATTTGCTTCACAATGGCCCGGCGGTTGTACGAGGCAGCTGATCCCAGCGCACAGGAGGCGACGGTGGCTTTGACTTGGACCCGCTCGATCGAGTGGGACACCGACGACTGGCGAAAGCATGCAGCCTGCCGGGACACCGAGCCTGACCTCTTCTTCCCGGTAGGGACCACCGGCCAAGCCATCGAGCAGATCGAGGCGGCCCGGGCGGTCTGCCTCAGCTGCGAGGCACGCCAACCCTGCCTCGAGTTCGCCCTCGCCACCAACCAGGAGTCCGGCGTCTGGGGAGCCACCTCCGAAGAGGAGCGGCGCAAGCTGCGCAAGGCCTGGCTGGCGGCCAGGCGCCGCCGGGCCTCCTAGGACTTCGAGCAGGCCCGGGCGAGCGGCGAGAGCTCGGAGCCGCTCGGCGGAAGACCGCCCGTGAGCGAGCCGCAGAAGCTCGTCCGGCTCACCTTCCAGATCCCGCTGCCGCCCAGCACGGCCATGCCGGTTCGCCAGCCCCCGGAGGCGGCCCGGTAGATGACCTCCGCCCGGGCGGACGACAAGAAGGCGACCCTCGCCACCTCCACCTGGTCCGCCAGGGCTGCCGGCCCAGGTGAGCCCGCCCCCGTCGTCGGCCTCTTGGCGATGGCCCCGGCCGCCCGCAGCAGACCGCTTCCCGCGACGACGGTGGCCACGTTCTCTGCCAGGCCGGCCGGCAGGCCGGCGGTGTAGGCCTGGTGGAAGGAGGCCAGCACCGAGGAGCCGGCGAGGAGAGGCGAGGCCGGCTGGCTCGCGAGGGTGCTCAGGAGACCGGCTCCACTGCCCGGTGTGAGGCAGCCCGAGGCGGTGCTTTTGGACGCCGAGACGGCCCCCCAGGCCTTCGGCCCCGAGCCGGCTAGGAAGCCGATCGAGTGGATCGGACGGCCCGATGGAGTCTCGGCGACGAGGCTGAAGAAGCCGTCGGCCGACTGCGCCGGGACGAGGCCCCCGAGCACCGCGATCCCCCCCACCGGCTTCATGGCATCTATCGAGCCGTTCGGCTGCTCGGCCGCCACCCGGGCAACCTTGCGCCCGACGGCTACCGTCGCCCACCACAGGTCGACGCCCTTTTCGGCCGGGGCGGTGCCGGAGTCGACCAGCTCGAGGCCGTCGGCCGCCAGCGGCTGCAGGTCGACGACGCCCGTCGCGCCGGCGACCGCTCCGCCGCTCGAGGCCGAGGTCGAGACGAGCTCGGCCGCGAAGCAGCCCGAGGGCGAGCTGCCGCTCGTTATCGCGACCGGCGCCAGCTGGGCCGGTGTCGCCACGAGGCGGGCACCCGAGCTGGTCTCTCGCGCCAGGGCGACGACCGGCCCGGCCGAGGCGCTCGGGCCTGCCGCCCTCGGCGAGCGGTGCCGGCGGCTCGCCTGCGGGCCGCGGGGGAGCGGGCCGGCCTGGCTGCCCGTCTTGGCGGCGGCCGAGAGGTGCTGCGCCGGCGGGCTCGGCACGAGGGCGGCGCCGACTCCTCCGCCGACGGCCGCCGCCACCACCACGGCGGCGGCCGTCGCCAGGAGGCGCCCCCGGCCAGAGCTAGCCTCAGCCCGCTCGATCCGTCGCGCGAGGTCGACCGGGTCCGGGCTCGGCGAGATCGAGGCCGCCCTCGCCTCGAGCCCGCGACGGAGCAGCTCCTCGACAGCTCGCCTGGAGGGCCTCTTGCTCATCGCTCGACCACTCCTCGCAGCCGCTCGAGGCCCCGGTGGATGAGCGAACCCACCGTGCCCGGCCTGCAGCCGAGCACCTCGGCTATCTCGAGCTCGGAGAGGTCCGAGTAGTAGCGGAGCACCACGGCCGCCCGCTGGCGATAGGGAAGCGCCATCAAGACGTCGTGGAGCTCACCGGCGGCCACCTCTTGGCCGTCCCCGTCGACCACGTAGAGCAGCGGGCGGCGGTCGCGCTCTCGTCCGGCCCGGCGGAAGTGGGAGCGGCAGGCGTTCACGACGGCCTGGCGGGCATAGCGCTCGGGCGTGTCGAGTCGCTCGTAGTGGCCGTGGAGCCGGACGAAACAGTCCTGCACCATGTCCTCGGCCAGCTCGGAGGAAGAGGTGAGGACGTAGGCGAGACGGACGAGCCCGGGGTACTGGGCCAGGTAGAAGTCGGCGAATGAGGGCCGGCCGGCCGGCTCGCCTGCGCGGGCGCTCTCCTGCACCACCTCGACCATCGCCATCGGCTTGTCAGACGCCGGGGGGGGCTCCTTCCTTGCGGCGGCCGGGGAGAGGTCCCTCTCGCCGGGGAGCTCGCCGGCCTCCCCTCCGTCGCCCAGAAAGCTCTTCGGCATCGCTCCCCATCAGCTGGCAGCCGTGCTCGGGCGCTTGGAGCCCGGCACCTCGAGCCTCACAAGTGTGCCATGGTCCCGGGTCATGGTGATCGTCCCCTCCAGCTGGGTGCGAACGAGGTCGCGCACTATCGAGAGCCCGAGGCTGCGAGTCTTGTCTATGTCGAACCCCTCGGGCAGGCCGACGCCGTTGTCGTGCACCACCACCTCGTAGCTCTCGTCGCCGTGGGAGAAAAAGAGGTCGATCCGCGGCGTCTCGCCCCGCGTTCCCTGCTCCGAGGAGAAGGCGTGCTCGGCGGCGTTCTGCAAGAGCTCGGCCAGCACCACCGAGAGCGGCGTCGCCATCTCGGCCGGGACCACGCCGAGCTCTCCCTCGACCCGCACGGCCACCTCCCGTCCGCTCATGAGCGACTCGCGGGCCATGGCGACGAGGTGGTGGACGATCTCGTCAAAAGGCACCTGGTCGCTCGCCTCTCGGGCGAGGATCTCGTGCACGACGGCGATGGCCCGGATCCGCCGCTCGGCCTCCGCCAGGGCGGTGCGGGCCGGCTGCTCCTCGATCCTTCGCGCCTGCAGGCGGAGAAGGGACGAGATCGTCTGCAGGTTGTTCTTCACCCGGTGGTGGATCTCCCTGATGGTGGCGTCCTTCGTGAGCAACAGCCGGTCACGCCGTCTGAGGTCGGTGACGTCGCGCAGCAGGACGAGGGCGCCCGTCACCTCTCCTCTCGCCTGCAGCGGTATCGCCCGCAAAAGCAAGGTGATGTCAGAGCGCCGCTCCATCTCCTCGATCACCGGCAGCCGGGTGGCAAAGGAGTCCTCGACGACGGTCGTCTCGAGGCCGAGGGCCTGCAGGGTCGAGCCGTTCGTGGCCGTCATGATGCCGCTTCGGTGCAGCGCCGAGACGGCGTTCGGCGAGGAGAAGGTGATGCGGCCCCGCTCGTCGAGGACCATGACGCCGTCTCCCACCCGGGGAAGGTGGTCGGCCGGTGCCTCGTCCTCGGGAAACGGGAAGATGCCGTCGGTCACCATGACCGAGAGACGCTCGAAGAGCTCCAGGTAGACCCGCTCGAGGGCGCCACGGCGACGCGCCATCGAGGGCGACCAGACCCGCGTCATCACCCCGAGGATCTGGGAGGAGTAGCGGACCGGGATGCACTCGAGCCGGAGATGGCCCTCCCCGCTGCCGCTTCGCTGCTCGCCGACCGCGATGGCGCCGGTGCGGGTCGCCTCGAGGACGAGCGGGAGCTCGCGGGCGGCCACCACCTCGCCGACGAGGTCGATCTCGTAAAGGGTCTGGCTCGTCGTCGGGCGCACCTGGCCGTAGACGACGAAGTGGTCCTCGCTCTCGGGCGTCCCGGCCGCCAATGGGTCGAGCGGGACGTACAGCAGCAGGTCGGAGAAGCAGAGGTCGGCGAGCAGGCTCCAGCTTCCCATCAGGCGGTCGAGATGGCGCCGGGCCGCCGGATCGAGGCCGGTGTTGCGAGCCGACAGCTCGAGCGGGCTCGTCACGGCTCCGCCTCCGGCTGGCCGAGCGGGAGCTCGCTCCCCTCTCGAGCCCGAAAGGTCATGACGCTCGAGTATCCCGCCCGGCGGGCGGCGGCCACCAGCTCGCCGTTTCGCTCGCCGACGAGGGCCGGGCCGTGGGCGTCGGAGGCGAAGGTGACCGGCACGCCCGCCTCGAAGAAGCGCCGGAGCAGCTGCGGCGAGGGGTAGTCCTCGCCCGCCTTCCGCCGGCCGGCGGCGGAGATCTCGGCTGCCACGCCGCTGCGGGCGGCCGCCTCGGCGATGCGGGCCTCGCACTCGTCGAGGAGGGACTGGCCTGGATAGCGCCGGCCGATCTTCACGAGATCGGGGTGGGCGAGGACGTCGCAGGCGCCCGTGGCCGCCAGCTCCTCGATCGCCTCGGTGTAGCTGCGCCAGACTTGGTCGATCGAAGCGGACTCCCAGCGGCGCTGGGCGTAGGCGTCCTCGAGGACGTCGAAGAGCCAGAGCCCGATCCAGTGCACCGAGCCGAGTAGCACGTCGAAGGGGTAGTCGGCCAGGAACCTGGCCACCTCGTCCATCTGGCCGGGGTAGTAGTCGACCTCGAGGCCGGCCACGACCGGCAGGCCGGCGGACTTGGCCAGCTCGACCGTCTCGACGTAGCGGTCTATCTCGGCCGTTGCGTGGTGGTCGAAGTACCTGACGACGTGGTCGGTCGGCTCGCCGCCCGTCTCTAGGCGGTCCCACCAACCCTCTACGACCGCTCGCGCCTTTGTGAACCGGAAGAAGTGCTCGGTGAGGGCGATCTCTCCCACCCCGTTGCTGGCCGCCTGCTCGGTGTAGGCGGCGAGGCGCTCGAGGGCGAGCTCCGACTCGTCGGCCCGCTCGGCATGGGGCCAGAGGTGAACGTGGTAGTCGATCAAGACCTTCTCCTGCGCGGGCTGCGGCCAGGCTCGCCCCAGATGGTGCCGCCCATCTGCAACAGGCCGCTCAGGTCGGCGACATGACCGGGCTGGTAGGGAACCGAGACTGTCACGCCGTGGGCGCTCGAGAGCTCGCGGGCGAGCTCGGACTCCCTCGTCGCCACCTGGCGGAAGTTCGAGAAGCTGCCCGCCACCTCCTCGATCACCCGGGCCGTCACGTCGGCCGGGAGCTCTCCGGCCCCCTGTCGCGAGAGAAGCTCGGCGAGCTCACCGGCCCCGGCCGAGAGCGCCTCGGCCGCCTCGTGCGAGGAAGGGTCGGTGAGGGTGCTCGGCAGCACCCGGTTGCAGACGAGCAGGCCGAGGTGGAGCCGGCGCTCGGAGAGGGCGGCCTTCATCTCGAGGGCCTCGCGCCCGGGGACCGCCTCGAGGGTGGTGACAAGGAGGAACGTCGTGCGCAGGTCGTGCAGCAGCCGGTCGACCGCCGAGGCCCGCGCCACGAAGCCCTCTCGCATCGTCTGGAAGAGGATGAAGAAGTCGGCCACGTCCTGGAGGAGCTGGCTGCCGAGCACTCGGTCGGCCACCTGGTAGAAGGGCTTCGAGGCGAGGTTGACGAGGCGGGAGCGATAGGGAACGGTCAGCCAATGCAGGAGGCGGGAGGAGAAGAAGTCCTGCATCCTCGCCGGGGCGTCGAGCAGGTCGAGGGCGTTTCGCGAAGGAGGCGTGTCCACGACGAGGAGGTCGTAGCTCCCCTCCTCGTGCAGCTCGTAGAGCCGCTCCATCGCGATGTAGTCCTGGCCCTGGGAGAAGCGTCGGCTGATGTTCCGATAGAGAGGGTTGGCCAGGATCTGGCCCGCCGTGCGGGCATCGGGGGCGTGCCGGCGCACGAGGGCGTCCCAGGACTCGGACATGTCGAGCATGGCGGCGTAGAGCTCACCCTTCGGCTTCACCCCGGCCGCCTCGAACGAGGAGGTCGGGATCCTCGTCGCCTCGTTCCCTATCCCCTTGAGGCCGAGAGCGTCCGCCAGCCTCTTGGCCGGGTCGACGGTGAGCACGAGCACCCGGCCGCCGAGACGGGCCGCCACGGCGGCGGCCAAGGCGGCCGCAGTCGTGGTCTTGCCGACGCCTCCCGAACCGCAGGCGACTATGACCTCCTTGGCGGCGACGAGCTGCTCGAGGGCCGCCGGGTCGTGCGCCGTGGGGGCGCTCAAAGCTCCTCCCCGAGGCTCTCGGCCACCTGGCGGATGGCCCGCAGACCGTAGGCCCGTCCGAACAGGTAGGGCAGGTAGACGAGCGGGACCTCCTCGCCGATGCCGGCTCGGAGCTGCTCGAGGTGCCCGGCGCCGTCGCGGCGGATGGTGACGGCCAGCCGGGCGGCCGCGAAGACCGAGGAGACCGCCTCGACGCTCACACCCAGCTGCTTTGCCACGGCGGCCTTCTCGCTTCGGCCACAGAGGCGCTCGAAGACCTCTTCCTCCCGGTGGCCGAAGAGCTCGGGCAGCACCCGGTTGGCGACCACGCAGGCCAGCCGCACGGCCGTCTCCCGGCCGAGCCGGCCGGCGAGGTCGACCGCCTCCGAGACGGGCATCTCCTCTGGCGTGGTGACGATGACCGCTCCGGTCACCGCCGGGTCGGCCAGGATCTCGATCATCCAGTCGGTCTGGCTCCTTATCAGCCCGACCCGCACGAGCTCGTTGATGCCGCTCGGGGCGGCCAGCTGGCCGATCACCTGCCCGGTGGCCGAGGCGTCGACGACCACGAGGTCGTAGTGGCGCTCTCGCACCTCGTAGCACAGCTTGCCGACCGTGAGGATCTCCCTGATGCCCGGGGCGGCGGTCGCCACGAAGTCGAAGGCCGTGGCCACCGGGCCGATGCGCCCCACGACCGGCACCCGGGCGATCAGCCGCAGGTACTCGCGAAGCGAGGCCTCGGTGTCCATCGACATGGCCGTGAGGCCCGGCCCGACCTCTCGCCCCTTGAAGGGCGTCGGCCCGCACTCGTAGGCGGCCGAGAGGTCGCCCTTCGGCTCGACCTCGCAGACGAGGGTGCGCTTTCCCTGCTCGGCCGCCAGCAAGCCGAGGGCGGCGGCCACCGTGGTCTTTCCGACGCCGCCCTTGCCGGTGACGAAAAGGAGGCGGCGCGCCAGGAGGTCGGTCACTGCCGGACCGGCCCGCTCGAGCCCGGAGCCACCTACGGAGCGCCGAAGCCGACCCGCCGCTCTTCGGCCTGAGCGCCTACCTCGACGTAGGCGATGCGAGCTGCCGGCACGGCGACCCGGCGACCCCGCTTGTCGGTCAGCCAGAGGATCCCTTCGGCGTCGGAGAGCGCCTTTTCGACGTCGGAGATCACCTGGTCCCGATCAGTCCCATCGGCCAGCTCGATGTCGAGCTCCTTGGCCGTTTGGATGATCCCTATGCGAACGTCCACGCAGCTGCTCCTTCTAACCGATGGCGCCTGCCAGCCGCGACATCGTAAGGGCTCACAGAGCCCCCTGCGGCAACCGGTCCGCGGGCCAGTCGAGGAGCGAGACAGCCTGGGCGCAGGCGTAGCGATCCGTCATCCCGGCGACGTAGGCGACGGCGTTTCTCACCTCGTCGCCGGAGAGCTCCGGCTCCGGGCGGCCCACGACCTCCGGCACGAGCTCGGGATGCACGGCGTAGTGCTCCACCAGGGCCTGCAGCATCTCGATGACCCGAGCCGACCGCTCCAGGGAGGCTTCCCTCAGATAGATGCGCTCGTAGTCGAATAGCCGGAGAGAGGCGAGCGCCTCGCCCATCTCCTCGCTCATCGAGACGACCCCCGAAAGCGAGCTCACCCGGACGACGTCTGAGATGAACGAGTCGAGCTGGCTCGAGCGCGTCGTGCCGCAGCGGCGCTTCACGACGTCCGGCAGCTCGCCCGGGTCGGCGAGGCCGGCCCGGGCGGCGTCCTCGAGGTCGTGAGCCGTGTAGGCGATCCTGTCGGCGAGCGATACCACCTCACCTTCGGGCGTGGCGGGAGCAGGGCGGGACCACGAGTGGTTGGCGATGCCGTCGATCGTCTCGGCGCACAGGTTCAGCCCGGCCGTCGTGACCTCCGCCCCCCAGACGGCGTGGTCGAAGCCCTCCTCGAGGAAGGGAGTGAGGGCGTCCTCGCTGGCATGGCCACCCGGACCGTGGCCGCAGTCGTGCCCGAGCGCGATCGCCTCGGTGAGTGCCACGTTCAGCCGGAGGCTGCGGGCGATCGCCCCGGCCACCTGGGCCACCTCGAGGGCATGGGTGAGCCTGGTCCGCTGGTGGTCGGCCGGGAAGACGAAGACCTGCGTCTTTCCGGCAAGCCGCCGAAACGAGGTCGAGTGGAGGATCCGGTCCCTGTCTCGCTCGAAGCAGGTCCGCCAGCGGTCGGGCTCCTCCTGCCTCCGGCGCACTCCGGCTCCGCCGGCATGGGTGGCCCCAGGCGCCAGCCTCTCGTCCTCCTCGGCCTCTCTCGCCTCCCGGTCGAGGAGCGGGGAGCCGCCTCCGAGGCGAACCGGCTCTCCATGGGCCGTCCGCCCGGCCGGGCCGGGACCCGACGCCCGATGGCCGGCCATCGTCTCGGCCCAACGACGGGCTCTTGTCGTCTCGTTGGTAACTACCGCCACGGGTCGAAGGTTACGCCGGGGTTGTCGCGTCGCCGCCGGCGCTGCCGGGCCCGGCCCGGAGACAAGGGAGCCAGCAACGCGTTCAGGCCGCCCCGGCCGAGCCACCCGCTCCATCTGGAGCTGGCAGCAGAACCTGCCGGCTCTGGCAAAAGAACCTGGCGGCTCTGGCAAAAGAACCTGGCGGCTCTGGCAAAAGAACCTGGCGGCTCTGGCAAAAGAACCTGGCGGCTCTGGCAAAAGAACCTGGCGGCTCTGGCAAAGCTCGCCAGCCTGTCCCTGTTGGCAAGGCTGCTGAACCGCCACTCTGGTCGGCTGGTCGGGGCCCCGGACGCCCAGATGGGCGGTAGCCATGCCGAAACACCCGCAGGATGCGGGGAGCTGCCCGAGCCGGAGGCCGCAAGGCTGCCGGAGGCGAGCAGGGCCGCCGGCGCTCGTGCAGGCGGGTTGCGCAGCTTCGATCCGAAATCCGCCGTCACCCACGAGGTCGTCTTCCGCCTCGCAGGGATCGACCACCTCTGCCGGCCACCTCTCGGCCGAGAGCGCGGCTTTGAGCTGCTCGGTCCCGAAGCGGGCCGGCCTGTCGCGGTCTTCGAGCACGATGGTCGCAGCGGTCGGGTCGTAAGGGGCCTCGCGGGCTTGCGACGCCGCCCATCGGTCCGAGCCGACTTCGGCTCCGACCTCGTTGCCGACAAGCCCGCTCAGCCGGCCCACCCGGTGAGCCGTGACGCCTAGCGGTC
>JAJZLV010000120.1:7644-18989 GCA_021803215.1 Actinomycetes bacterium | reverse complement strand
CCTCGTCCAAGTCCCGCCTGAGAGCACGTAAGGGCCACAAGGTTGGGTTCTACCGGTTCAAGACGAAAAACGGGCCCCGGCGAGCTTCAAGGCGACCACCGGGAGCTTCGAGGTGACAGAGGCCCGTCATGTGCGTCTGGCGCGCATCGGGGTCATCTGCACCAAGAGCCGACGACCAAGCTGGCCGGACTCCTCGACGCCGGTGCCGGCCGGGTGCTTTCGGTAACGGTGTCGCAACCTGCGGGGCGCTGGTACGTGGCCTTTGGGGTCTAGGTCACCCGGCTCGAGCATCGGCCAGCGGCGGGCCCTGTGGTGGGGGTGGAGGTGGGCGTGAAGTCCCCGGCGGTGCCCTCCGGCGAGGTGATCGAAAACCCCAAGCACCTCTCCAGGTACGCCCGGCCCATGGCCCGGCTCCAAGGCCAATGTGCCCGCCGGGCCGGCCCGCTCAAGGAGCAGCCACCCTCCAAAGCCTGGCAGGGCTCCAAGGCCCACCTCGGCCGCACTCATGCGAAGGCGGCCGCGGCCCGCTCTGACCGGCTGCACAAGCTCACCACCCGCCTGGCCAAGACCCAGGCCACCTGGTCATCGAGAAGCTGAACCTCGCCGGCATGACCGCCAGCGCCAAGGGATCTCGACAGCGGCGGGGAAAGGCCGGGCTCAACCGGGCGGTCCTCGACGCCGCCCCCGGTGAGCTGCGCCGCCAGGTCGCCTACAAGACCGCCTGGTACGGCTCGGCTCTCGTCGTAGCCGACCGGTGGTGTCTCTTCCAAGAGCTCTCTCGGCACAAGACAGTGAAAGCCAAGCTGTCGTTGTCTGAGCGCACCTACCGCTGCGAGCACTGTGGCCTGGTCGCAGACCGGGACTTGAACGCCGCGACCAACCTCGAGTCCCTGGTGGAGTCCGTCACAAGCATCGGTACCGCCACTGGGGCGGGAACCGGCCGAAGAAAGCTCCCGGTGAACGCGAAGGGAGAGGAGAGGTCCCTGGGCTCGCCCAGGTGCTCCTCGACGAAGGGTGAAGACGGCACCAGCTCCGAGCTGGACAAGACCGTCACCGCCACCTCACAACAGGTGGCTCCGAAGCCCCTCCTCATCGGAAGTGACAGATGAGACGGATTTCGGAACGGCTCACGTTCCAGTTGGCGATCCCGGCGAGCAGACGCGGCCTGTGGCTCCGAACAGCAGCTGCTCGCCTGCCCTCAACGAGGATGCCAGGATCGTGCCTGAGGCTCGCGGCCCGACAAGGACTTCGACCGGATGTGAGCATGCAACGACGGTCCCTCCGGCAGCCGGGGAGCAGACGAGCTGCTTGGCGATCTTCCTTTTCACTGTCAAACGACGTCCACAGCCCCGGTGGGCTTTGGAGGACGGGGGCAGGCCTCGAGGAGCGTCAAAGTGGTTTCACTCTCACCTGCAACGAACGCATGTGGGTGCCCCATCGAGCGGGCTCTGGCGGCTCTGCGCGCCGCGAGGCGCTGGTCGCCGGCCTCGGCCTTGTGAGGAGCGCCGGAGTGCGGGTGCTTGTGGCGCAGACGGCATACCGATGGTGGCTCTCCGAGCGAGCTGCATCTCGCCTCAGAGCCGCCAGCCTCCCTCCCGAAGGAGGCCAAGGGTTCTCTCTGCGTGCTCGCGCACGGTGCTCGCCACGACCGGACGGGCCAGAAACCCGGCTAATCCCGCTGCCGGGGGATAGCGCGTGACGATCCGGAGAGAGGTCTTTTCGCCGGCCGCCGCGAGATGGAAGGCGACTGATCGATCGCTTCCCCCGAGTCCAGTCCAGGTAACGAGCTCAGCTCGTCGTGCCTCTTCCAGCTTGAGCTCCAGGGTGTGGCTCCGCCCGGCGATCCTGAAGCGGGCCGTGAACCTCGCGCCGACCCCACAGTTCTGGTCGAGCGGACTCAAGGCCTCGAGTCCGTCGATCACCGAGTTGACTCGGCTGTAATCCGAGAGGAGCTCGAAGACGGTCACAACCGGGTAGGGGATGCTGCCGCTCACCTCGACCACCGCCAGCTCGGGCATAGCCCATGATTATTGGCTGGTGACGCCCCCTTTGCGGGGCCGAAGCGTGCTCTGCAGTCCAGGCCGGGTATATGAACGGCAAAGGGCCTGGTAGACCGGCTGGGCGACTATCACCCTGGGGCTTGCGCGACGGGCCGGCGGGGCGCGGAGGGCTGCAGCAGTGATGCCTGTTGAAGATGAGATGCAGGATGAGGGCTTCTCTGCCTTCTGGGAGCAGGAAGAGGAGGCTGCTGTCCTGCGAATTAGGGGCGAGCTCGACTTGAGCGCCAGCGCGGCACTCCGGGCCTGCCTCCTCGACGAGGTGGGGCTCGAGGGTCCTCCGATCGTCATAGATCTGAGCGATGTTCCCTTCGTCGACTCGACTTGCCTCGGGGCGCTCATCTCGGTGATGCGCCAAGCCCGGCTCACAAGGGGCGGCCTTCGTCTGGCCGCCGTGCAGCCCAGGGTGCGCCGGGCCCTCGAGATCGCCGCCCTGGACGACGTCTTTCCCATCTTCTCCAGCGTCCACGAGGCCGTGGCAGCCGGCGGGGAGCCGACGCCGGGACTGTGAGCCGTCGCTCGGCTACGGTGCCGGCACTATGACGACGACCTCGCAGCTCGAGGACCTGGAAGGCTTCGGCGGGACAGCGGTCGTGGTCTCGATAGACCCCTCGGTCGCCGCCGATCCGACCCCGGGCGGCGAGCCCGCCCCGGCCCGGGTGCTCGTGGTCGTGGCCCATCCGGACGATGTTGACTTCGGCGCAGCCGGGAGCGTGGCGGCTTGGTGCTTGCAGGGGGCAGATGTCGTCTACTGCATCGTCACCGACGGTTCCGCGGGCGCCACCGACCCCGATCTCGATCCCGCCTCCCTGGCTCTGCAGCGCCAGAGCGAGCAAAGGGCAGCTGCCCGCATCGTCGGGGTCGAGCAGGTGATCTTCCTCGGCTACAGGGACGGCTCCTTGGAACCGACCTCCGAGCTCAGGCGCGACATAAGTCGAGTCATCCGCCAGATCCGACCCGACAGGGTCATCACCCAGTCGCCGGAGCGCAATTACGACCGCATCCGGGCGAGCCATCCCGATCACATGGCCGCCGGGGAGGCGACGCTGCGGGCCGTCTATCCCGACTCGCGAAATCCCTATGCCCACCCCGAGCTCCTGACGGAGGGGCTCGATCCCTTCGAGGTGCCCGAGGTCTGGCTCATGGCATCCCCTCGGGCCGACCGCCCCGTCGACATCACGGAGACCTTCGACAAGAAGCTGGCAGCGCTCGGCGAGCACAAGAGCCAGATAGGCGATCCCGAAGCCTTGGCTGGCTTCGTCCGAGAGTGGGCCGTCAACACCGCCGAACGCCACGGGCTCGCCCCCGGTCGGCTGGCAGAAGCCTTCCAGGTGGTCGACACCCGCTAGCTCGGCTACCTGAAGACGACCGTCCGGTTGCCGTTCAAGAAGACGCGGTGCTCGACATGCCAGGAGACGGCATGGGCCAGCGCCTGGCACTCGATGTCGCGGCCGACTTCCGCCAGGTCCGCCGGCGTCATCGAGTGGTCGACCGGCTGTACGACCTGCTCGATGATCGGTCCCTCGTCGAGCAGGTCGGTAACGTAGTGGGCGGTCGCCCCGATCACTTTCACGCCCCGCTCGTAGGCCTGTCGGTAGGGACGTGCCCCCTTGAAGGAGGGAAGGAGCCCATGGTGGATGTTGATCATCCGCCCGGCAAGGCGATTGGTCAGCTCGGGGCTCAGGATCTGCATGTACCGCGCCAGCACCACGAGGTCGATCTCGTACCGCTCGGCCAGAGCCAAGACGGCCTCTTCCTGCTCGGCCTTCGTCTCGGGGGTGACTGGCAGGTAGTGGAAGTCGATGCTGTGGGACTTGGCGAGAGGCTCGAAGTCGGTGTGGTTCGAGACGATCGCGGGGATGCGCACCCTGAGCGAGCCGACACTGTAGCGATAGAGGAGGTCGTTCAGGCAGTGGCCGAACCGGCTGACGAGGATGAGCAGGCGGGGGCGCTCGTCGGAGTCGTGCCAGGACCACTCCATGTCGAACCTGGAGCCGAGCTCGGAGAAGGTCTCTGTGACGTCGTGGCTGTCGGGTCGGAGGGCCTCGACTTCGACTCGCATGAAGAAGCGCCCGCTCAGGCGGTCGTCGAACTGCTTTGACTCGAGGATGTTGTAGCCGTGGTCGGCGAGCGCTCCCGAGACGGCAGTGACTATGCCGATCCGGTCTGGGCAGGAAAGCGCCAGCACGTAGCTCTCGGGCCCATCTCTACCCTCTTCAACGGTCCCCATCCGACCGAGGGTACTCGTCCAATCATGGATGCCATAGACACCGGCCGGTCTCTGGCGGGGAGATCAGGCGAGGGCGGAGAGGGACAAGACCTGCCACGGCGGGCTTTCGCTTGCAGGGCGGTCAGGCTGATCGCCGGCCCCTCGATCAGCGGCTCGAGGATCGCACTGTGGGAGGCCGTGGGTGCTGGCGCAGCTGGCGCGGGGCGACGCTGCGCCGAGTCGTCCCTCGAGCCGACGGTATGGGAATGTGAGGAGATGCGCATCGGGATCCTTGGCGGTACCGGCCCGGCCGGAAAGGCGCTGGCCGTGAGGCTGGCTGCCTGTGAGATGGAGGTCGTGGTCGGCTCTCGTCAAGAAGAGAGGGCACAAGAGGTGGTGAAGAGCCTGAAGGAGCGCTGGTCCGGCCGGACGCTGTCGTTGGAAGGAGCGGAGAACACGGTGGCCGCTGCCGCCGACCTCGTTGTCGTCGCCACCCCTTGGGACGGGGCGGCTGCGACGGCGGCCTTGGTCCACGAGGAGCTGACGGGCAAAGTGGTCGTCTCGATGGCGAACGCTCTTTCGAAGGTTGGAGACGAGCTGCAGGCGCTCGTCCCGCCGAGAGGGTCTGTGGGCGCCGCGGTTCAGATGGCTGTCCCCGAGGCGCTCGTGGCGGGCGCCTTCCACCACATCCCGGCCCGCGGCCTCGCCAATCTCGACGAGTCGCTCGATGCCGACGTCCTCGTCTGCTCGGACCACGCTGAGGGGATGGCCGCCACGATCGAGCTGGTCGAAAAGGTGCCCGGCTTGCGCGCGGTGGCGGCCGGCTCGCTCTCGAACCTGGCCGCCATCGAGGCCTTCACCGCCGTCCTCGTGAACATCAACCTCGCCCACCGGGTCCATTCGAGCATCCGCCTCACCGGCTTCGAGGGACACCGGTCGTGACGATGCGCATCTACGACACGGCTCGGCGCCAGGTGGTCCCCTTCGAACCGGGCCGGCTCGTGAAGATGTACACCTGCGGGATCACCCCGTACGACTCGGCTCACCTCGGTCATGCGGCTGTCTACGTGACCTACGACGTTTTGCGCCGCCGGCTCGAGGACATGGGCCACGAGGTGGCCTGCGTGCGCAACATCACAGACGTCGACGACGACATCTTGCGCAAGGCCCGCCAGCTCGACGTCCACTATCTCGACCTGGCGGCCGGCGAGATCGCCCGCTTCGAAAAGGACATGGCGGCCCTCAACATCCTCCCGGTCCACTCGAGCCCTCGGGCCACCTCGGCCATCTCCGACATTCTCGGGTTCATCGCCATGGTGCTCGACAACGGCCATGCATACCGAGCGGGGGGAGCGGTCTACTTCGACGTCTCCAGCTCGGAGTGCTTCGGGCGCCTCAGCCACCTGGAGCGATCAGAGATGCTGGTGCTTGCGGCGGAGAACGGCGGCAATCCCGATGACCCCTTCAAGGACGACCCCCTCGACTTCGTCCTCTGGCAACCCTCGGCAGAGGGTGAGCCCGCCTGGGACTCGCTTTGGGGAAAGGG
The DNA here is from genome assembly GCA_021803215.1 of Actinomycetes bacterium. Lineage (GTDB taxonomy): Bacteria > Actinomycetota > Acidimicrobiia > Acidimicrobiales > Bog-793 > JAJZLV01. The sequence goes on along the minus strand of JAJZLV010000120.1, from coordinate 13,177 downwards.
CCGCCCGGGCTGGCACATCGAGTGCTCGGCGCTGGCACTTCGAGAGCTTGGCACCACAATCGACCTGCACGGAGGGGGCTCCGATCTGATCTTCCCCCACCACGAGTGCGAGGCCGCCCAGTCGGAGGCCGCCACCGGACTCCCGTTCGTCCGCCACTGGATGCACGTCGGCATGGTCCGTCTCGGCCCGGAGAAGATGTCGAAGTCGCTCGGCAATCTCGTCTTCGTGCACGAGCTGCTCGAGACCGTCGAGGCTCCCGTCATCCGCCTGGCGCTTTTGGCACAGCACTACCGGAGCTCTTGGGAGTGGTCCGACTCGATGCTCGGCGAGGCAGCAGATCGGCTGGCGCGCTGGCGGGCGGCGGGCGAGGGAGAGGGCGCCATCGAGGCGGTGCGAGCCCGACTCGACGACGACCTCGACACCCCGGGGGCTCTGGCCGCCATCGACGAGGCAGCCACCGCCGGACTCGGCGTGAGCGCCGCCGCCGGCTTGCTTGGAGTCGCCTGCTAGCTGGGCCGTCTCTCGACTCCGGAGCAGCCCGGTACTCTTGGCCGATGGCCGAAGAGATCAAAGTCATCCTGCCTGATGGAGCGACTCGCAGCCTCCCGGCCGGCACCACGGGGGGAGAGCTCGCAGCTCTGATTGGTCGCCGTCTCGGCGAGGCCGCCATCGCGGTCGCGGTGGATGGAGAGCTCTGGGATCTCTCGAGGCCGCTGTTCGCGGGGGCCAAGGTGCGCATCGTCACCGACGACACCGACGAGGGGCGGGCCGTGCTTCGCCACTCGACCGCTCATGTGATGGCACAGGCTGTGACCGAGCTGTGGCCCGGCGCCCGCTTCGCCATCGGACCGCCCATCGCGGACGGCTTCTACTACGACTTCGAGCTGCCCGGTGGAGCCAGCTTCTCGGACTCCGACTTGGAGCGGATCGAGGAGAAGATGCGCCAGATCGTCGGCGAGGCGCAGCCGTTCGTCCGCGAGGAGCACACGGCCGAAGAGGGGCTCGAGCTCTTCTCCGATCAGCCGTACAAGAAGGAGGTGATCGAGTCCCTCCCAGCGGGAGAGCAGGTCACCGCCTATCGCAACACGGATCGATTCGTCGACCTCTGCCGGGGGCCGCACGTGCCCAGCACCGCCCGCCTCGGGCACTTCAAGCTGACCCGGGTGGCCGGCGCCTACTGGCGGGGAGACGAGAAGCGCCAGCAGCTGCAGCGGATCTACGGCACGGCCTGGGAATCGGTCGCGGCGCTCGAGGCCCACTTGAAGCGTCTCGAGGAGGCCGAAGCCCGCGACCACCGGCGCCTTGGGACCGAGCTCGACCTCTTCTCCTTCCCATCAGAGATCGGCTCGGGCCTGGCGGTCTTCCACCCGAAGGGGGGCATCGTCCGCCTGGCGATGGAGGACTACTCGCGGGCCCGCCACGAGGCCGCCGGCTACGAGTTCGTCTACAGCCCGCACATCTCGAAGTCCAACCTGTTCGAGACCTCGGGCCACCTCGACTGGTTCGCCGACGGCATGTTCCCGCCGATGGAGCTCGACGATGCTCAGCGCTACTACCTGAAGCCGATGAACTGCCCGTTCCACATCCTCATCTTCAAGTCGCGCTCCCGCAGCTATCGGGAGCTGCCGCTGCGGATGTTCGAGTTCGGCTCGGTCTACCGCTACGAGAAGTCCGGTGTCGTCCACGGCCTCACCCGGGTGCGAGGGATGACCCAGGATGATGCCCACATCTTCGTCACGAGAGAGCAGATGCCAGGCGAGCTGCAGTCGACGCTCGCCTTCGTGCTCGACCTGCTTCGCGACTACGGCCTCGAGGAGTTCTACCTCGAGCTGTCGACCCGCCCCGAGGCAAAGGCGGTCGGCAGCGAGGAGGAGTGGGCCGAGGCGACAGAGGCTCTCCGCCAGGCAGCTCTGGCGATGAACCTCGAGCTCGTACTGGACGAGGGCGGCGGCGCCTTTTACGGACCGAAGATCTCGGTGCAGGCAAAAGACGCCATCGGAAGGACCTGGCAGCTCTCCACCTTGCAGCTCGACTTCCAGATGCCGCAGCGCTTCGAGATGGAGTACGTCGGACCGGACAACGCCCGCCACCGGCCGATAATGCTCCACCGGGCGCTCTTCGGCTCGGTGGAGCGCTTCTTCGGCGTCCTGCTCGAGCACTATGCCGGGGCCTTCCCGACATGGCTCGCTCCGGTGCAGGCAAGCGTCCTCCCGGTGAGAGACGATCATGCCCCCTATGCCGCTGAGGTGAGCCACCGGCTCTCGGCTGTCGGCCTGAGGGTGGAGACGCTGCAGGCCACCGAGCCGCTCGGCGGCCGGATCAGGCGGGCCAAGCTGGAGAAGGTCCCCTATGTCCTCGTGGTCGGAGACGACGACGTAGCGGCCCACACCGTCGGGGTGAACGCCCGGGGAAGCGAGCGCCCCGAGCGGGGGGTAAGCCTTGACGAGCTCGTGGCTCACCTGGGCGCCGACGCCGCGCCACCTTTTCGTCGCTCCCGGCCGACAGCGGCCAGCGGGGCGCAGTGAGCCTCGACCACCTGTGGGCTGGCTGGCGGATGGCCTATGTCTCGTCGGCCTCGGGCGGCGGTCCGCAAGCCTCCGCCGTCGGACCGCTCGCTCCGGACGAATGCGTCTTCTGCGCCATCTTCGCGGCCGAGGCGAGCGACGAGGAGAAGCTCGTCGTCCACGCTGGAGCGGAGGTGATCGTCATGCTGAACGCCTTTCCGTATGCATCGGGTCATCTCATGGTGATGCCGAAGCGCCACCTGCGCCGGCTCGACGAGCTGACCGAGAGCGAAGCGGCAGAGCTGTGGCCGACGCTGCAAAAGGCGGTCTCGGTCCTCGAGCAGGCCTACAGCCCCGAGGGGATGAACGTCGGGCTCAACCTCGGCCGCGCTGCCGGAGCCGGCATCCCGGCCCACCTGCACGTCCACGCCGTGCCTCGCTGGGTGGGGGACACCAACTTCATGACGGTGACCGCCTCGACGAGAGTGCTGCCAGAGGCCCTCGCCGACTCCCTCGAACGGCTGAGGAAGAGCTGGTGAGCCAGGAGGGACGCCCCCGCGGGGGCGGGCTTTTGGGCGGTCTTTTCGGGGGCGACGACGACCTCGGACCTCCGGAGCTGGCGCCCTCGTGGAGCAACAAGCCGCCTGCCGTCTGGGGCACGCTGCGAGCAGAGGGCGGCGAAGTGGTCGCCCACCTTGCGGGCTGGAGAAGCGTGGCCGCCCTGAAGAAGCGGGTCGCGGTGCCTATCGAGAGCGTCGTTCGCATCGTGCACGACCCGGCTGCCCGTGCCCACATCCCGACCAAGCTCCGACGCAAGGCCGGACAGACGGGCTTTGTGAGGGTCGGCCCCTACCATTCGACCCTTGGTTGGTCCTTTTGGAGCATCGGCCTCGGGCGAAACGCTGTCGTGGTCGAGACCGACGGGACGCGCTGGCGCTACCTCGTGATCGAGGTCGAGAACCCGCAGGCGACGGTCGCCCAGCTCACGGCCGCCGTCTTGCAGGCGGGCGGCACGCTCGCCGAGCCGGTCTCCGAGCCTCGGAGGCGGTGAGGCACCTGCTCAGCTTCGAGGAGCGGGTCGTCTCCATCGCCGAGAACTCCGAACGTCTCTGCGGGCTGGCGGACGAGCTGCTGGAGGCCTCGATTCCCACCTGTCCGGGCTGGAGCGGCCGCCAGCTCCTCGAGCACGTCGCCGGCGTCTTCACCTTCTTCTCCCACCAGCTCGCGACCGGCGACCCGGAGCGGAGGCGAGAGCCTCCGGCCTATAGCAGCGAGGAGCAGTCGGAGCCGGTCGAGTGGCTGGCGGCTGCCGCCGAGGTGCTGGTCGAGTCGCTCGGCGACCTCGGGCCGGACGAGCCCTGCTGGAACTGGTCGGGAGTCGACCTCGACTCTGGCTGGGTGGCCCGGCGAATGGCACTCGAGGTGGCCGTGCACCGTTATGACGGCGAGCTCGGGGTCGGCGATCCGAGGCCGGTCAGCACCCTGCTGGCGCTCGACGGCATCGACGAGCGCCTCGAGGTCTTCCTGCGCCCCGAGCTCACCGAGGCCCCCGGGGCAAGCCTCGGTGGGCCCATCTGTCTCTCGTGCGAGGACGTCTCTGCCTCCTGGGTGGTGGAGGCCGCCGGCGGGCGCCTCAAGGTGCGAGAGTGCGCCGGGCCCGCCTCGGCCGTTCTTCGCGGCAGCGCTTCCCAGCTCTTCTTGTTCAGCTGGAACCGGATCGCCCCCGAGAGCCTCGAGCTGACGGGCGATCCGGAGGTGGCGAGGGCCTGGTCCGTCCTCCCGAGCGGGTGAGCTAGGCCCGCTCGGCTTCGAGCTGCTTCGCGAGTCGCTCGGCCATCTGAGCCGGCACGGGCTCGTAGCTCTCGTGGCGGAGCCTGAAGCGTCCCCGCCCCCCGGTGAGAGAGCGGAGGTCGGTGGCGTACCTGGAGAGCTCGGCGGTCGGCACGAGGGCGACTACGACCTGCTCGTCTCCGTCGCCGGCGTCGGTGCCTAGGACGCGGCCCCGGCGGGCGTTCAGGTCCCCGAGGACGTCTCCTTGATGGCTTGCCGGCACGGTCACCTCGAGGCGCGACACCGGCTCCAAGAGCACCGGTCCGGCCTGGGCCAAGGCTTCCTTGAAGCCGATCGAGGCGGCCATCTTGAAGCTCATCTCCGATGAGTCGACCGAGTGGTACTTGCCGTCGAAGCAGGTGACCTTGACGTCCACGACGGGAAAGCCGTGCACCCCGCCGGCGGCCATCGCCTCTTGCAAACCCTTCTCGACCGCCGGGATGAACTGGCGCGGGATGGCGCCCCCGACGACGGCGTCGACGAACTCGAAGCCCGCGCCCCGCTCGAGCGGCTCGAGGCGGAGGTTGCAGACCCCGAACTGGCCGTGCCCACCTGTCTGCTTCTTGTACTTGCCTTCGGCCTCAGCCGGCTTGGTGATCGTCTCGCGGTAGGGGATCTTCACCGGCTCGGTCTCGACGTCGACGCCGTACTTGCGGTGGAGGCGCTCGCAGGCGATCTGGAGGTGGGTGTCGCCCATACCTGAGATAACCGTCTGGTGGGTCTCGTCCTCCCGCCGGACGGTGAGGGCGCCGTCTTCCTCCTGCAGCTTGTGGAGGGCCGTCATGAGCCTGTCCTCGTCGCCCTTGGCTCTCGGCTTGACGGCGATCGAGAGGAGGGGAGTGGGAGGCTCGGTGCCGAGCACTACGACCGGCATGCTCTTCGGAGCGAGGGTGTCCCCGGTCTGCACGTCGGCCAGCTTCGGCACGGCGACGATGTCGCCTGCCTGCGCCTCTGAGATGGGCAGGCCTTCTTTGCCCCGCAGCATCTGGAGCGAGTGCAGCTTCTCTTCTGTGTGGGTGCGGGAGTTGACGAGGACGGCGTCGGGCCGGAGCGTGCCCGAGAGGACGTGCAGGAGCGAGATGCGCCCGACGTAGGGGTCGGCGATCGTCTTGAAGACCCTGGCGAGCGGCTCTCCCGCCGGGTCTACCGGGATCGTGGTCTCGTCTCCTCCCGCCATCACGCGGGCCGGGGGCCGCTC
>JAJZLV010000120.1:0-7634 GCA_021803215.1 Actinomycetes bacterium | reverse complement strand
CGCCGGCCGGTCGAGGGGGCTCGGGCCGATCTCTGCGATGAAGGCAGCCAGCCGGTCGATCCCCACCTCCTTGGTGGCCGAGCCGCAGACGACCGGGTAGACGCTGCCGGCCGCCACCCCGTGGGCGAGGGTCTGCTCCAACTCGACGGTCGAGGGGATGTCTGCTTCCAGGTAGCGCTCCATCAGCTCGTCGTCGGCGACGACGATGCCCTCTATCAGCGCCTCGCGGACGCGATGCTCGAGGTCGGCCATCTCCGGCGGGATCGGGCCGGTGCTGGCCCGCCCCTGCTCGTAGGTGATGGCGCTGTCGCTCAGGAGGTCGGCCACCCCCCGGAAGGAGCTCTCCTCTCCGATGGGGAGCTCGAGGGGGGCGATGCCCGATCCGAAGAGCTGCTGCAGCTGGGCGAGGGTGCGCTCGTAGTCGGCCCGCTCCCGGTCGAGCTTGTTGACGAAGATCAGGCGGGGAAGGTTGCGGGCCTGGGCGAGGCGCCAGGCTGCCTCCGTCTGCACCTCGACTCCTTCGACGGCCGAGACCACCACGACGGCGAGGTCGGCGACCGAGAGGGCAGCCTCGACCTCGTTGATGAAGTCGGCGTAACCGGGGCTGTCGATGAGGTTGACCCGGACGCCGGCGTAGTCGAAGGGGGTGAGAGCGAGCGAGATGGAGATGCCGTGCTTCTGCTCTTCAGGCTCGAAGTCGCTCACCGTCGAGCCGTCCTCCACCCGACCGGGGCGATTGATGCTGCCGGCGCAGTGCAAGAGGGCCTCGGCCAGGGTTGTCTTGCCGGAGCCGCCGTGGCCGACGAGCGCGACGTTGCGGATCTTGGCGGACGGCACGTTGCTCACGTCGACCTCCTTCTCGCCCGGGCCCCAGCGGGGTCCCTGCTGCCGGTTCGGCGAGCCTACCGAGACTGAAGCCTCCTGACGAGACGGAATCCCGGTTTCTCGGGACCTGCTGGTAAGATGGAGGGGCACTTGAGGCGCTAAAGGAGTGCGATGATCGACGGCCGGAGGGGCCGGGCAGGGAAGAAGGAGAGCCGGCCCGGACCGGCTCCCGAGAGCGAGAAGCTCGAGCCCGTGCTCACAGCCAACGTCACAGAGCAGAGCAAGCCGAGGCGAGGCCCTGGGCCCTTCCTAGCCCGCCACGGAGTCACAGCGGACCAGGTCACCCTGGCGGGGCTCGTCATGGCGGCTGCCACCGGCGCCGTGATCGCGCTCGGCTACCTCTGGGGCGGCGTCGCCCTCGTGGCCGTCGGCGGCCTCATGGACACCCTCGACGGCTCGGTCGCGAAGGCGGCCGGCTCCTCCTCGCGACGAGGGGCCTTTCTGGACTCGGTCTCCGACCGGGTGGCCGACGGCTTCATGTTCGGCGGCCTCGCCTGGTACCTGGCGGCCGGAAGGACGCCCGTCTACGCCATCTTGCCTTTCGCGATCCTGGCGGTCGGAAATGTCATCTCCTACGAGCGGGCCAAGGCAGAGCTGCTCGGCTGGGAGGCGAAGGGCGGCCTCATGGAGAGAGCCGAGCGCCTCATCTTCCTCGCCATCGCCCTTTTGTTCAACGTCGTGCTCATCCCCCTGCTTCTCGCCCTTCTCGCCCTTTGCATCTTCACGGCCCTCCAGCGTTTCTTGAAGATCTGGCGCCAGGCGACCGCCGAGCTCCGAGGTGAGCCGATGGCGGCCCGACGCCAGCCTGCTGCCATCGGGAACTGGCGGCCCGCCAAGGTGGAGTCGCGCTGGCTCGAGTGGCGCCGAGCACGGCTCTCCGGGCGGAGCCTCGAGCGCCCGATGGGACGGAGCAGCCGCTCGCGAAGGCGCGACACCGTCCCCCTCTCGACCCGGGTCCGGGCCATGCTCGCCTCTGAGCGGGCCGGGGTGGCGACCCGCCCGAGCGCCCGCCTCTCCTCCCGGCACCGCCAGCGCCGGAGCGACAAGGCCGCCTCGGCGCTCAGCCGGCGCCTCGGCTCCGGGCGCTGAGCCAGCCGGAGGAGCCCTCCACGAGCCAGGGGGGCTCCGCGGCCGAGACCGCCGCCGGCGGTACCTGGCTCGCCTACCTCGCCTACAGGGGCCTCTCCTATCCGTTGCGGGCCCTGCCGCGCCCCGCCGCAGCTCTCGTCTCGGAGGCGGCCGGCCATGCCATGGCCCGGCTCTGGCGCCAGCGCCGACGGGACGTGAAGGAGAACCTCAGGCGGGTGCTCGGGACGGCTTCGGAGAGGGTCCTCGACGAGGCCGCCGACGAGGCGTTCTCCTCGTATGCCCGCTACTGGGTGGAAAGCGCCCGGCTCGTCGACATGAACCCCCGATTCCTGCTCAGCCATACCGTGATCGAGAACTACGACGCCCTGTTGGCCGCCCAGGCGGCGGGGCGGGGAGCCATCATCGCACTTCCCCACCTCGGCTCCTGGGAGGTGGGGGGCCGATGGCTCAGCCTGAAGGGGAACCCGATGACGACCGTCGTCGAGCCGGCTCGGCCGCCCGAGCTCTTCGAGTGGATGCGCCGGCAGCGAAGTGCCTTCGGCCTCGAGATCGTCCCGCTTGGAAGAGATGCCCTCGGCATCCTCACCAGGCGGCTCCGCCAAGGCCGGGTGGTCGGGCTCGTCGCCGACCGGGACATCGCCGGCAACGGGGTCGAGGTCGACCTCTTCGGCGAGAAGACGAGGCTTCCTGGCGGCCCGGCCGTCCTGGCGCTTCGCACCGGGGCGGCCCTCTTCCCCGCCGCGGTGTACCAGCGCCCGTGGGGGTATTACCGAGGTGTGATCCGCCCAGAGATAGAGGCCGTCCGCGCCGGGGGCTTCAGAGAGGACGTGGTTGCCATCACCCAGAGGCTGGCCCACGAGTTCGAGGACCTGATCCGGGCGGCGCCAACCCAGTGGCACGTCTTCCAGCCGAACTGGCCCACGACCGAGGGTGCGTGAGACTTGGGGAGCGAGCTCGACGGGGACCCGGGGCGCCCAGAGGGCCCCGACCGCCCCGCGGTCGAGGGTGAGTTCCTGGCGGCGCTCGTCGGGAGCCTCGACGCGGCGGTCGTCGCCTGCGACTCGCGCGGACGGCTCCTCGTCACGAACGCCACCTATCGCCACTACGGCGGGTACCGCCCTCACGAGGTGGCCGTGGGGAGCCGACCGACCACGGCCGGCCTCTGGTGGCCCGACGGGCGCGCGCTCGAGGCGGACGAGCACCCTTTGTTGCGGGTGCTGCGAGGTGAGCGGGTAAAGGACCTCGAGCTCGTCTTCGACCGGGGAGGGCGCAGCCAGCGCCGAGTCGTCTCGACCAACGGCACGGTCCTCAAGTCAGAAGACGGCCGTCTCCTCGGGGCGGTGGCCGCCTTCCACGACGTGACCGCTGCCAAGCGGGCCGCCCTCGAGCTCACCGAGCTCGCTCTGCACGACCCTCTCACCCGGTGCGCCAACCGCCTGCTGCTCTCCGAGCGAGCCGAGCTCGCCTGCCAGGTCGCCGCCCGGGACGGCTCCAGCGTCGGCCTCCTCCTCGTCGACCTCGACGACTTCAAGTCATTGAACGACACCCACGGCCACCTCGTCGGCGACGAGATCCTGGTCGACGTCGGGCGCCGCCTTCGCTCGGTCGTGCGGCCGAGCGACACGGTCGCCCGCTATGGCGGCGACGAGTTCGTGGTCCTCGTCCTGCTCGGGGCAGAGCAGGACATCGCCTCTCTCGAACAGCGGGTGGCCAGGCGGCTGGCGGAGCCCTTCGCGGTCGGTGGGGTCCTGCTCGAGGTGGGAGCGAGCATCGGGGCCGCCGTCGCCACCGGGCCCGAGGTCGAGCTCGGGCGCCTGCTGCACGCGGCCGACGGCGCCATGTACCGGCAGAAGCTCGCCCGGCGGGATCGCTCGAAAGGAAGCGGGCAGGTGGCGCCCGGTTAGCTTGGCCGCCATGCGGGTCGCCCTCGTCTCCGGCTACGACTGGGAGGTCTTCGGGGGGGTGCAGAGCCAGGTGCGAGATCTCGCCCGCCAGCTTCGCCGTCTCGGAGAGACCGTCCTCGTCCTGTCGCCCGGACGCCCGCCCGCAACAGGGGAGGAGCAGCACGGCCTGCTCGAGACGGCCGGGCGGGCGATCTCGGTGCCGGCGAACGGATCGCGAGCCCCGATCTCGCCAGGCCCTGCCGCGTTCGGCCGGACGCTCGCCCGCCTTAGCGCCTTCGTGCCCGAGGTGGTCCACGTCCACGAGCCTCTCTTGCCCGGGCCACCTCTCGCGGCGCTCCTGTTCTCCCCGGCGCCGGTCGTCGGCACCTTCCACCGGGCGGGGGCCGACGCCCTCTACCGCCTGGAGGGCCACCTGCTCAAAGGGCCGGCCCGCCGGCGGATGAAGGCCGTGACGGCTGTCTCGCCCGCCGCCAGGGAGACGGCCGAGGAGGTGCTCGGTCCATTCCCCTCGCTCGTCGAGCTCCCGAACGGCGTCGACCTCGCCCGCTTCGAGGCCTTGCGGCTCTCCCGCTCGAGCACCTTCAAGGATCCTGCCGGCCCGCTCCTGGCCTGCCTCGGTCGACTGGAGGACCGCAAGGGACTGGCAGTCCTCCTCGATGCGATGAGGCTGCTCGGCCGGCCCTGCCGGCTCGTCGTCATAGGCGATGGCCCGGCCCGGGCCGAGCTCGAGCTGCAGGCGGCCTCCATCGCGGGCGTGAGCTTCCTCGGAGCCCTCCCCGACGAGGAGGCGGCCCGGCTGGTCGCCGCGGCCGACTGCTTTGTCGCCCCGGCTCTGCGGGGAGAGTCATTCGGGATCGTGCTCCTCGAAGCGATGGCCGCCGGCACGGCCGTGGCGGCATCGGACATTCCCGGATACAGCCTCGCAGCCGGCGGCGCCGCCCAGCTCTTCCCGCCTGGCGACGCCGCGGCCCTGGCCGAGACGCTCCGCCGCCTCCTCTCCGACCGGGCCAGGCGCGAGGAGCTGGTGGCTGCCGGCCTCGCCCGGGCCGCCCGCTGCTCGATCACCGAGGTGGCCCGCGGCTACGTCGAGATCTACCGCTCGGTCGTCGCTTCACCTCGGTCCAGCCGCGCAGCCTCGTAGGATGGCGCCGGTGTCCCCCAGCTCCTCGCCTCACCCCGAGCGCCCGGCCTCCCACCGCCGCTTGAGGAGCGGGGCAGGAGACGAGCGGCTGCGCCGGAGCGAGCGAGCCCAGCAACAGGCCCTCGAAGCCGGCCGCCAGAGACTCGTGAAGGCGGCGGCTCGCAGAGACGAAGCCTGGCGGCAGGCCGCCGACTCGGCCCGCAAGCGGGTGGCGATCGTCCTGGCGGTGCCCTTCGCGGTCGGCCTTGTCGCTCTTTTGGCGGGGATAGCGCTCGTGCCGCTCATTGTGGTCGGGGCAGTCCTGCTCGCCGGCTGGGGGCTCATCGCCTTTCTCGCCCTGCGAGGCGCCGAGGCCGGAGCCTCCGCCCGCCTCGGCGGGCTCTCCGTCGACGAGGCGGTCTCGGCCGGTCTCCTGCCGCGGGTTGCGAGCGATCGCTGCCAGGACGTCACCCAGTCGCTCTGCGACGCCCTCGGACTTGTTGTCCCGGCCCTTTACGTGCTGGTCGATCCGGCGGTGAACGCCATCTCGACCGGACGGGGCGAACGGGCCCGCATCTATCTCACGACGGGGCTGCTGGGCGCCCTCGAGCGTATCGAGCTCGAGGGCGTGCTCGCTCACGAGCTCACCCACATAAAGCGCCTTGACACGCTGACGGCCGGTCTCTCGCTCTGGCTCGTGAAGGGAGGCCGGCGGCGGCTTCCTTTCGCCGCCGCCCTTGCGCGCTACCTCGAGGGAGATGACCGGGAGCTGGCCGCCGACCTGGCGGCCGTCAGCGTCACCCGCTACCCGCCCGGGCTCATAAGGGCTCTCGAGCAGGCCGGAAGCCCTGCCAGGGCCGCTCCGAGCGCGGCGGTGCGGGCCGGGCTCCTGGCCGAGACGGCCTCTCAGTGGCTCGTGACGCCGAGCGACGAGCTGCCCGCGGGTGCCTTCGGCCCGGACGAGCGCCTGGCGGTGCTGCAAGAGCTGTAGGGCCAGATGGCGGCTCTCAGCAGGCCAGTAGAATGAGCTTGTGACTTCGAACGAGAACTCAGGCGGGCGTGAGGTCGTCACCGGCACCTCGCGGGTGAAGCGGGGACTGGCCGAGATGCTGCGAGGCGGCGTCATCATGGACGTCGTCGACGCCGAGCAGGCAAAGATCGCCGAGGATGCCGGCGCCGTCGCCGTGATGGCCCTCGAACGGGTCCCGGCCGACATCCGCCGGGACGGGGGAGTGGCGCGCATGAGCGACCCCGCCCTCATCCAGGGGATCCAGGCCGCCGTCACCATCCCGGTCATGGCCAAGGCCCGCATCGGCCACTTCGCCGAGGCCCAGATCCTCGAGTCCCTCGAGGTCGACTACATCGACGAGTCCGAGGTGCTCACCCCGGCCGACGAGGCCCATCACATCGACAAGTGGGCCTTCAAGGTGCCGTTCGTCTGCGGGGCCACGAACCTCGGCGAGGCGTTGAGGCGCATCAGCGAGGGCGCGGCCATGATCCGCTCCAAGGGTGAGGCCGGCACCGGCAACGTGGTCGAGGCCGTCCGCCACCTGCGCTCCATCGTCGGAGACCTGAGAAAGATCCAGACGGCGGACTCGGCTGAGCGCTATGCCTGGGCAAAGCAGCTGCAGGCGCCGATCGGCCTCGTCGAGGAGATTGCCGCCACCGGCAAGCTGCCTGTGCCGCTGTTTTGCGCCGGCGGCCTGGCCACTCCGGCCGACGCCTCGCTCGTCATGCAGCTCGGTGCCGAGGCCGTCTTCGTCGGCTCGGGCATCTTCAAAAGCGACGACCCGGCGCGCCGGGCCCGCGCCATCGTCGAGGCGACCGCCCACTACCGGGATGCCTCCATCGTCGCAAAGGTCTCGACCGGCCTCGGGGCCGCCATGGAGGGCAAGGAGATCTCCTCTCTCGAGGTGAAGCTGGCCGAACGAGGCTGGTGAGCATGGCCGAGCGGCGCCATCGGCCGGGGCGCGTCGGCGTCCTCGGGCTGCAAGGAGATGTGAGCGAGCACCAAAAGGTGCTGGCCGACCTCGGAGCAGAGACGGTGGTCGTCCGCCGGCCGGGCGACCTCGCCGCCCTAACGGCTCTCGTGCTGCCGGGCGGCGAGTCGACGACCATGTCGATGCTGCTCGAGTCCTCGGGGCTGGACCGCGAGCTCGAGAAGCTGGTCGCCGACGGCCTTCCGATGCTCGGCACCTGCGCCGGGATGATCCTCTTGAGCGCCGAGGCGCTCGATGGCCGGCCGGACCAGCGCTGCTTCGGGGCCATCGACCTAAAGGTGCGCCGGAACGGCTTCGGACGCCAGGTGCGCTCGTTCGAGACCGAGCTCGAGGTGAAGGGCCTCGATGCCCCTATGCACGCCGTGTTCATCCGCGCCCCGGTCGTGGAGGAGACGGGCGAGGGGGTCGAGGTGCTGGCAGAGGTCGATGTGCCGGGCCGGCCCGGCGAGAGACGGCCGGTCGTCTGCGCCGCGGGCCCGGTCATCGTCTCTTCGTTCCATCCCGAGCTCGAGGGCGACGGGCGCCTCCACGAGCTGCTGCTCAAAAAGGTCGAAGGAGACTGAGATGTCGGGCCATTCGAAGTGGGCGACGACCAAGCACCGCAAGGGTGCCCAGGACAAGGCGAGGGGAAAGCTC
>JAJZLV010000140.1 GCA_021803215.1 Actinomycetes bacterium | reverse complement strand
AGGCTCTGGCGGAACTCCCGCGCCAGCTCCGCCACCCATTCGGGGCCCTTGTCGTCGAGCATCCGGTGGACCAGGGCCGAGCCCACGACGGCGCCGTCGGCCACCCGGGAGACGGCCACGGCCTGGTCCGGCGTCGAGATCCCGACGCCTACGAGCACCGGCAGGTCGGTCGCCTCCTTGCAGCGGGCGGCGATCTTGGTGGCGCTCTCCGCCAGGGTCGCCCGCTCGCCGGTCACCCCCATCACCCCGACGGCGTAGAGGAAGCCGGAGGCCTGGCTCGCGATCATCTCGAGGCGCCGCGCCGGAGTGGTCGGGGCGGCCAGGAGGACCGTCGCTATCCCGGCCTCATCGGCCTCCTGCTTCCACTCGCCGAGCTCGTCGACGGGAAGGTCGGGCAGGATGGCGCCCGAGACACCGGCTTCGACCAGCATCCTCGCCATGCGCCGGTGGCCGGCCCGGGAGAAGAGGTTGTAGTAGGTCATCACGACGATCGGCACGTCACCGACGTCGGCTTGCGCCAGCTGCTCGAGGACCTTGAGCGGGGTCGCCCCGGCCTCGAGGGCCCGCACCGAGGCCTGCTGGATGACAGGGCCATCGATCATCGGGTCGGAAAAGGGGATGCCGACCTCGACCGCGTCGGCCCCGGCGGCAACGACGGCCTCGAGGGTGGCCGTCCAGTTCTCGCCGAAGCCTCCGGTGAGATAGGGCACGAAGAGCTTCCGGCCCTGCTGGCGCTTCTCGCGCAGCCTCTCCTCGAGCCGGTTCACCCGCACAGCTCCATCACGAGCGCCACGTCCTTGTCACCCCGGCCCGAGAGGGTGAGCATGACGCTCGAGCCGGTCGGGATCATCCGACCGGCCTGGCGCACCACCCAGGCAAGGCCGTGGGATGGTTCGAGAGCAGGGATGATCCCCTCCGTCTCAGCCAGCAGCCGAAAGGCCGCCAGCACCTCCTCGTCGCTCGCCTCGTAGTACTCGGCTCGGCCGTGCTCGCCCAAAAAGGCGTGCTCGGGGCCGATCCCCGGGTAGTCCAGACCGGCCGAGATCGAGTGGGCCTCGAGGATCTGGCCCGCCTCATCCTGCAGGAACTTCGAGCGCATCCCGTGCACCACACCAGGGATGCCGCGGGCCATGGCGGCCCCGCCGGCAGCCTCCACCCCGACCAGGCGGGCCCCGGAGTCGACGAAGCCCGCGAAGGTGCCGGCGGCGTTCGAGCCCCCGCCGACGCAGGCGACGACGAAGTCAGGGTCGGCTCCGCCCAGGACCTCCTGGCACTGGCGCCTGGCCTCGTCACCCACCACCCGCTGCAGCTCGCGCACGATGAAGGGATAGGGATGCGGCCCCATCACCGATCCGATGCAGTAGTGGGTCGTCTCCACCGTCGCCACCCACTCCCGCAGGGCCTCGTTGATGGCGTCTTTCAGGGTCTTTGAGCCCGAGTGGACCGGATGGACGCGGGCCCCCAGCAGCTTCATGCGGAAGGTGTTGAGCTCCTGGCGCTCGACGTCGACGGCTCCCATGTAGACGTCGCACTCCATCCCGAACAGGGCCGCGGCTGTCGCCGTCGCCACGCCATGCTGGCCGGCTCCCGTCTCGGCCACGAGGCGCCTCTTGCCCATCCTCTTGGCGAGGAGCGCCTGGCCTATGACGTTGTTCAGCTTGTGCGAGCCGGTGTGGTTGAGGTCCTCCCGCTTCAAAAGGAGGCGGATCCCGAGACGCTCGGAGAGGCGGTGGCACTCGGTGACCGGGGTCGGTCGCCCGCTGTAAGAGCGTAGGCACCCATCGAGCTCGCGGCGAAAGCCCGGGTCGGACCAGGCCCGGTCGAAGGCCTCTTCGAGCTCCTCGCAGGCAGGCACGAGCGACTCGGGAACGAAACGCCCGCCGTAGTCACCAAAGCGCCCCCGCTGGCTCGGGCTCCCCATCAGCTCACCGGCGACGGTCACAGGTTCGTCTCCTCCTCCCAGTCGAAGGGCGTCTCTTCGGCGCCCTCGTAGGGCCCCGGCTCAGCCGACTTGGCGGCCTGCACGAAGGCTCGCATCTTGCGGGGGTCCTTCACCCCCGGGCGGGACTCGACCCCGGTCGAGACGTCGACCCCCCAGGGATGGACCGTTCTTATCGCCTCGGAGACGTTCTCGGGCTCGAGCCCGCCCGCCAGCACGAGGCGCCGACCCCGCGGGACGCCCTCGGCGAGGCGCCAGTCGAAGACCTTGCCCGAGCCAGGGGAGGGCGCGTCCAAGAGCACGATCTCGGCGCCGTACTCGTCGGCCCGGGCGAGGCGGGAGTCGCCGG
Source organism: Actinomycetes bacterium (assembly GCA_021803215.1). Lineage (GTDB taxonomy): Bacteria > Actinomycetota > Acidimicrobiia > Acidimicrobiales > Bog-793 > JAJZLV01. The sequence goes on along the minus strand of JAJZLV010000140.1, from coordinate 772 downwards.
CCGCGAAGGCCCGGATCACGAGCGGCACCCGGACCGCCACGTAGGCGCTGTCCTCCCTAGTCTCGTCGCCGTGGAGCTGGGCACCTTTGAGACCGGCCCGGTTGACCACGTCGACCACCGTCTCGGGTCGCTCATCGCGAAAGACGCCGAAGGTGAGGATCTCAGGTGGGATGCGGCCGGTTATCGCCTTCACCGCCGCCGGGCTCATCTGGCGGGGTGAGGGGGCGAAGACGAAGCCGAGGGCGTCTGCTCCCATGGCCACGGCCAGCAGGGCGTCCTGCTCGCTCGTGAGCCCGCAGATCTTCACCCACATCGGGCCGCCGCCGATCGTCCGGCCGCCACGAAGCCCTCGACGGCGGCCGCCGGGTCGGGCGCGGTCACAAAGCCCTCGCCGACGAGGACGGCGTCGAAGCCCGCCTCGGCCAGGACTGCCACCTGCTCGGGGCGGGTGAGGCCGGACTCGGCCACCGAGACGACCCCTTTCGGCATCTCCGCCCGCAGCCGGGCCGGGGCGCGGGAGGAGGGCCGGGCCGTGTAGGTGGTGCCGTCCACGCGCAGAGCGACGGCCTGCGGCCCGCCGAGCTGCGCCCAGGCCGCGCCCGCGTAGCGCTCGGTGCGGCCCGTGGGGCCCATGGCCGCCACGACGATGTAGGCGGGCCGCCCGGCGGCGGCGGCCGGTCCGTCCCAGCCGGAGGCGCCCGCGCTCCAGCCGGGGCCCACCGGCCACGCCGCGATCACGGGGCCCGCCTGGATCTGGCGCGCGTAGCTCAGG
>JAJZLV010000146.1 GCA_021803215.1 Actinomycetes bacterium | reverse complement strand
TGCCACCCGGATCGTCTCCTCGTCGTGCTCGACCACGAGGACGGTGTTGCCGAGGTCGCGCAGCCTGAGGAGCGTCTCGATGAGCTTTCTGTTGTCCCGCTGGTGAAGGCCGATCGAGGGCTCGTCCAAGACGTAGAGGACCCCGACCAGCCCGGAGCCGATCTGGCTCGCCAGGCGGATCCGCTGGGCCTCTCCGCCGGCCAGGGTGGCGGCTGCCCGGTCGAGGCTCAGGTAGTCGAGCCCGACGTCGACGAGGAACTGCAGCCTCGCCCTTATCTCCTTCAGCACCCGTACGGCGATGAGCTCCTCGCGGGCCGTCAGGCGGAGCTCTCCCAAAAGCTCGTGGGCGGCCCTGATGGAGAGCGAGGCGATCTCGGCGATGTTGCGGCCCGAGACCGTCACCGCCAGCGACTCGGGCCGCAGCCGGGAGCCTCCGCAGCTCGGGCAGGGCACCTCGCGCATGTAGCCCTCGATCTGCTCGCGCTGGAACTCCGACTCGGCCTCGGCGTGCCGCCTCGCCAGCCAGGGGAGGACACCCTCGAAGGTGGTGTCGTAGTTGCGCAGCGTGCCGTAGCGGTTGCGGTACTGGATGTGGACCTTCGTCTTGCCGGTCCCCTCCAAGAAGACCTTCCGCTGGCTCTTGGTCAGCTTCGACCACGGCTTCTTCGGGTCGATCTCGAAGGCGTCGGCCACCGCGAACAGCACCCGGGAGAAGTACTCGGTCCGCGCCCCGGTCCAAGGGGCGATCGCCCCCGAGGCGATCGAGCGGTCGGGGTCGGGCACCACGAGATCCGGGTCGACCTCGAAGCGGGTGCCGAGCCCGTTGCAGACCGGGCAGGCGCCATAGGGGGAGTTGAACGAGAAGCTGCGGGGCGCCAGCTCGTCGAGCGAGAGCCCGCAGAAGGTGCAGGCAAGGTGCTGGGAGAAGGTGAGGAGCTCCTCCTCCTCACCGGTCTTTTCTCCTTTCCGAGCCTTTCCCGACACGAGGATCTCGGCCATCCCCTCGCCGAGGCGAAGGGCCGTCTCGATCGAGTCGGTGAGGCGCCGCTCGATGCCGTCCTTTCTGATCAGCCGGTCGATCACGACCTCGATCGTGTGCTGCTCGTAGCGGGCGAGCTCGAGGCTCTCCCGCCCGGCCAGCTCGAGGGTCTGGCCGTCGACCCGCACTCGGGCGTAGCCCTGCTTGGCAAGGTCGTCGAGCAGGCTCGAGTACTCACCCTTGCGCCCTCGCACGACCGGGGCGAGCACCTGGAAGCGGGCGCCCTCCTCGAGCTGGAGGACGCGGTCGACGATCTGCTGCGGGCTCTGGCGGCTGACCGGGCGGCCACAGTTGGGGCAGTGCGGCTGGCCGATGCGGGCGAAGAGGAGCCGGAGGTAGTCGTAGATCTCGGTCACGGTGCCGACCGTCGAGCGGGGGTTGCGGGAGGCCGACTTCTGGTCGATCGAGATGGCCGGCGAGAGCCCTTCGATGAAGTCGACGTCCGGCTTGTCCATCTGCCCGAGGAACTGGCGGGCATAGGACGAGAGGGACTCGACGTAGCGACGCTGGCCCTCGGCATAGATGGTGTCGAAGGCGAGCGACGACTTCCCGGAGCCCGACAGCCCGGTGAAGACGATGAGCCTCTCCCGGGGGAGCTCGAGGGAGAGGTTCTTCAAGTTGTGCTCCCGGGCTCCCCGGATGGACAGCTTGTCTGGCACTCAGCCGACCTCTTTTAGCTCGCGGCGCAGCGAGCGGATCTCGTCGCGAAGGCGAGCAGCGTATTCGAAGCGGAGCTCGGCGGCGGCCGCCTCCATCTCCGACTCGAGCGTCCCGATCAGCCGGGAGAGCTCTTCCAACGGCAGCTCGCCGGCCCCGCCGGGCGGAGCCCCCAGGCTGGCGGCGATCCGTTCGGCCGCCTTCTTGCCGGCCCGTCGCGAGCGGTCGGAGCCGACCCGGGACGGGAGCGGAGCTCCTTCGGTCCCGGCCGCCCCGGAGGCCGCCCGGAACTGGGCGACGAGGTCGGTGACCGCCTTGCGGATCGTCTGGGGGTCGATGCCGTGCTCGGCGTTGTAGGCCTGCTGCAAGAGGCGGCGCCGCTCGGTCTCGGCCATGGCCGATCGCATCGAGTCGGTGATGACGTCGGCGTAGAGGACGACCCGCCCCGAGACGTTCCTGGCGGCCCGGCCCATCGTCTGGATGAGCGAGGTGGTCGAGCGGAGGAAGCCCTCCTTGTCGGCATCGAGGATGGCGACGAGCGAGACCTCCGGCAGGTCGAGCCCCTCTCGCAGGAGGTTGATCCCTACCAGGACGTCGAACTCGCCGAGGCGGAGGTCCCGCACGATCTCGATCCGCTCGATCGTGTCGATGTTCGAGTGGAGATAGCGGACCCGAAGCCCTGACTCCAAGAGGTAGTCGGTGAGGTCCTCGGCCATCTTCTTCGTGAGCGTGGTGACGAGCACCCTCTCCTTGTTCACGACCCTCGCCTGGATCTCGGCTATGAGGTCGTCTATCTGGCCCTTGGTCGGCTTCACCACCACCTCGGGGTCGATCAGGCCCGTCGGGCGGACGATCTGCTCGACCACCTGGTCAGAGACCGAGAGCTCGTAGGCGGAGGGCGTGGCCGACATGAAGATCGCCTGGTTGATGCGGGCCTCGAGCTCCTCGAAGCGGAGCGGGCGGTTGTCCATCGCCGAGGGGAGACGAAAGCCGTGCTCGACGAGGACCTCCTTCCTGGAGCGGTCGCCCTCGAACTGGCCGTGCAGCTGGGGGACGGTGACGTGGCTCTCGTCGATGACGAGCAGCCAGTCCGCCGGGAAGTAGTCGAGCAGGGTGTACGGCGGCTCGCCGGGCGCCCGCCCGTCGAGGTGGCGGCTGTAGTTCTCGATGCCGCTGCAGCTCCCCACCTCGGCCAGCATCTCGAGGTCGTGCTCTGTCCGCATCCGGAGGCGCTGGGCCTCGAGCAGCTTGTTCTCCCGCTCGAGCAGCTGGAGGCGCTCGCGCAGCTCCGTCTCGATCGAGCTGATCGCCTTCCTCGTGCGCTCGTCGCCGGCGACGTAGTGGGTGGCCGGAAAGACGATCAGCTCGTCGAGCTCGCCGAGGATCTCGCCCGTCATGACGTCGAAGCGGGTGACCCGGTCGACCTCGTCGCCGAAGAGCTCGATCCGCACGGCGTACTCCTCATAGGCCGGGTGCAGCTCGATCGTGTCGCCCCGCACCCGGAAGTGGCCCCGCACCAGGTTCTGGTCGTTCCGCTCGTAGTGGAGCCCGACGAGCCGGGTGAGGATGGAGCGCTGGTCGTGCAGCTCGCCGGGGTGCAGGACGAGGATCGAGTCCCGGTACTCCTCGGGAGAGCCGAGGCCGTAGATGCAAGAGACGGAGGCCACCACGATGACGTCCCGGCGCGTGAGCAGGGCGGCGGTCGTCGAGTGGCGCAGCCGGTCGATCTCGTCGTTTATCGAGGAGTCCTTCTCTATGTAGGTGTCGGACGAGGGCAGGTAGGCCTCTGGCTGGTAGTAGTCGTAGTAGGAGACGAAGTACTCCACCCTGTTATCGGGGAAGAACGAGCGCAGCTCCCCGGCCAGCTGGGCGGCGAGGGACTTGTTGGGCGCCAGCACCAGGGTCGGGCGCTGGGCGGCCTCGATCGTCCAGGCGATCGTGGCGCTCTTGCCGGACCCGGTTATGCCGAGCAGGGTCTGGAAGCGGTCGCCCCGGGCGATCCCTTCGCTGAGCGCGGCGATAGCCCCCGGCTGGTCACCGGCCGGGGAGAAGTCACTTACAACCTTGAACTGCGGCACCAGAGACGATCGTACAGAGGGGGTGCTCGCTCTGTTCGGGCTGCGGCGCGCTCAGGCGCCGCCTGGACGAGAGGGGCTCGGCCCACCTCGGGTCGACCCGCCCCGGCGCTGGCGGTGCTGGCTCGAAGAGGCGCAGGCGTCTCTTCGGCCGCCCGCCAGAGGCCCGCCACCCGGCGGGCGGAGGGGCACGACGGCGGCGAGAAGGAGGCCTGATGCGGGACGCCGGTGCCCGCTCCGATGCTCACCCGAGCTCGCCATGGCTCCGCCAGCTTCTCGCCGGGGCGGCGCCGGCCCCTCGGGCCTGCCGGCCGGCGAAGCGCTGCTCAAAGGCCGGCCGGAGGAACCGGGCGGGCCTCTTCCACCACCGCGCCGTGCGGGCCGTGCCAGTGAGGCGCGCCGTGCCTGTGCAGGTGCGAGTGGTACCTCCGCCTGCTCCGCCCGCTGCCGCGGAGCTTTCGCCGGACGAGGTAGGCGACCACGAGTGCCACCCAGATGTAGGGGATGTTGACCGGAGCGAAGACGACCAGCACGAGGAGGGCCAAGAGGAGCAGATCGGCCAGGGCAAGGAGGGCTCGCGAGGCCCGGTCGGCCACCGCCACGTAGCGGGGCGGGGACGGTGGGGGCGGCGGGGGTTCGACGACGACCGGGAGGTCGGCGAGAAGGGGTGTGAGGTCGCCTCTGGTCCTCGCCGTCATGGCGGCCTGCAGTCGGTCCTCCAGCTCGTCGTGGTTGAGCCTTCCGGCGGTGTAGTGGCGCGAGAGCGCCTCGGCCACCTCGTTGCGCTCGGCGTCGGAGACCCGCAGCCGGTCCGAGCCGAGGTCCCGGGCGGCGGCGCCCTGCCTGGTCGGCCGCCTCGAGTGGGCGTAGAGGACCGAGTCGGCGACCCAAGCCGACCAGTCCGCCCCGGAGGAGCGGCCCTCGTCCTCTCCACCCGAGCTCGCCACCGCCCCATTATCCCGCCTGGGGGCGCCAGTTCAACCCTGCCCGGCCGCGGCCTCGGCCGAGAGGCCCTCTATCCACCTCCAGGCCCGGGCGACCATCTCCTCGAGCTCGGGGAGGCTCCCCATGTTCATGATGACGAAGTCGGCCACCGCGAGCCTCGCCTCCCGGCTCGCCTGGGCGGCCACCCGAGCCTCGGCATCGCTTCGCTCCATCCCGCGCAGGCTCACCAGCCGCTCGACGGCGATGTCGACCGGGCAGTCGACGACTATCACCCCGGCCACCGGGTAGCGCCCCCTCCCTCCTTCGGCGAGCAACGGGATGTCGAGCACCACGACGTGGTCCGTGGCCCTCTCCTCGTCGAGCCGGTCGAGCATGGCGGCACCGACCGCGGGATGGACGATGGCGTCCAGGTCCGCCCTGGCGGCCGGATCGGCAAAGGCGATGGCGGCGAGCCCCGCCCGGTCGAGGGAGCCGTCGGGGGCAAGGATCCCGGGCCCGAATCGCTCAACCAACCTTGCGAGCGTCGCCTGCCCGGGCTCGACCACCTGGCGGGCGATGGCGTCGGCGTCGACGAGCACGGCGCCCCTTTCGACAAGGAGGCCGGCGACCGTCGACTTGCCCGAGCCGATCCCGCCCGTGAGCCCAATAGCCAGCACTCTGTTGCGTACACTAGCTGGCCAAGTGAGAGCGCTCCCAAGGTCCCGGCGACTCCCAGGACGGGCACTCGAGCTGCTGGCGCTGGCGGTCGCCGCCTACGTGCCGCTCCTTCTCACCAAGCCCGGGATGCTGGCGGCCGACACCAAGCAGTACCTCTACCTCGACCCCGGACGGCTGCTGGCGAGCGCCCTCTCGATCTGGGACCCGTCGGTCGCCGGCGGCACGGTGACCCACCAGAACATCGGCTACCTGTTCCCGCAGGGACCCTTCTACTACGCCCTCGAGGTCTGGCTCCGCCTCTCGCCCTGGATCGCCCAGCGCCTCTGGATGGCGAGCCTGCTCTTCGCGGCGGGGGCCGGCGTCGCCTTCCTCTGTCGCATCGTCGGGCTCTCGACCCCAGGCGTGATGCTGGCCGCCTTCGCCTACGAGCTGAGCCCCTACTCGATGCAGTACATCGAGCGGATATCGGCCATCTTGCTGCCCTACGCGGCACTCGGCTGGCTGCTCGGCCTCACCATCCTCGCCCTCAGGCGAGGCGGCTGGCGCTATCCGGCCATCTTCGCCATCCTCGCTGCCGCGGCCGGCGGGACGAACGCCACCTCGATCATCTTCGCCGGCCTGGCCCCGGTCGCCTGGATCATCTGGGCGGTCTTCGGCAGCCGCGAGGTGAGCGGCAGGGAGGCCCTCAAGACGACAGGGCGGATCGCCCTTCTCACCGTCGCCACCGCCCTTTGGTGGGCGGCTGGACTGCGCACCGAGGGTGCCTACGGGATCGACGTCCTCATCTACACAGAGACCCTCCCTGCCATCGCCAGCTCTTCGACTGCCATCGAGGTCCTGCGGGGTCTCGGCTACTGGTACTTCTACGGCTCGGACCGCCTCGGACCCTGGCTCGGCGCCGCCGTCGCCTACGAGGAGCGGGTCGGCCTGCTCGTGACGAGCTATCTCCTGCCGAGCCTCGGCGTGGCGTCGGCCGCCTTCCTCAGATGGCGGGAGAGGGCCTACTTCGTCTTCATCACCCTCGTCGGCCTCGTCTTCGCCGTAGGAACCCATCCCTTCGACCATCCCTCGCTCTTCGGCCACGGGCTCAAGTCGTTCATGACCGCCACGACAGCGGGCCTGGCGCTCAGGTCCTCGGACCGCGCCACTCCCCTTGTCGTGCTGGGCCTCACGGTCCTGCTCGGGGCCGGGCTCTCCGCGCTTTGGAGCCGTCTCAGGCTGCTCGGGGCTCTCGCGGGCGCGCTCGGCCTCGCCCTGGTCGTGGCGAACGCCGCCCCGCTGCTCACCGGAGCCGCCGTCGCCCGCAACTTCGAGCGACGGAGCCACCTGCCCGCCTACGACTACGCCGCCGCCAGGTACCTCGACTCCAAGGGCAACACGACGAGGGTCCTCATCGAGCCCGGCCAGAGCTTCGCCGACTACACCTACGGCGACACCGTCGACCCAATCTGGCCGGGGCTGTTGAAGCGCCCCTCGATCCAGCGCCAGCAGCTGATAGACGGCTCGCTTGCCACGGCCGACCTCCTCGGCGCCTTCGACCGCAGCATCCAGCAGGGGACCTATCAGCGCTCCACCCTCGCCCCGATGGCCCGGCTCTTCAGCGCCGGCGATCTCCTCTGGCAGTCAGATCTCGCCTTCTGGCGCTACGACAGCCCCCTCCCCAAGGCGGCCTGGGCATCGCTCAACCCACCTCCGGCCGGAGTCGGCCGGCCGATCGACTTCGGGGGCCGGCGCCCCAACGTGGCGCCGGCCGGCGACCGCTTCATCGACGAGCAGGCCCTCTCCCTCCCGGCCGGTCAGCCCTGGCCGCCGGCCCTCGCCGTCTTCCCCGTCAGCCATGCCCGCCCTATCTACCGGAGCGAGCCGGCGTCGGCCCCGCTCGTTCTCGACGGCTCGGGCGCTGGAGTGCTGAACGCGGCCGCCGCCGGCCTTTTGGCCGACAACCCGACCATCCTCTACGCCGGCACGCTCCCCAAGAGCCGGGCGGCCCGCCGGGCGGCCCGAGCGCCTGGGGCCGTCTACGTCCTCACCGACACCAACCGCAAGGCGCTCGAACGCTTCGAGTCGGAGAACGACAACGTCGGCGCGACACTGCCCGCCAGGACCGGACCCTCCAGCTACGACCCGACCCAGGTGCCCTTCGACATCTTCGGCCGCCAGCGCCCGCAGGACCAGACGATCGCCCAGTACCAGGGCGCCGTCTACGTGACCGCCTCCTCTTACGGCAACTCGGTCGCCGAGACGCCGGAGGACCGGCCCTACATGGCTTTCGACCGGAATCCCGACACCGCCTGGTCGACGGCCGCCTTCGCCTCCGCCAAGGGCCAGTGGCTGCAGGTGAAGCTGGCCCGGCCCACCCTTGTGAGCCACTTGCAGCTGAGCCAGGTGCTCGGGAGCACCCAGAACCGCTACATCACGAAGGTGACTCTGAGCTTCGACGGCACTAAGAGGCTGACGGTCCGCCTCGGGGCGGCCTCGCGGCGCCCGGCGGGCCAGCGCGTCTCGTTCCCGCCCCAGCGCTTTCGGGTCCTTCGCATCACGATCGACGCCACGGGATGGAAGGGGCGTCAGCTCACCGGCGCCAGCGGAGTCGGCTTCTCCACCGTCACCATCCCAGGCGTCCACCTCTTCGAATGGATCCGTCTTCCGACCGACCTGCTCGGCCGGATGGGGGCCTCCTCGCTCTCGCACCGCCTGGTCATCATCATGACCCGCCGGCGGGTCTCTCCCTTCCCGCCTCGAAGCGACCCCGAGCCCTTCCTGGCACGCCGCTTCTACCTGCCGACGGGCCGGCGCTTCTCGCTCTCAGGCATTGCTCGCATCTCGGCCCTCGTCCCCGACAACGTCATCGACGATCTGCTCGGTGGGCCGAACGTCTTCAACGGAACCGTCATCGGCTCCAACGAGCGCCTGCCGGGCGACTTGAACGCCCGGGCCGCCTTCGCCTTCGACGGCAACCCGAAGACCGCCTGGATGCCGGGCTTCGACCACTACGCCCAGGCGCACGCCTGGGTGGAGGCCTCTCTCCCCCACCCGATCACCTTCGACCACATGAACATGCAAGTGCTGGCAGACGGGCGCCACTCGGTCCCGACTGCGATGAGGATCACCTCCAACACCGGAGCGAGCCGGCTGGTCCGCCTACCGGCGATCCGCGACCGGAGGCGGGCGGGTGCCGTCGCCAAGGTGCACCTCTCCTTCGCCCCCATCTCCGGCAGCACCTTCCGCTTCGCCATCGCCGGCTTCAGGGCGGTCACGACGATCAACTGGTACTCGCAGAGGCCGATCGTCCTCCCGGTCGGGATCGCCGAGATGGGAGTGCCCGGCATCCACGTCACGATGGAGCGGCCCTCGGCCATGATCCCGGCGGTCTGTCGCCGCGGGCTTTTGCGGATCGACCGGAAGCCGGTCTGGCTCGAGATCACCGGGCGGGTCGGGACGGCCGAGCGCTCAGGCGGCCTCTCGATCCGGGGCTGCGGGCCGGACGCCCGGGGGATCTACCTCTCGAAGGGCACCCACAGCCTCGTCGCCACGAACGGCCAGAGCTCCGGGTTCAACCTCGACCAGCTGGTGCTCGACTCGGCGGCGGGCGGGACGCCCGAGCCGCTCGCAACCAACGGGACGAGCCGGCCCGTCGCCGGCACCCTCGGGACAAGGCGGCTCTCGGCTCCGACGACCGAGGTCTCTTCGAGCGGGCCTGACTCGGCCCAGCTCGTCCTCCACCACGTGGTGGCCGGGCAGCCCTTCTTCCTGGTGCTCGGCCAGAGCTACAACAAGGGCTGGACCGCCAGCCTCGGGGGCAGGAGCCTCGGCCCCCCGATGCTGATCGACGGCTTCGCGAACGGCTGGTACGTCGACCCGGCGACCTCGGGGACGCTGACTGCCAGCCTCTATTTCCACCCGCAGCTGCTCGTCTCGGCCGCCCTCGGGCTCTCAGCCGCCTTCCTCCTCTTCTGCTTCATCCTGGCCGCCTTCCCCGAGCGGGGAAGGCGGGCGCTCAAAAGACGGCTGCTGCCCGCCGCGGGGAGCGGGCCCGCTCCAGAGGCGCCCGCCCGGGTGGACTCCTCACCTGCGCCCGGCCTCCTCGGGGCCGCCATCGGAGGCCGTCCCCGCCTTGGTCGCGCTCTCGGCCTCGCGCTCGCAGCAGGAGGGATCGCCTACGCCGTCCTGCCGGTGGGCGCAGCCGTGGCGGGCGCCCTGGCGGTCTTCATCCTCGCCGGGCTCGGGACCTTGCTTCCGGTGACCCGCTACCTGAGCGGGCTCATCGCCTTCCTGCTCGTCGCCTCGGCCGGGGCTCTCGTGGTGGCCCACCAGCTCACCGCCCGTCCGGCGCCCGGCTCTTCCTGGCCGCTCCAGCTCAACACCGCCGGAGTGGTCGCCTTCGTCGGCCTGGCGATCCTTCTCGGCGACGCCCTGGCGGAGACCGCGAGGCGCCGGGCCGCGCGGCCCAAGGCTGCGAGCAAGAACATGAAGAGCCCTCAGGAGGGGTGATCCGCCGGGCAGTTGCCGGCCGGCTCGTTGTAGCGCCGGTCGGCCGTCCAGCGGCCCGTGGCCCAGCCCGGAGCCGGGGCGTGGAGGTGGTAGAGGCTCCGCAGATCGGCGAGGAGGGCGGCCGCGTAGCGGGCGGCGCCGGGCGGACAGAGATGGACCCCGTCGCGAGAGCGCACCCGCACCCAGGCGCGAGGTGGGAGCCTCCAGCGGTCGCCGGGCGGGAGGAAGAACGAGAAGCCGCCCCGGGCGTTGGTGAGCGCCCCGCCCAGGGGGAGATAGATCACCTTGCCGGGAAAGCGGGCCGGCAGGCGGCTCACCATCTCGTTCCACTCCCGGTTGTCCCTGTTGCGCACCGCCTCGATGTGGCCCTCGGCGGCCGGCGGGACGAACTCGAGGGGACCGAGCACCGGGAACTGCTCGAAGACGATCCCCCGCACGCTCCTCACCGACAGGACGATGTGGACGAACTCATCGAGCCAGCGCCGGTAGAGAACCGGATGGGCGTGAAGGAAGGTGTCGTCGAAGCTCCACATGCAGATCACGAGCTCGGGACGGACCTTGTCCAGGAGCGCCGGCACGCCCGTCCTCCAGCCGTGATCGGTCGTGAAGCCCCAGCCGTCGTAGCCGAGGTCGGTCACCCGAACCTCTCCCGTGGCGCCGAGGGCCGCCGCCACGGCCGGCGCCTCGGCCCTCATCACAGAGTCGCCGATGAGGGCGACTCGGAGCGGATTGGCTCGCGAGAGAGCCATCCGCAGAGCGATCGGCCGCCCGATGATCCCGCCGGCTCCGGGCAGACGGCCCCGCTCGGCCAGCGGAGCCGAGACCGCCACGACGGGACTGGCGAGTGGCTCGGTGCCGGCCACGACGAGCAGGCAGGCGAGCGCCATGCCGAACGGAACGCTGACCGCCCGCAGCCAGGCCGGCCACTCGCGTATCGCCGCCCGGCGGACGGGCCGGTCGAACAGGTAGTAGGTGGCGCTCGCCAGGCCGAGCGAGACGACGACCTGCACCCCTGCCAGCGGGAGGCCCGTGAGGTGGAGGCGGGCCGAGTCGAGCTCGACGATGACCGGCCAGTGCCACAAGTAGAGCTCGTAGGAGATCTGGCCGAGGAAGACGAAAGGAGCGGTGGCGAGCAGCCGGCCGAGTATCGAGGGCTCGGGCCGCCGGACGTCGGCCAGCACCAGGGTGCCGAGGAGGGCGCAGAGGAAAAAGCCCCACTCGAACATCGGGCGCCCGGGCGCGGCGGAGCTCCCACCGACCCGCCACCAGAACAGCGCCAGCCCGCCGGCAGCCAGCGGGCCGACGAACGAGAGCAGCCGGCTCTTCGACCCCACCTCTCCTCGGGCGGCCACGGCAAAGGCGAGGAGGGCGCCGCAGAGCAGGTCGAAGGCCCGCGTGTCGGTCCCGTAGTAGAGACGGCTCACCGATGCCCCGTCGAGCGCCAGGTAGGCCATCCAGCCGGCCGAGAGCGCCGCGCCGAGGCCCGCCACCCAGAGCCCCGAGAGTCGCCAGCGGCGGCGGCCGAACGACAAGACGGCCAGGACCACAAGTGGCCAGAGCAGATAGAACTGCTCTTCGATCCCGAGGGACCAGGTGTGCGCCAGCGGCGAGGGGGCCGCGTAGCGGGCGAAGTAGCCCTGGTGGGACAAGAGCATGTGCCAGTTGGCCACGTAGAGCACGCTCGCGACGGCGTCACCCCGGATCTGGCCGAGGTCGGCCAGTGGACCGGGGCCGAAGAGGGCGAGGAAGGCCCCGAGGACCACGAGCATGAGCAGGAGACCCGGGAGGAGCCGGGCGGCTCGCCGGCCCCAGAACGAGGAGAGGGCGATCCGCCCAGTGGCCGCCTTCTCCTCGAGGAGAAGGCTTGTTATGAGAAAGCCCGAGAGCACGAAGAAGAGGTCGACCCCGAGGAAGCCGCCCGAAGCCCACCCGAAGCCGAGGTGGTAGGCGATGACGCCGAAGATGGCGCAGGCCCGCACCCCGTCGAGAGCGGCCAGGTGGCGGCCACGCACCGCCATGGTGGCGCGCTCGGTCACCTGCTCAGACGTCTCGCCTCCCCGGCGAGAAGGAGGAGGCTGGCAGAGGCCGTCTCGTCCCAGGTGAGGGTGAGGGCCCGCTCGTAGGCACCCTTGCCGAGGCGGAGCCGGAGCCCCTCGTCGCCGACGAGGGCAGCCAGGCCAGCCTCGAGCCCGGCCGGGTCGTCGAAGAGGAGCCCGGTCTCTCCCTCGACGACCGCGTCCTCGTGCCCGGCGATCCGACTGGCGACAGCGGGGGTGCCACAGGCGGCCGCCTCGCTCACCGTCATGCCCCACCCTTCCCGCAGCGAGGTGGAGGCGACCACCCAGGCTCGCCGGTAGGCGGCGACGAGCCGGTCGTGCGAGAGCCGGCCGGGAAGCTCGATGTAGTGGTCGGCCCCGAGCTCGTGGCGCAGGGCCTCGAGGCGGGAGCGCTCGGAGCCCTCGCCGACTATGACGCAGTCGAGCGGCAGACCTCTCTCACGAAGAGCTGCCACCGCCTCGATCAGGAGCTCGAAGCGCTTCACGGGCACGAGCCGCCCGACGGCGACCACCAAGGGGTGCTCGGCCCGCGCTCCTCCCGGGCTGAAGCTCGGGTCGATGCCGGGGGGGACGACCTCCACCCTGTCGGCCCGCAGGCCGAGCATCTCTACTATCTCGCGCCTGGAAGAGGCCGAGAGGGTGACTATGCGGCTTCGCCGGTAGAACAAGGGCGCCAGCCTGAACTCGATGGCGTGGCCCAGGGCGGCCAGGCGGGGCGGGAGGACCATCCGCCACATCTCGGCGTGGACGTGGTGGAGGAAGGTGATCCGCGGGAGCCCCGGCCCTGCCAGGCGCCAGAGGGGCGAGAAGAACGGCATGCCGTTCCAGATCTCGACGACGCCGTCGAGGCGGCCGAGCCGTCCCCGCATCACATCGGCCGGGGCCGTGAGAAAGACCTGATAGCGCCCGGACCGCCTGAGGGCGGTGTAGCCGTGCCGGCCGACCCGTTCGGGCTCACCGGCGACCGAGGAGGTGCGAAGGGTCACCTCGATGCCCGCCGCCGCCCAGCGGCGGGCGATCTCGTCGGCATGCAGCTCAGAGCCGCCGGCCTCCGGGTCGCCGAGATCCCGCCAGGCGACGATGGCCACCCGGCGCAGCCGCGCCGACTCGGCGATCTGTGCCAGGCGGGCCGCCGCCTCTCCGCTCACGGAAAAGAGGCCGCCATGGGGGCGTCGCGCCCCGTCCCGCCACCGGCCGAGGCGTCGGTGCTCCTGCCCACCTGTTCTTCGTGGTACTCGGCTTCGACGTTCACCGACCAGGTGTCGTAGTCATCGCCGAAGAGGTTCTCGACCGTAAGAAGGGCCGTCAGCATCGAGTGGTCCTGGTTGTTGTAGCGGTGCATGCCGTTTCGCCCCACCGGGTGGACATTCGGCACCTCAGCCGCCAGAAAGCGCCTGATCGTCTCTACTCTCTCGGCATATCCCCCGTCGTAGACGGGATAGGCCTTCGGCATCCGCACGACGTAGCCTGCCTGGACGTCTCGCGCCCGCACGAGCCCGATCTGCTCGATCTCGCTCTTGCCGAGGGCGACGAGATCCTCGTCCGCCATGGTCCAAAGGTCGTCCCCTTCGAACACGAAGTACTCGAGGCCGAGACAGGTGCGCCCCTCCTTCACAAGGTCCGGCGACCACGCGCCGAAGTTCTGGACGCGACCGAGACGCACCTTGTCGTGAACGTAGATCCAGTTGTCGGGAAAGGCCTTCTCCCATGGAACGACCAGGGCGACCGTGAGGAAGTCGCGGAACCTGAGCCCCTTGGCGGCTTGCAGGACCCCCTCTGGCGGGGGCGGGTCGAGGGCGGTCACGAGCTCGGCGAGGGGCATCGAGGAGATGACGTGACGGGCCGGCAGCGAGACGAGCCTGGCATCGCGCTCTATCTCGACCGCCACGGCTCCGCCCCGGTCACGGAGCACCCGGCGCACCGGCGAGCACATGAGGAGCTGCGAGCCTCCGGCACAGACCAGCTCGGCCGCCTTCTCCCACATCATCCCGGGGCCGAGGCGGGGGTACTGGAACTCCTCTATGAGGGAGGTGATCTTCGTCTCCCGACCACGCCGAAGGGCGTTCGCGAGGGCACCGGTGAGCGAGAGGTTCTTTATCCGCTGGGCTGCCCAGTCAGCCCTGATCTCGGTCGCCGGCATACCCCAGACCTTCTCGGTGTAGGTCTTGAAGAACTTCCTGTAGAGCCGCCAGCCGAAGCGGGCGGCCGTCCAGCCCTCGAAGGTCTCCCGATCGGCCGGGCGCCGGAGCCGTACCAAGAGGTAGGAGAGACCGCAGAGGATCGACTCTCTCGCCCCCAGCCCCCGCAGGGCATTCCCGATCTGGATCGGGTAGTCGAAGAACTTGCCGTCGTAGTAGATCCGCGAGAGCCGCGGCCGGATGAGGAAGTCTTCCGGACCGAGGATCTCGTGCCAGAGCTCTTCCACCTCAGGCACCTTGGTGAAAAAGCGGTGGCCGCCTATGTCGAAGCGCCACCCCTCGCGCTCGGCGGTGCGCGAGATCCCGCCTACCACCGAGTCAGCCTCCACGACGACACAGCTGCCGCCTCGCTTGGAGAGAACGTAGGCGGCCGTCAGCCCGGCCGGGCCGGCTCCGATGACGACGACGTCTTCCGGAGGCGTCTTCGCACTGGCGGGCACGGGCACATCACCCATTCTTCCAGCTGACGTGGGTGTCGATGGACCAGCCTCAAGGGACGTAGAGGCCGGCGAAGGCCAGGCAGGCGATGGCAAAGAGGACGGTCGCCATGCCCCCGAGCACCACTCGCTCGGCCGAGCCTCGCCCGAGCAGGCACGCCAGGGCGATCGAGAGCGGGAAGCAGGCCAGGCCGTAGCGCTCGAGCGAGTCGAGGTTGGGCGCGGTGGCGGCGACGGCCATGGTGGCGAGGGCGTACCAGCCGTAGGCGGCGGGAAGCCGGAAGAAGAGATAGATCGTGAGGGCGATGAAGGCGACGAGGAAGGGGGCATGCAGGGCGGTGCCCAGGTGGTGGCCCGAGAGGAGGTCGCGTCCGTCGTCGTAGAGGGTGACGAAGGGGTCGGCGATGAGACCGCGGTGACGGCTCGAGGTCTGGAGGGAGAACGGCAGGAGGAAGTCGCCGTAGCGGGCCGCCACCCAGCCGAGGTAGGCGACCGCCCCGAGCGGGGCGGCGGCGGCGGCCGCAGACCAGCCGAGCAGGTGGCTCCTGCCCCGCCTGCCCTTGCGCCACCAGGCGAAGGCCTCGACCAGGGCGGGCACGACGAGGAGGAGCCCGACCGGCCTGGCCGCGCCGGCGAGCAGGGAGGGCAGGACCGACCAGGCAGGCCGGCCCGTCCTCAGCAGGTAGAAGGTGAGGAGCGAGAGGAGGATCAAAAGACCCTCTGAGTAGCCCATCACGAGCACGAAGGCGGCCGGCCAGAGCGAGAAGACGTAGAGGCTGCGGCTGTCGCTCCCTCTCGCCAGCTGCTCGAGGCCGACCAGGCGGTGCAGCACCACCAGGGCGGCGAAGGCGCACAGGTTGGCGATCGTCAAAAGGGCGATCTTCACGCTGAAGCCGGGCAGGAGGGAGAGATAGTGACCGAGGAGCGGATAGAGCGGGAAGAAGCGGAGCGACTGGCGGCCCGCCCGGGCGTAGCCGAAAGAGGCGATCCGCTCGTACCAGGCGGCGTCCCAGGCCATGAGTCCCGAGCGGGCGGTGCCGACCGCCCGCAACCCGGCCGGACCGGCCGGGTGGAGCGTGTGGAGGAGGAAGTGCAGGAAGACCAGGGCTCCGATCACGACCGCCCGGGTGAGGATGAACGGCAGGACCGCCGCCCGGGCAGAGTCGGCCCACCGCCTCCCGCCGAGGCGCGAGAGCGCCCCGCTTTGCATCACTTGGGGGCGAACCGCAGAAGCGTCATGCCCTCGTAGATCTCAAAGGGCGTGTCGGAGGGCTTCGCCGGAACGACGGTCTTCTCGCTCCGGTTGCGGGCGAGGTCGATGGCGATGTCCTGGCAGTCGTTGCCGAATCCCTCGTAACCGGGAGCCATCACGAGGTAGACGGGCCGCCCGGCCGCCTTTTGCTCGAGCAACCTGGCGTACTTGTACGGCGAGGCCCGGGCGATGACCGCCTTGTAGTTGACCCAGTCGACTATCTGGGGCGGGGCATCGCGGGGGAAGGTGATCTGCACGAGGCCGGCCTTGGCGAGCCGGCTCACGGAGGGCCCCAGCTGGTCCGGGCAGTAGCCGACGACGTCTCCCGGCTTCGCCTGGGCGTTGAGAGCGGCGGCCACCTCGCCCGCCTGGGTGCGAAGGATCATGGCGTTCGGGATCGAGGCGGCGAAGCCGAAGAGGACCGCCAGGGCCAGCACGCCCTGGCGGATCTTGGCGTCGCCGATGGCTGCCAACCCGTAGCCGAAGATGAGGATGGCCGGGAAGGCGACCACCGAGGTGTACCGGTCGGCGAAGGTGCTGCCCGAGATCTGGCCGGCCACGATGGCGACGAGAAGGGTGCCGATGACGGCCGCCGTGACGAGGCGGACTCCCGGGCGAGAGCGCAGGTCCAGCTCGACGAAGCGGTCCCTCAAAGGCGCCCCGAAGAGGGCCAGGAGGGCTAGCGCGAACAAGACCAGGGCGAGCGCCCGGCCGGCGTCGGAGTCGCCGCCGGCGAACTGGGTGAAGGTGAAGACGATCGCCGTGTAGTTGGCCGGTGCCGCCCAGGGCGTACCGGTGTGGTGGTACTGGAACCAAAAGGTCGGGAACCAGGGCAAGAAGGCGAGGCCGGCCGCCGTGAGCGCCCCGACCATGTAGCGGGCCGCTTTCGGCCGGGGGCCTTTCCAGGCGCACCAGAGCGCGCCGAGCCCGGCGATGCCCCAGAGGTAGAGAGCCCAGTAGTGGGTGTAGAGGAGGCAGGTTGCCACGAGGAAGACGAAAAGTGCGCTCCTCAGGCCCGGCCTGGCCAGCAGCGAGGTGACAGCCAGCACCCCCAAGGTCCCGAGGAGGAGGACGAGGCCGTACATGCGGGCCTCGGTGTCGTAGTAGATGGCAAAGGGCGAGCTCGCCAAGAGCAGGGTGGCCGCCCAGGCGGCGACCCTGCCCCGCCTCCTGGCGGCCTCCGCCGTCAGCGGGTCCATCTCCTCGAGAGCCCACCAGCGGGAGCCGATCCGGTAGGCGGCCAGCCAACCGACCGGCAGGTTGATGACGCCGAAGAGGCCGGCGAGCGATCTCGTCGCCACGTCGCTCGTGCCGAAGGCCTTCATCCAGAAGTGCAAAAGGACATAGAAGAGCGGCGGCGCCCCGTCGTGGCTGAGCAGATGGGGTATCTGGTCGAGGGGGCGGCTCGAGATGTTGACCGTGAGCGCCTCGTCGAGCCAGAGCGGTGAGCGCGTCACGAAGCGGAGCACGACCGCCCCGACCAGCAGCAGCCCGACGACGACCGCCAACCAGCGGGGCGGCAGCCAGCCGGCGCTGTCCGGCTCGGGGGCCACGGCCTGGGCGGGGCCGCGCTCGTCTTCGAGAGCCGGGCCGGCGCCGTTGTCGCCGATTGGCACCTCTGAGCGCCGCAGCCTCGGGTTGTCGAGGTGCACCGGCTGATCGTACCGCCCGCCCGCCGGGCCCTTCGGAGCAGCCCGCCGGGAGCGGCCTTCCTTAGTCGGTCACCTAGTCGTAATATGCGCGAACAAAGGGAGGGGAACCCAGTGCCACAGATCGATCGACGCACCTTTCTCGCCGGGAGCTTGAAGGCGGGAGCCGCCGTAGGGGCGGCCGGGCTCGGCGGAGCGCTTCTCGAGGCCTGCGGCGGCAGCAGCTCGAGCAAGGGGACGAGCCCGACGCTCAGCACGCTCCCGAAGAAGCAGGCCGAGGCCATCGGGGTCTCGACCGCCAAGCCGAAGATGGGCGGCTCTGTCACCATGGCGACAGAGGCCGAGGAGGCCGGCATGGACCCGACCCAGGCCCATTTTGACGCGACCGGCGTCTGCTACGCCCGGGCGGTCTTCGACCCCCTCACCATCGTGCTCTCCGACGGCACCGTGGCCCCCTACCTAGCCGAGTCGGTGACGCCCAACTCGACCTACACCAGATGGGAGATCACTGTCCGGCCGAACGTCGTCTTCCACGACGGCACTCCCTGTGACGGCCAGGCGCTCCTCTTTTGCATGCGGGAGTACCTGAAGTCGCTCCTCACGAACTTCGCCTTCACGAATTACGTCAACGTGAAGTCGCCCAACACGGCCGTCACCCAGTCGGGCCCCCGCAGCATCGTCGTGCACATGGAGCAGCCCTGGGTGCCTTTCGACTACTGGCTGGCCGGCTACATCGGCGGTCAGATCGCCTACATGTTCTCGCCCAAGGCCTGGACCAAGAGCGAGACCACCTTCAACACCCACCCGATCGGGACAGGGCCGTTCAAGGTGGTCGACTGGGTGGTCGGCTCCCACTTCTCGCTCACCAAGAACCCGCACTACTGGCGCAAGGATGCCCGCGGAAACCAGCTCCCCTACGTGGACTCGTTCACCTTCAAGCCGATCCCCGACCCCCCGACTCGTTACTCGGCCCTCGCTTCTGGGACCGTGCAGCTGATCCACACCGACGACGACCCCTCGATCATCGAGATCTCCCACAACTCGAGCCTCTGGGCGGTCGGAGACAACGAGCTCCCGGTCGGCGAGCCGGACATCGACTTCGCCATGGTGAACTGCTCGGACCCGGTCATGAAGGACATCCGGCTCCGCCAGGCACTCGCCTACGCCACCAATCAGAAGCAGCTCAACCAGGTGATAGGCAAGGGCATCACGACGCCGACCGACGGCATCTTCCCCGCCCCGAGCCCTTACGCCTCGAACACCCACTATCCCGGCTTCGACCTGGCCAAGGCCAAGTCCCTCGTCGCCTCCTGGATGAAGGACCACGGCAACAAGCCGCCTTCGATCACCTACACGACGACGGCCACGACGACCTCCGAGACCGATGCCGCCATCGTCCAGTCGCAGTGGCAGGCGGCCGGCTTCCAGGTGAAGGTGGGCACGGTCGAGCAGGCGACCCTCATAGACGACGCCCTCCTCGGCAAGTACCAGGTCTTCGCGTGGCGCCAGTTCGCCAACGTGAACCCGGACCTCAACTACGTCTTCTGGGCGACCACCTCGGGGCCGATCAACTTCGCCCGCAACGAGGACCCGAAGATACAGTCCGCCCTCGACCGGGCCCGCCAGTCGACCAGCCCGGCCGTGCAAAAGGCGGCCTACCAGGAGCTAGACGACCGGCTGGCCGTCGACCTCCCCTACATCTACATGGGGCGCGACGTCTGGTACCTGGCGGCGACCAAGTCGCTCCAGAACTGGAACAACCCCACCTCGCCCGGGGGAAAGAGGGGACTCAGCTTCCTCGGCGGCACGACGTGGCCGACGGAGCTCTGGCTCGACAGCTAGCCGGATCGGGCGGGTG
>JAJZLV010000093.1 GCA_021803215.1 Actinomycetes bacterium | reverse complement strand
CACCGCCACGGGACGCCGATCTTCGCCCAGATCAATCACAACGGCGGCCAGTCATCGTCGATGTACACCCGCCGGGCCGTCTGGGCCCCCTCAGCCGTGGCGGACCCGCTCTTTCGCGAGGTGCCGCGGGCGGTCGACGAGGGCGAGATCCGAGAGATCGTCGCCGGCTACGCCACGGTGGCCGGCCACTGCAAAGAGGGGGGCTTCGACGGCGTCGAGCTGCAGTGCTCGCACAGCTCCATCGTGCGAGGCTTCCTCTCGCCGGCGACCAACCTGCGCACCGATGGTTACGGCGGCTCCCTCGAGAACCGGGCCCGCCTGCTGCTCGAACTGCTCGAAGCGGTGCGGGGAGCCGTCGGGCCGGAGCTGGCGATCGGAGTGAGGCTGTGCGGCGACGAGCTGATCGAAGGGGGGACCACCATCGACGAGGCGGTGCTGCTGGCCCGCCTCGTCGAGGCGCACGGCGTGGCCGACTACATCAACACCTCGATCGGGGTGGCGACGGCCACCTTGTTCATGATCGAGGCCTCCATGCACGTGCCGCCGGGCTATGGCTCCTACGTGCCGTCGGCCATCAGGTCGTCGGTCTCCCTCCCGGTCGTCGGCGTCGGGCGCTTCAAGGACCCTCTCCAGGCCGAACGGGCTCTGGCCGCGGGCACCTGCGACCTGGTCGGGGTGGTACGGGGCCAGATCGCGGACGCCGAGTTCGCAGCCAAGGCCCGGGCCGGGCAGCCGGAGCGGATCCGGCTCTGCCTCTCGTGCAACCAGGAGTGCGTCGGGCGCATGGGGCTCAACCGCTGGCTCGGGTGCATCGAGAACCCGCGGACGGGCCGGGAGTCGGAGGCGCCATCGAAGCGGCCAGCCTCCGGCCCGGCCAAGCGGGTCCTGATAGTCGGGGCCGGTCCAGCCGGACTGCAGTGCGCCCTGGCAGCGGCCCGGCGCGGCCACGACGTGAGGGTCATCGAGGAAAGGGAGGAGCCGGGCGGCCAGGTCCGGCTGGCCGCCACCGTCCCCAACCGGGCGGAGTTCGGCGACCTCGTGCGCAATCAGCTGCAAGAGTGCCGCCAGCTCGGCGTCGAGCTGCGGCTCGGCACCCGGGCCGACGGGGCCCTCGTCGCCGGCGAGGGCGCCGACGCCGTCGTGCTCGCCACCGGCTCGAAGCCTTCACGGCCCTGGTGGCAGGAGGGAGCCAGCGGGCTGCAGGTGGCCGACGTGACGGAGGTGCTCGATCAGACCGCCCAGCCCGCCGGCCGGGTGATCGTGGTCGACGAGATCGGCTTCCACCAGGCGACGAGCGTCGCCGAGCTCCTGGCCGACCGGGGCTGTCGGGTCGAGATAGTGACGCCGGCCATGGTCGTGGGCCAGGATCTCGGCATCACCCTCGATCTCGAAAACTTCTCCTACCGGGCCGTCGCCAAGGGGATCGGTTGCTCGACGGACCGGGTGGTGATGGGCGCTTCGGAGGGCACCCTCCGGCTGCTCCATCACCCGACCGGGAGGAAAGAGGAGAGGGAGGTCGACTGGGTGGTGCTCGCCCTCCCGGCCCTGCCGGCCGACGAGCTCTACTTCGAGCTGAAGGCGTCGCTCGCGGGCGTGAGTTTGAGCCGGATCGGCGACTGCGTCGCTCCCCGGCGAGCCCATGCGGCCGTCATCGAAGGTGAGCGAGTCGGGGCGGAGCTGTGATCGCCGTCATCCCGGTGCGAGGAGGCTCCCTCTGCTACGGCGCCCGGGAGACCGCCCTCCTTGCCGGCAGGGCGCTCGTGGTCGGCGACGGCACCGAGGAGGCGGTGGCCTACCTCGCCTCCTCGAGCGGCTCGAGCCTCGCGCTCGAGAGGCTCGAGCTCGGCCCCTTCGCTCCGGCGGCCTACGCCCGGGCGCTGGCGGCCCGGCTCTCGCCCGAGCGAGCGGTGCTGCTGCCGGCCAGCCCAGACGGGAGGGACCTGGGGCCCCGCCTCGCCAGCCGGCTCGGACGCCCGCTCCTGGCGGGCGTCATCGGCCTCTCGCCGGGCCGGGCCACCGTCGTCCGCCGGGGAGGTCGCCAGCTCGTCGAGCTCTCTTGCGAGGACGCCTACGTCGCCACCTACGACCCGTCAGCCCCTCCGCTGGCAACAGAGCCCAGAGCCGGCGCCAGGCCGACCAGCGGGCGGAGCCTGCCAGGGGGCGAGGATCCGGTCGTTCTCGAGGTGGTAGCTCCGGACCCAGAGAGCGTCGATCTGGCAGAGGCGCCCCGCATCCTCGGGCTGGGGGCAGGTGCGGCGAGCAGGCAGGCCATCGCCGCCGCCTTCGAGGTGGCCCGCCATCTCAGAGCCTCGGTCGGTGCCACCCGGGTGGTGACAGACGGCGGAGAGCTCGATCATCGCCGGCAGATCGGGACGACGGGCGTCAGCGTGAACCCGAGGCTCTACCTGGCATTCGGCGTCTCGGGCGCGGCCCAGCATGTGGCCGGCCTCGGCGAGCCGGCTCATGTCGTCTCGGTCAACACAGACCCGAGCTGTCCGATGGCCGCCCTGGCCGATCTCTCGATAGTGAGCGACGGGCCAGAGACCCTGAGTGCCCTCGCCGAGCGGCTCGGAGAGAGAGGGGCCGATGGCTGAGAGCTTCGACGTCGTCGTCGTCGGGGCGGGCCCGGCCGGCTCGGCCGCCGCCCTCGTCCTCGCCCGGGCCGGCCTCTCGGTCTGCCTGCTCGAGCGGGGGCCGTTCCCCGGAGCGAAGAACCTCTACGGCGGGGTCGTCTATGGACGAGTGCTCGACGCCCTCCTGCCGGGCTGGCGGGCGGAGGCTCCCATAGAGCGCTGGGTCACCCGGCGGGTGACGATGATGCTCACAGGCCATCAGTCACTCGCCGTCGACTTCCGCTCCAAGTCCTGGGGCGAGGAGCCGTTCAACGGGGCCACGGCGCTCCGGCCCCGCTTCGACGCCTGGCTGGCCCACCAGGCCGCCGAGGCCGGAGCCGTCCTCGTCACCGCCACCACGGCCACCGGGCTCCTGCGGGCGGGCAGGCAGGTCGTCGGTGTCAGGACCGACCGGCCGGCGGGCGAGATCTCTGCCGGCGTCGTGATCGCCTGTGACGGCGTGAACGCCTTTTTGGCCAGAGAGGCCGGACTGGCCCGGCCGGTCGATGCCGGCCACTACACCCTCGGGGTGAAAGAGGTGCTGGGGCTTCCGGCGGCCTGGATC
>JAJZLV010000145.1 GCA_021803215.1 Actinomycetes bacterium | reverse complement strand
CGCAAGCCCCAAGAAAAGTCCTCGCGGGTGGCCAAGGAGAGTCCCCGCCCCTCACTGAACCATCCACCCGTGGTGCCCCTCCGGTCGTCGCTCGAGCGCAGACTGCCATCTGGCAGGCAGGCGACCTCCACTGAAGCTCGCCGGCCCTCGGCACGATGTCACAACCACGCACCCACCATCGGGGCAGCTGAGGACAGGTCGATGAACCGTTCGGCAGCTGGCGGGGCCCGCGCTCCGACGGCGCCTAGATGCCGATCTGGAGCAGCGAATCCTTGACCGAAGAGCCGCGCCTCGGACTCCTCAGACCTTGTTCGTCCACCAGACTGACGTCCGGTTGCGGACCACCAGGGCGCCCGTCGGCGACAGCTCGGCAAAGCCTGAGCGGTGGAGGTGACCCCAGGCCTTCAGCTCCCGATAGGTCTTCGACAGGAGAGCGAGAAGGCCGTTCGGGTACATCTTCACGAAGGCGCCATAGTCACGGGTGGTGCGGCTCGCCCAAAGCGCCCGGCCGGCACTGTACTCGACCAGGTTCCCGTCACGTTGCATGTCGAGCTGGTAAAGGCCAGAGCCGGCCACGAGGGCCTGACCGACCGTGAGCAAAGCGCCGACCGGCAGGTTCGTCGCCGACGGCGCTCTGGCCCAGAGCGTCTTACCGGCCGAAGTCGTTATGGCGAGCGATCCGTCGTCTCTCACCCAAAGAGAGTTGCCGGAGCTCTCCCCGGTCCGAGTGCTCCAAAGCGGCTGTCCTGTCTCGGAATAGAGGACCAGGTTGCCGTCCGCCTGCAGCACCGCCTTGTCCCCCGGCTGTCCCGAGTTGCCGGTCGACCAGATGACCCGCGAGCCGGCGGTCTCCTCGAGCGCCCCGCTGGCGGAAAGACCGAGCGAGAAGAGGCCGTTCGGCGAGGTGATGCTCTGGCCGGCGGCAATCGTGGTGCCCGCCGCCACCTGCATGCCGCCTACCACCGGAGTGACCGGCACCCCGACCGGAGCTATGAAGCCGCTCAGCACCATGCCCATCTGGGGCGGAACCTTGCCGACCGCCTCCACGTACGCCGGTGCGTTCAGCACGACGCTGGACGTGGAGGAGAAGCCAGCCTCGGTTCCTCCGTGACCACCCCAGTCGCCGCTTGTCGTCTCGATGGTGCCGTCGGCGTTGACAGCCGTCACGATGGCGACATGCTCGGCCACGCCGTTGCCGTAGTAGTTGAAGACTGCCGCATCGCCGACGGCCGGCGTCCCGGTCAGAGTGCCGTTCTGCAGACCGTAGAGGTAGAAGCTGCCGGCCGCCGGGGTCAGCTCAGTGGTGTCAAGAACGCCGGAGTGCTGCCAGACCCACTTTGCAAAGTCAGCGCACCAGTACTCCGGCCGGCCCCCGTTGCCGGTGCAGCTGCTGCCATAGCCGCGGCCACCGAGACTGTTGCGAGCACAGGCGTGACGCCCCACGTTGGCAAGAGCCAGATCAGCTATGCCCCTCCCGCTCTTCACCGCCGCCCCTGCGGAGCTTGAACCGCCCGCAACGAGAAGACCGGCCGCCACGACCGTCCCCGCGACGACCGCGCCTATCAATCGAACTGCACGCAAAGCACCAGCCCCCGGGATCTCAACCAGCTCCGGTCACACATCGACCGGCCCACCAGAGATCTTTAGCAGCGCCGTGTTACAGCTTGGCTACGAGATAGTGGACGGCTAGCTACACAATGCACGCCTGAGCGCCGGCCTGTCCCGGCCATGCCCGACAGCTCGCCCCGAAAACTCCTCGTCAGCCGGGGCCTCCTACCCTCGTGCGAGCTGGGTGTCCTGTCTCGGCGCTGGGCCGCAGCCTGCCGCAATGGGGGAGCCTGGGAAACTGGCCGCGCGAGCGGGGAGGAGCGCTGTGAGTCGCCAGAGCGCCACCCGGCCGCTCCACGCCGGGCTGAGGCAAGGCGAGGCCCCCGGCCGGCTCAGATCGATACGATCCGCCCGACACCGCTTCGCTTGGCGCTCGCCAGCGCCACTGCGCTGGCCGCCAGGTCCTCGGCCGCGTGTCCCATCGACTTGTACAACGTGACCGATCCCTCCTCCGGCCGTGGCCTTCGGCCCGCCAGCACCTCTCCGATCTCGCTCACGCTCTCTCGCTCCCGCCCGCTCAGCTCCATCGTCCCCGCCGGCGGCGCCAGGAGGGCCGCCACCGACTCGACAAAGACCTCAGCACGATCGACCGTGGCCGGGGGCACCTCCCGCCCCGATCCGACCGAGCTCACGTGGCAGCCCCGTCGGATCCAGCTGTCGTCGAGTATCGGAGTCTCGGCGTCGGTGGTGCAGCAGACGACGTCTGCTCCGTCCACCGCCGCTTGGAACGACTCGAAGATCTCGACTCTCCTCCTCGGTGCTGCAATCTCGACCGCTGCCTGCCGGGAACGGGCGGCCAGTCGGAGCCGAGTCGCAGGAAAGAGGTGGGCGAAGGCGTCGAGGTGCGCGGCTGCCTGCACTCCCCCGCCCAGCACCGCCACCTCGGACGGCTCCGGATGAAGCGCCCGGGCGGTCACAGCAGCCGTCATCGCCGTCCTGATGGCAGTTAGGTAGGAGGCGGCCAACAGACCGCAGGGCGCTCCTGTCTCCTCGTCGAACAGAACGATGACCGCCTCGTGAGAGGAGAGACCACGGACCCGATTGCCGGGATAGACCGAGACCAGCTTCGCTCCGAGCCCCACGTGGGGAACGAAGCCGGGCATGGCAGCGAGCAGGCCCCGTGAGGTGCTCGCTGCCGAGCGAGGGGGGACGGAGACCTCGCCCAAGGCGATCGAGCGCAGGGCTGCCTCGAGCGCTGCCGCCAGATCGTCGAGGTCCATGACGGCCTCTATCTCCTCCTCGCTCAGGACGACAAGCTCAGCCATCGAAGGATGCTCGCACATCTGCCGCCACGAGCGACCGATGCCAAAAGACCGTTGGCAGCCCCGCCACCGTCGGGCGCGCTCTGGCGCCAGACGGTGGAGCGCAGGATCAGGTCCCGAGCTGCTCGCTCGCCGGCTCTTCGTGTAGCTCGCGAGGAGCCTCGGGAGCCTCCTCTTCGATGTGGACGTACTTCTTCCCTCGCATCCAGGATGCGATGGCGGCGACGCCACAGGCAAGCGCCGCGAAGTAGAAGGCCAGGCGAAGACCGGTCATGAACGGCGGCGCTATCAGGTGAGGAAAGAAGCGCCGTCCCGTCAGGTAGGCCGCCCTGGCGTGACCGAGGTGAACAAGGGTTGGGCCGAGAAGCGTCCGAATCGGGTTGTAGCCGAGAAAGGCCGCGAAAAGCGCCCCGGTCGGCGGCAGGTGGGAGACCTGGTGCGCCTTGAAGCGAGGCACTCCCTGGGCGGCCAGCCCGTGCTCGAGGGCGCCCGGCAGGTGCGAGGAGAGCCCGACGATGATGAGGGTGAAGAAGATGCCGATGGAAAGGACCATGGCCGAGTTCTGGAAGGTGGCCGACATACCGGCGCCGGCGCCTCGCTGGTTGGCCGGCAGGCTGTTCATGATGCCCGCCCTGTTGGGCGAGGCGAACAGCCCCATGGCCAGCCCATTCATGAGCAGCAAGAGAGCGAACCAGACATAGGAGAAGTCGTAGGGCAAGAAGGTGAGCAGAACGAAGCTCGCTACGGCGGCGATCATGCCACCGGTCGCGAAGGGTCGGGCACCGAAGTGATCGGACAGATAGCCGGAGATCGGGCCGGCGAGGAGGAAGCCGGCCGTGAGCGGGACCATGTAGATGCCGGCCCAAAGCGGCGTGGAGGAGAAGCTGTAGCCGTGGAGCGGGAGCCAGATCCCCTGTAGCCAGATGATGAGGATGAACATCATCCCGCCCCGTCCGACGCTTGCCAGCAAGCTCGCCAGGTTGCCGGCTGTGAAGGCCCGGATCCGAAAGAGCGGGAGACGGAACATCGGGTTCGGCACTCTCGTCTCGATGAAGCTGAACAGGATGAGCATGACGACGCCGCCGGCCAGCTCTCCGATGACGACCGGGTTCGTCCAGCCCATGGTCGACCCGCCATAGGGCTGGATGCCATAGGTGATGCCGACGAGAAGAGAGATGAGGCCTATGCCGAAGGTGACGTTGCCCCACCAGTCGATGGTCGAGGGCGTACGGACGCCCTTGTCGTGCAGGTTGAAGTAGGCCCAGATGGTGCCGATGACCCCGACGGGGACCGAGACGAGGAAGACGAGCCGCCAGTCGACCGGGCCGAGGAGGCCACCGACGATGAGACCGATGAACGATCCGGCGATGGCCGCCACCTGGTTCACACCGAGGGCGAGGCCCCTTTGGTCGTAGGGGAAGGCATCGGTGAGAATGGCGGAGGAGTTGGCGAAGAGGAGCGCGCCGCCGATTCCCTGCAGGATGCGCATGACTATCAGCCAGAGGGTCCCGGCCGTGCCTGTCATCCAGTCGATCGAGAGCATGATCGAGAAGAAGGAGAAAACCGCAAAGCCCAGGTTGTACATGCGCACCCGGCCGAACATGTCTCCGAGCCGGCCGAAGGAGACGACCAGGACTGCAGTCGCCACCATGAAGCCCATGAGGAGCCAGAGGAACAGGCTCGAGTGCGAAGGTGTGAGCGGGTTCAGCTTCACGCCCCTGAAGATGTCGGGCAGGGCGATCAAGATGATCGAGGAGTTGATCGTCACGAGCAGGACACCGAGCGTGGTGTTCGAGAGCGTCAGCCACTTTCCCTTGTAGCGATCGGCTTCACTCGTGACGGGCGCTCCGCCCGTGTCCAGCAGCCTGAGCGAACGCTCGCCTGGCGGACGCCTCATCGGCTCACCGCCTCGACCTCGGCCGACTGCACCGGGGCGGTCGCCAGCTCGAGCAGGTGGGTGAGGGCGGGGACAGCAGCCTCGAGAGCCGCTCGCTCGTCGAGGCTCAGCTCGGCGATGAGGCTGCGATAGCCGGCTGCCGCGTCGAGCCGCCGCCCTCGCAGGTACTTCCGCCCAGCCGGCGTGAGGCCGACCATGACCGCCCGCCCGTCTGAGGGGTCGCTCTTTCGCTCGACCAGGCCGAGGGACTCGAGGTGGGCGACGATGGCCGACATCGAAGGCTGGGTCACCCTCTCTGCCTGGGCCAGCTCGCCGAGTCGCCGCGGGCCTGCGTGGTCGAGGCGGCCGAGAACGGAGCTGGACGTGAGGCTTATGTCACGGCGCCGGCGCCGCACCATGGTGATGACGATGTCAGGGAGAACCTCGGCTGCACCGGCTCCGGGCGATTTCATAGGTATCACTATATAGGCGGCAAGATGTACTGCCGGCCCGAGCGATCAGCGTCGGCGAGCTGCCCGACCTGGCCTGCCCAGCAGGCGGCGCTCTACCGCCGACCAGGACGACTCCGGCCAGCAGGTGGTTCCACCCCAGCGGACAGAGATCACCTCCCCATCTTTGACTTCGAAGTCGATCTCCTCGCCGCTGGAGCCGTAACCGCTCGTGTCGAGGATCATGAGCTTCCGGCTCCCGAGCTTCGCGAGCCGGTCGGGATCCTCGAGGGGCGCCCAGCTGTCCGGTTGACCAGCCGAGATCTGATCCCCGGCGACGACGAGGTCGACTATGGACCACAAGTTGGCGTAACGGCCCTCCAAGGTGCGAAGCCCGGGCAAAGTCCGCTTCCCCGCCCCATTTTGGAAATGGTCGATCACCCCGTAGACCCCTCGGACAATCTCGCTGGCCGGCCCATCGATGCAACTGGTGAGGGCCGTGACGACGAGGCCGTCGCCCGGGACTGCCAGGGTGTGGGAGATCTGGCCCGGAAAGGCTCCGCCGTGCCCAAACGCCTGGCGCTCTTTCAGCCTCTGCAGCATGAGGCCGAGTCCGTAGTCCTGCTCGCCCGCAGCCGGACGGTGCACCCGCCAGTGGACCCGTTGCATCTCCCGCTTCGCCTCATCGCTCAAGAGCCGGCGCGAGCCAACGAAGTGAGCCGAGAAATAGCGGCAGAGATCGGGCGCGCTGCTGGCAAAGCCGGTTGCGGGGGCCAAAGCCCGCGTGTCGACGGGCGGGACGGGGCGTCGGAGGCCGTCTCCTCCCCGCCTCGTGTAGCCGGTCACGGCCTTCGGTTGGTGGGCGCTCGGTTCCGCCACCGTCGCCTCGAGGCCGAGCGGGGCCACGATGTGCTCCTCGGTGTAGTCGCGGTAGCTCTGCCCGGCCACCTCCTCGACCAGCAGGCCGAGCAGGCCGTAGCCGATGTTGGAGTACTTGAAGGCGACGTTCGCGTCCGTCACCAGCTGACCGGCCAGAACCAGCTGGCGCAGCTCCTCAGCGTCGGGAAACGGCCGCGCCATCTGCCAGAAGTCTGCGTCATTGCTGTCGCGGGTGACACCGGCACCGTGGCAGAGGAGCTGGCGAACGGTCACCCGGCGAAATCGCCGGTCGGCGTGGCGGGCCATCCAGGTGAGATAGGCCGAAACCGGCTCGTCGAGGCGAAGCCGGCCTCTCTCGACCAGCTGCATCAGGGCAGTCGCTGTGAAGCTCTTCGAGTGCGAGGCGATACGAAAGACACCATCGGGCGCCAGCCGGCGGCCGCTCTCGAGATCGAATTTGCCGTAGGCGGCAGAGAGCAGGATCTTGCCCTTCAAGCAGACCGCTACGGCGCAACCTGGAAGCTCGGTCCTCCTGCAACGCCACTCCAGCCATGAGTCAACATATTCAAGAGATCGGTCGAGAAGAGCCCTGTCCATCGCCGAATGGTAGATGGCACACCCCGCCAGGTGGCTGCTCTCAGTGATCAGCTCCGCCGTCCATGTACGAGCCGTCCCCCCGAGGAGACGGGCCCCACCGTCAGGCTGCCGACTGCCGGCCATCGCGGGCTCACGAGGGCGCGAACGTGTGCACCGGCATGGGGAGGTGAACCTGTCTGACCGGCTAGGCGTGAACAGGCAGACCGCCTACCGCTCGTGGCGCGAGGGCGCCCTGGAGTCCCTTCAGGTCGGGCGGGCCGGCTCGCCCCGGTCGACACCGGGACAGACGGTGCCGGAGCCGCCCGCAGGATGGCCCAGGTGCGAGCATCGAGCCACCACCAACGCGCTGAGCTCGACCGCTAGGCGTCACGGCTCACCGGGTGGGCCGGCTGAGCGGGCTTGTCGGCAACGAGGTCGGAGCCGAAGTCGGCTCGGACCGATGGGCGGCGTCGCAAGCCCGCGAGGCCCCTTACGACCCGAGCGCTGCGACCATCGTGCTCGAAGACCGCGACAGGCCGGCCCGCTTCGGGACCGAGCAGCTCAAAGCCGCGCTCTCGGCCGAGAGGTGCCCGGCAGAGGTGGTCGATCCCTGCGAGGGGGAAGACGACCTCGTGGGTGACGTGACAGAGGTGCTCACCTCGTCCTGTGTAGCTCTGGCCGGTCGTCGTGATGCTCGGGACCGAGCAGAGAGTGCACTTCGGTGCGCGAACGACGACCTAGGTCAGATGGCCCTGAGACGCGACGGCGCTGTCGCCCGCCCCGGAGTGCGACACCAACTCTGAAGGCCGCGAACGAGGGGCGGCGGCACCTCTCCCCAGGGCCGGGCGCGCGATCGATCCGGCTAGTAAGAAGATGTACTGATGAGCAACTCGAAGACTCGATGGAACCAGCCCGCAGGCAGGACCTCTCTCCTGGCGGCGAGCTTGCTGGCTGCAGGTGCGCTCCTGGCGGCCTGCAGCTCCAGTGCCGCCAAGCCTCACAGCGCTCCTGCCCCCGTGCCCAAGAAAGGCACCACGACTACGACGACTGTGGCGGTCTCCAGCTCCCAGTGCGTCTCCAAGGCGACGTCGGCCAAGTCCAAGAAGGCGACCATGACGGTCACACCCGGTACGTGTCTCAAGAACGGCCAAGTCGTAAAGGTGACCGGCACGGGCTTCGCGGCCGGCAGCTACGGCGGCCTGGCCGAGTGCAGCAGCTCGAACTCTCAGCCGACGGTCCCCCTGGCCGGCAACAAGGTCCCGGTCAGCTGCTCGGACCCTCTCTCGAGGACCGCCACGACCTCCGCCTCCGGCAAGCTGAACGCCACCTTCGTCGTGAAGACGGGCGTCATCGGACCGCCCGCCAAAGGTACCGACAGCGCAGGTCACAGCGCAGCTGTCGACGCTCGGAGCTATCCGTGCCCCCCGACCGCCAAGCAGAAGGCTGCCGGCCTCACCTGTGGCATCTCCTTCGGCGATGCCGCCGGAAACCAGGTGACCGTTCCGATCAGCTTCGCCGCGGGCAGCTGACCACGCCTGGCCGGAAGGGGCCGCGAGAGTGTCGAGCTCTCGCTCAACGGGCCAGCCCTCGATGTCTCTGCATCCGGCGCCACCGGACCGACCTGTGGCGCGCCGCTTGTCGACCCCATGCGCCGCGGCGCCGCCTTCTCGAGACACATCGAACTAGAACGGCCATGGGCTGGGCCGCCTTCGCAAAGGCGTTCGTGACCGTTCATCGGGCTGGCCTTCCTTCTCGCCAACCAGCTGTCGCGCCTCACCCGGCGGGCCGGCCTGCTCTTTCTCACCCGGAGCTCGGGCTCCTGCTGCAGCCATCGCCGGGCAGCTGGTCGCGGAGGAGGCGACCCTGGTGCGCGGCGGAGAAACCCGTCCAGCCAGGACAGCGCCCATTGCGCTCGGACAGCGCGCCTCCCCTGAGACAGGCAGCGTCGATGCCAGACGGATGGCCCGTGGGCCTTCCCTGGCGCCCTCCGCTGCAAGAGCCTCTTTCTCTTGGGCAGCTTCGTGTTCGTGGCTCGCGCCGGGTAGGAGACCGGGAGTGCAGCTGCGGGGCGCTCTCGGCAGCCCGCGGGCTCCGGCGTCAGCCAGCAGCTCGAGGTGATGGGAGCCTCTCGCTTCTCTTGGGCGGCGGGTGGTCGTTGCGAGGCTCATCTGCTGCTCGCCAAGGCCAAGGAATAGAGCGAGCCTCGAGCCCCCTACCAGGAAGGCCAGCCGCTCGGCAGGTTGCCCGTCGGCGGGTTGTTCTGCAGGACACCACCGGGCGCACCGGTGGATTGCAGCAGCTGTGAGAAGTTGTAGCCGAAGGCCGTCGAGTTGGCGCCTGAGAACTGGCCGTACGCCATCGCCATCGTCTCTCCGAGAGCCGAGCCGTCCGCCCAGCCGGTCTCGATGCCGTCCGGACCGCCGTAGAGCTGGCCGAGGACCGTACCGGCGGTGACCTGCTGGCCGACCGAGACCTCTGGCTGGATGTCCTCTGCCGCGTAGACGACCAACCCGGCACCGGGACCGCTCGTCAAGCGGTAGGCGATGAAGGTGCCTCCGGGCCAGCCACTGTTCACCGTCGAGAGGACCGTGCCGTTCCCGATGGCATAGATGGGCCCGAATCCGCTGTAGTCGACACCCTGGTCGACCCGCTCCGGGCTGAGGCCGCTTATCCCGCTGAGGGGGTTGGTATAGGCACCCGACGGCGTGGGTGGCGGAGGCGGCGGAGGCGCCGGCGGCTGCGACGGCGGCACCGTCGTCGGTGGTTGCGCGGGTGTCTGGGCAGCCTTTCGCCGCGCCGCGGCCTGCCGCCTCTTGAACAGCAGCGCCTGCCGGCGCTCCGCCGCCAGCACCCTCAGATGCCGTTGGCGGGCTTGGCGAGCAAGGATGAGTTGGACGAGGTTGCCCTTGGCACCCTTCAGGTACGAGTCCAGGTGGGCCAGAGCGCCGTTCGCCTGCTGCTGGGCTGAGCGCAAGCTCGACAGGTCGACGCTCAGACGGACCTCGGAGGTCCGTAGAGAGCTCTCGGTGGTCCGGGTACGATACTCGGCGTTCTTGAAGCCCGCGATGGCACTCGACAGCATCCCGCTCGCGACGCCGGAGTAGGCCTGCTGCTCTGCCGCGGCCGAGGCGCTTTGGGAACCGAGGATCGGGTTGTTTGCGGCACCCGAGGCTGCATAGATGTAGGTGTTCATAGCCACCTGGCGGAGGTGAGCCGCCGCGGCTGCCTGTGACTTGCGATCACGGGTCAGCTTCACCTTCTCGGCGCTTACCTTCGCCTGAACTACCTGCAGCCGCAGGCGGACGTCGTTCTCCTTCTGGACGAGGCCCTGGATCACGAGGCTCTCGTGCTCGATCGCGGCCTCCAGAGCGTGGATGCGCGCCTTCGCGCCGCCGATTGTCGCAGCTCGGGCGGGCGCGATCGAGGTCGCGACTCCTACCAGCGAGGCGACGAGAGCCAGCGCACCAGCTACTCGGGCACGGCTCAGAAAAGT
The DNA here is from genome assembly GCA_021803215.1 of Actinomycetes bacterium. GTDB lineage: Bacteria > Actinomycetota > Acidimicrobiia > Acidimicrobiales > Bog-793 > JAJZLV01. The sequence continues at coordinate 9,753 of JAJZLV010000145.1, read as the reverse complement.
GCTGCTCACAGTACAAGCACCCTCCCTCCGCGCGCGTTTACCAGTCTTCCCGCCTGGGTAAAGCACTCAGACACCGTACTTAGTACTGGCGCGCCCAAGCCAGTCTCTTAGCGAGATTGCAATATTCGGCGTAACACTTTGGCCTCTCGCCCGCCCGCCGAGCGGTCTGCGTCAGAGCTTCTGAACGACGCTCACCCCGTCACCTATCGGCAAGAGCACGACCTTCACACGTTCGTCGGCGACGATGCGGGCGTTCAAGGAGCGGATGACCCGCGTCGACTCGTCATCGGCCGAGGGGTCGAGCACCCGGCCGCCCTGCAGCATGTTGTCGAGCAGGATGAGGCCTCCTTTTCGCAAGCGAAGCAGCACCTCCTCGTAGTAGGTGCCGTAGCTGGGCTTGTCGGCGTCGATGAAAGCGAAGTCGAACTGCTCTTCACTCGGCAGGGAGCGCAGCGTCTCGACGCCGGGGCCGATCCGCAGTTCGATGCGCTCGGCCACGCCGGCCTTCTCCCAGGCCTTGGCGGCGATCGCCGTCCACTCCTCGCTCAGGTCGCAACAAAGGAGCCGCCCTTGCTCGCCGAGTCCTCGTGCCACCGCCAGGGCCGAGTAGCCGGTGAAGGTGCCGATCTCAATGGCGCGGCGCGCTCCCATCGCCCGCACGATCATCTCCATCAGGACTGCCTGGTCGTCGCCGATCTGCATCCCGGCGGCCTCTCCCGTCTTGTCCTTGGTGATCTCCTGCAGCTCGACCTGCAGCCGGTCGGGTGGCGTGGAGTGCAAGGCGGCGTACTCGTCGATGGCCTCGTCGGTGAAGCTGCTCCGATGGCGGGGGGCTTGGCTTGGCACTCGGGCACCTTTCTCTAGCGGTCGCTCTTGCTCACATCATGGCCGGCCGGCTCGCCCGGCGGCTGAAGGTCGCCGCCTTCTTCGGACGAGGGCCCTACGCTCGGGCTCGATGATAGAAAAGCGGAGCTTCGGAAGGACCGGCCACGAGAGCAGCCGGGTGATCTTCGGCTCGGCCGGGCTCGGTGGGGTGAGCCAGGAACGAGCCGACGAAGTGCTGCCTCTCCTGCTCGCTCACGGTGTCAACCACCTCGACACCGCCGCCAGCTACGGCGACGCCGAGCTGCGGCTCGCCCCGTGGCTGGCCAGCCACAAGGGACGGTTCTTCATCGCGACCAAGACGGGAGAGCGCACCGCCGATGGTGCCCGCCGCAGCCTCGAGCAGTCGCTCGCCCGGCTTGGAGTCGACCGCGTCGATCTGATCCAGCTCCACAATCTCGTCGAGGAGGAGCAGTGGGCAGTCGTCCACGGTGCGGGCGGAGCCCTCGAGGCCTTGCTGGCGGCGAGGGACGAGGGACTCGTCAGCCATGTCGGGGTCACCGGGCACGGTCTTCGGATCGCCGCGATGCACCAAAGGAGCCTCGAGAGGTACGACTACGACTCGGTTCTCTTCCCGGTGAACCACGCTTTGCTGGAGAACGACGACTACCGCCGGGCCGTCTACAGGCTGCTGGAGCTCTGTGCGGAACGCAACGTGGCCACCCAGGCCATCAAGTCGATCGCCAGGCGCCGCTGGAGAGACGGCGCAGGGCCGGCCGGCGATCTCGACGAGCGGCTCAGCTGGTACGAGCCGCTCGTCGAGCCGGAGGCCATCGGCCACGCGGTCGACTACGTGTTGTCGAACGATCAGCTCTTCCTCATCACATCGAGCGACTTCCGGCGCCTGCCTGCCATCCTCGAGGCGGCCGAAGCCGGCTCGCACCTGGTCGAGGAGGCCGCCCTGGCTGGCGATGCCGCCCGTCTGGGCGTCCGGCCTCTCTTCGACGGCGGGGCGCTGGAGCGAATCTGAGCTGTCTCTCCGGCGCTGCCGAGCAGCCCGGCGGGACCTGGACCGGCTGGAAAAGACCCCGCAGATCAGGCTCGGGAGAGCCGTTGCTCGATCCTTTCTACCTTCGAGTGCATGGCGTCTTCGACGCCCGGCCGGTAGTCGACCTTCATCACGAGCGAGACGCGAGGCGAGCTCTCGGCCAGCTTTTCCGTGCAGGCTTTCACGAGCGCCATCACCTCGTCCCACTCGCCTTCGACGTTGGTGAACATGGCATTGGTCTCGTTCGGCAGTCCGCTCTCGCGCACCAGGCGGATGACCTCGGCCACCTCGGCCGAGACCGATTCGCCTGCACCGACCGGAGCGATGGAAAAGGCAAGGAGCATGAGCCCATTCTTTCCGCCCGCTCGCCACAGCTCGGCCCGACCCAGGCGGGAGGCTCCCGCGCCTCACGGCTCCAGAGGTGAGAGGCACTGCTGCTGGCCGGCGCAGCACCTCTCAACCGCTGCGACCGGGTTGAACAACGCTGATCGGATCGCTCGCGCCGCAGCACGTGGACCCGTCCCGGGAGTCTCTTGCTGCGGGTCGGCGCGGGCACGAAGCGCGGCACCGGCCTTGGTCTCCCTCCTCCGCCGAACACCCTGGCCGGCGTCGCAGCTGGCTCGCCGTCGCCTCCGGCGAGAGTGCGGGGTTCCCGGGCAATGGCCCGGACCGGCACCCTCAGGTGCGATGTGAGACCGGGTAGGCGCCAGTGCGGAATACCCCAGTGGGTATTTGTGTTTGAAGCTTAGAGACCGAGAGAAGGAGACCCACCTGTGGCGACCACGCTCGCACTGACCAAGGACAGCTTCGACGAGACCATCGCCGCCAGCGAGGTAGTGCTCGTCGACTTCTGGGCCGCCTGGTGTGGCCCCTGCCGCATGTTCGCACCGATCTACGAGAAGTCTGCCTCCGAGCACCAGAACATCGTCTACGGCAAGGTCGACACGGAGGCCGAGCCGGAGCTGGCGGCCCGCTTCGGGATCATGTCCATCCCGACCCTCATGGCCTTTCGCGACGGCATCCTTCTCTACGCCCAGCCGGGCGCTCTCCCGGCGAGGGCTCTCGAGGAGCTGATAGGAAAGGTCGAGCAGCTCGACATGGACGACGTCCGCCGCCAGATCGAAGTGGCCGAGCAGAGGGTCTCCTGAGCTGGCGGGAGGTGACCCGGCGGTGAGGGACGGCGCTCCGACCGGCCGCCGGGCCGAAGCACCATGACCGCCCGCCGGCGCTGGCCGAGACTCGCTCGGGCGTGGTCGTCGGTGCCCACCCGGACGACGAGAGCGCCTAGGGGCGATCACGCGCCACCTGGCCGCCCGAGGCACCGAGAGCCCGGTCCTCTGCCTCATCCACGGCTAGTCCCCCACTCTCGGCGCCCGAGATGCCGATCTTTTGCAGGCATCCCGGCTGCCGAGCTCGAGACAGCCGCCTTGGAAGCTCGGCGTGGCTCGCGTCTGGCTGAATGGCCACTCGGTGACGAGGAGTCGCTTCGCCGGCTGCGCCGACCGGCCGTCGGCTAGCCGGTCGGCCTCAGGCTCGCGGCGGAGCCGGCCTGCTCTTCTCGTCTTGCACCCTCACCGCCGTTCGCGGGCTGCCGACGGCCTCTGGCCGGAGTGCTGCCTGGTCTGGCAGGGCAGGCAGCGAGCGGTCACCCCCGAGCTCACGTGGCACCTTGCGTGCGAGCAGGCCGACGAAAAGCGCCAAGAGTAGGAGCGCTCCGATGGCCGTCATCGCGCGAATCCCGATGCGGCCGGCGATCGCCCCCTGCGCCAGGGCTCCAACCGGATAGAGGATGCCGAGGGCCATCATGTAGATGCCGAGCATCCGGCCACGAAGCTGCGGCGGTGCATAGAGCTGGACGATCGTGTTGAGCCCCGCCAGAACACCGATGTAGGACGCTCCCACGAGCCCGAGCCAGACGGCCCCTGCCCACAGCGACGGCGAGAGGCTGTAGCCACCGAGGAAGACACAGAGCGCTCCGATGTCGGCGAAGAGGAGCCGCCGCCGCCCGAACCGGCGCGTGAGCGGCGTGATGGCGATGGCTCCGGCGACGGCTCCTATGCCCTGGGCCGTCACGAGCACCGACGTGCCGGCTTCGGCCGAGGCGAATGCCTTGAGAGCCATGGCCGGAATGAGCGCGATGAACGGCGAGGCCGTCAACGCCACGACGGAGATGAGGATCACCGCCAGACGGGCCTGCGGCGTCGCCACCACGGCCCGGAAACCCTCCTCAAGGCGCTCGACGAGCCGGGCCGACTGCTTCGGCCGCTCAGTCGGCGGCAGTCGCACGAGCATGAGAGCAACCAGCACCGCCAGGAACGAGAGGGCGTTGATCCCGAATGCCCAGTCGTAGCCTCCCGCCACTATCGCGACTCCGGCGATCGCCGGGCCGATGACTCGGCCGAGGTTGAACTGGGCCGAGGAGAGCGAGATCGCCGGCCCGAGCTCGCCTGGCGGAACGAGGTCGGGCAGCATGGCCTGGTAGGCGGGGAAACCGACAGCCGACATGGCTCCGCCGCCGAAGACGAGGAGCGTCACGATGGCCGGTGTTGCCTGCCCGGTCGCCGCCAGCAGCGTGAGGGCCAGGGCGAATGCAACCTCGCCGAGGGTTGTGAGAAAGAGCCAGAGCCTGCGGTCCATCCGGTCGGCCATCAGGCCGCCGACCGGCGAGAGGAGGCCGTTCGGCAGGAAGCCCGCCGCCGCCACCAGTCCCGTCCAGCCCGGTTGGTGGGTCCGAGCCGTCACGAAGACGCCGACTGCTACCGTCTGGATCCAAGAGCCGACGTTCGACAACAGGGCCGCTGACCAGATGAGGGTGTAATTCCTGTGTCTGAGTGGGCGCAGCGCGGAGAGCATGGCGAAGCCGCAGCCTACGAGAACGGCTGGTCGGCCCTTCTCGGGCATCGGTCCCAGCGGGGTTCCGGGTGCGTGAAACGGATCTACCAAGCCAGATGCTCTCCTCGCACCGGAGATGGATCGGACGGCCGACCGGCTCGAGTCGGGCGGCCTCCCTCCGCAACTCCGTCGCTACCTTCCACGAGCCGGAGACGAGCTTCGGCGTGAACGGTGGACACCGAGGGGCCCGGAGCCGTCGCTGGCCGGCCGGGCGCCCGGAAGCTCGAGCGCCTCCAATAGAACAGCCTCGTTTGTCTCTGAAAGCCGATCAGCCGCCACGATCGCAAGCAATCAAGGAGGAGGGCCGATCGCTCCGCCCTGCTGCCAGGCCCCTGCCTGTAACGGTTTATCTACCCCGGGGGGTACACTGGGCAGGCTGGCTACCAGCCGGCGCTCTCGGTGGGAGGAACCATGGAGATTGATGCGGCGGTTCTCGAAGACGTCGTGAAGCGGTTGCGCCGCGCCCAGGGTCAGATCGGCGGGGTCATCCGCATGATCGAAGAGGGCCGCGACTGCGCCGACGTACTCACCCAGCTGGCGGCGGCCTCGAGGGCCGTCAGCCGAGCCGGGTTCAAGATCGTGGCGACCGGACTACGCGAGTGCGCCCAGGCGCCGACGAGCAACGCCGAGGGCGTCCCGTCCGAAGACGAGCTCGAGAAGCTCTTCCTCTCCCTCGCCTGAACGCCTCCCACCTCTCGAGCAAGCCTGGAGGACCTGAGATGAACTACACGACAACCGTCGCTCTTGGCTTAAGCATCGAAGCGGCGATCCCAATCGTGAAGGAGGCGCTGCAGGCCCAAGGCTTCGGCACTCTCACCGAGATAGACGTGAAGAGCACCCTTTACGAGAAGATCGGCGAGGACTTCGAGCCCTACGTGATCCTCGGCGCTTGCAACCCCCGACTGGCCTTTCGGGCTCTGAGCGCCGAGAGGGAGATAGGCACCCTGCTCCCCTGCAACGTCGTCGTGCGCCAGAGCGAAGGCGGGGTGACCGTCGACGCTCTCGACCCGGCCATCATGGCAAAGGTGACCGGGAACCCCGAGCTCGGACCGATAGCCGAAGAGGCCGCCCACCTCATCGGCGAGGCCCTCGCGGGCCTCAAGGAGCGCTTCGCTTCCTAGTTCTCTCCTGCTCCGGGTGCGGAACGCATGACCTTGTGACAAGTTTCTCTGGACGCGAATCGCCGAAAGGGCTGCCAACGGTTGGCTCGGTGAGGGCGAGTCTGTGAACTGCGGCCAGTGTTGCTTGCCGGTCCGATAGGACCACCCCGTCGCCAGCAGCCTGGGACCACCTCGGGACCACCGCGACCGAACAGGAGGCCCAGTGCCCGCGCTCGCTTGCTGTCCAGCACCGAGAAGATGCTGCCGCGGCGAGTGAGGCGGTCAGCTGGTGGGCTTGAAGGCCTTCCTCTTCGGCTTCACCGGCCGCATCAAGAACTCCGGTCGGCGCTCGCCGTTCGGCCCCTTGGTCGGCCGCGTCATCGCCAGCCAGGTTCGGTACTGCTCTCGAGAGCGCCGCCGGTCGACATAGACGTCCCCGTAGCGGTCCCCTGGCTCGACCGGGCTCAGCTTCACCTGCTGCAGCCAGCAGTTCATCCCCGAGAGGGGATCCGGCTGGACGGCAAAGGCGAGGTTCTGGTGGACCCCGGGATCGGTCCAGAAGATTCTCTCAGAGTCCGGGTCGGCCGACTTGAAGGGCTGGACATGGCTCTTGTAACGAAGAAGCCAGGTGTCAGAACCGTTTGGATGGGTGAGGTCCACCTGTCCCGTCACCCAGTGGCTCCCCTCTCCCTCGTGGAGCCGCCATCTCCCCATGTGGTGGCTGAGACCACAGACTCCTGGCCGGATTGCCTCGGTAAGCCAGGCCCGCACGACGAAGTAGCCGATCGAGGTGTTGATACGGACGAGCTGGCCGCTTCGGACCCCGTGGCGAGAAGCGTCCTCCGGATGCAACCAGAGCGGGTGCGAGTTGGCGATCTCGTTCAGGTACTTGGCGTTGCCCGAGCGGGTGTGGATGAGGACCGGCAGGCGGAAGGTCGGGACGAGCACCAGCTCTCCCGCCTCGACGTCGATCCGCCGTCGCGAGACGTGCGACTCGATGTAGCCGGGGGTGGCGTACTCGGGCCAGCCCCAGTCGCGCATGGCGGACGAGAAGACCTCGAGGCGCCTCGAGGGAGTCGGGAAGCCGACGGTGACGGTGCCGTCCTCATGCCGGACGCCGACCGATCCGGCCTCGCCGATGAGCGGCGGCTCGTCCTCCGGACCGGCCGGGCGCCGCATGACTCCCTTCTCGTCGCTCGCCGTCCCCTCCAGCTCCTGCTCGCTCAGCTCTCGCTCGTCGAGGCGGTAGGCCGGCTCACCGACGGTGACGGCACCGAACTTGCGCATGTAGGGGAGAGGCTCCAACCCGGCCGCCCTCGCCTTCTCGGGCAGGCCCGGCACCTCGTTCTCGAAGATCCAGCGGTAGTACTCGTCGACGGTCACCTTCTCGCCGGGACGGTAGGGCGACTCGAAGTGCTGACGGATCCCGAGGCTCCCGTCCGGGTCAATCCGCCAGGAGAGCTCGAACCAGAACTCGTTCTCCTCCCAGACCTCGCCCGGGTTGGCGTCCCTGGTGTCCCGGAAGTCGATGCCGAGGCGCTCCATCGCCACGCGACGAACCGGCTGGCGAAAGCTGAGCCACTTGCCGGCGTGCGTCTCGTACGAGACGGTGTCGTGGCGCTCTGCGGCATGGCCCATCGGCAGGACGTAGTCGGCGAACTCGGCCGTCTCCGACCAGGTCGGTGTCAGCGCGACATGAAGTCCCACCTTCTCCTCGTCGCAGAGGGCGTCGAGCCAGCTGAAGCCGTCCGGAGCAGTCCAGATCGGGTTCCAGACCCGGGAGAAGTAGACAGACAGCTCTCCTCTTCCCTCCTCAAGGAAGTGAGGAAGAAGCATTGACATCTCATTGGTGGCCAGTGGGTACTCGGCCGGCCAGGTGAGCTCGTTCCAGTGATCGTGCGCCTCTGGCACAGTCGGGCCCTGCGGGATGAACTTGTCCCAGCCGTTCGGGCTCGTGCCCCCGACCGTGCCGATCGAGCCGGTCAGGGCGAGCAGGAACCAGAGAGCCCGAGCCACCTGCCACCCACCGAGGTTTCCGGCGCAGGCCGAGCGCCAGACATGGGCCGAGAGACGATGGTCGCAACCAGCCACGAGCCGAGCCAGCTCCTCGATCTGTGCCTTGTCGATCTGGGCTTCCTCGGCGGCGTAGTCGAAGGTGAATTCGGCGTAATCGGCCTCGAGGCGTTCGAGGAAGGACTCAAAGCTTGCCGGCGCCTCGGGGTGGAGGTTCTCGAGGTACTCGCGCCAGTTGAACCACCGCCGCACGTACTCGTGGTCGATCTGCCCGGTGCGCAGCAAATAGGAGGCGATCGAGAGCAAGATTGCCGCCTCGCTCCCCGGCCAGGGCGAGACCCACAGGTCGGCGTGGGCGGCGGTGTTGGAGAGGCGAGGGTCGATGACGACGAGCTTGGCGCCGTCCATCTTGCCCTCCATTATCCGCTGGGCATGCGGGTTGAAGTAGTGGCCGGTCTCGAGGTGGCTCGAGAGGAGAAGGGTCACCTTGGCGTTGGCATAGTCCGGGCTCGGCCGGTCATAGCCGGTCCACAGTGTCATCCCGAAACGGGCGCCCGAGGAGCAGACGTTGGTGTGGCTGTTGTGCCCGTCGACGCCCCAGGCCTGCAAGAAGCGCTCGGCAAAGCCGTCCTCGCCCGGTCGCCCGACGTGGTACATCACCTCTTCGGGCCGCCCTTGTGCGATGGACCGGCGGATTCGAGCTGCGATGTCGTCGAGCGCCTCGTCCCAGCTGACCCGCTCCCAGGACCCCATGCCGCGCTCGCCCGTCCTCCTGAGCGGATGGAGGATCCGCTCGGGGTCGTTCAGCTGGTTGAGGGTCGCCGGACCCTTGGCGCAGTTGCGGCCCCGCGAGCCGGGGTGGGCAGGATTGCCCTCGAGCTTTCGCACCGAGAGGTCGCTCTTGTCGACGTAGGCGAGCAGCCCACAACCGGACTCGCAGTTGAAGCAGGTGGTCGGGACGAGGCTGTACTCGCGGGCCACCTTGCGCGGGTGGGCGAGAGCGTCGTGCTCGACGTGGTTCTCCCATCGCTCGGGCGGCGGAAAATTGACGAGCCCCTCGTAGTGATGGGCTCCCGGCAGCGGCGGGCGCTCCTCGCCGCCGGTCCGGCCGTTGTCGATCGACACGTTGTCCTCCTTCACGAGAGCGGCACGTCCTGGCCCGCCCTCACGAAGGCGGACTCGTAGGCGATGAGAGCGGCCTGCCCGATGAGCCCGCCGAGAGCGGCCCGGCGGAGCTTTCTCCCCTTGGTGGCCGGGGCGGCCAGACCGGCGGCGAGAGCTCCGAGGCCGACGGCGCCGGCCCAGAAGAGCTTGCGGTAGCGCCCCCTCGTCACCATCTCGGAGGCCGCCGCCGCCTGCTTGGACTGGTGGCGCCCACCGTATTCGAGTGCCATGGTGGCAAGGTTCGTGACCGAGGAGGCGACGAAGGCCTTGGCGAGCATCTTCGTCACGGGGCTCGGCCCGTCCTTGAGGGCCGAGAGCGTGAGCAGAAGGCCGGAGCCGCCCTGCAGAGCCTGCACCACCAGGTGCGGCAGCAGGAGGCGGGACTGCCAGAGGTCACGGCCCTCTGCCTGCCCGAAGAGAAAGGCGGTGTAGCCGGCGGCCGCAACGGCGCTCGGAGCGGCCAGGACTTTGAGCACGGCGGTGACCTTCTCGAAGCCCTCGGTCGAGAGCAGGCCGACCGACTCGCCGAGAGCCGCCGCCAGCCAGCCACCCGAGACGGCCGAGTAGCCGGCTAGGCACACCGAGCCAAGGAAGAGCCACGAGCGGGGGTTCGACTTGGAGAAGATGTAGTAGAACCGCTCGGGCCTCTTAAGGTCCCAGATCAGCAGCACTCCGGTGGCGCCGGTGAAACCGACGCCGGCGGCCGGCGCGGCC
>JAJZLV010000058.1 GCA_021803215.1 Actinomycetes bacterium | reverse complement strand
CCGCCGGCCCGCTAGGTGCCGGTGGGGAGGATCATGAGCCGGACGTGGGTGCCACTCGAGTCGCTCGCGATCTCGAGGGCGTCGCAGGTCTGGCGGGCGATCCACAGGCCGCGGCCCCGGAGCGCGTCCTCGGGGGGCGGCAGGTAGGCCGCCAGCGGGTCGAGGCCGCTCCCGGCGTCGTGGACGTGACAGACGAGGGCGTCCTCCTCGCCATAGACGTAGAGCACCCGTGGCGCCCGGCCGTGTACGAGGGCGTTGGTGAGCACCTCGTCGGCGGCGAGGACGAGGTCGGCCACGTCCTCGGCCGGCACGCGGGCCGAGGCGGCCTCCGAGCGGAGCAGGCCCCTCGCCCGGGCGAGGTCCTCGGCGGCCTCGATCTCGAGGACGGCGGCGTCGGAGGGGGGCTCCACGACAGCCGAGCTCGCCATGATGAACTCGGCCGGGGGGCGGTACTCCGCGCTCGCCTGCACCGCCCCGCCGCGGAGGGTCTCGGGATGGGTGCTCCGGCAGGCCGAGAGCACCTCGAGGGAGGCCACCGAGGCGTCGTAGGCGCACAGGATCGAGATCGGAAGGTCCCGGTAGGCGACGTTGGCCGCCGCCTCCATGCAGAGGTAGTCCCTCACCGCGTGCGACGGGCGAGCCGACAGGTCCTCCTCGGTCACGACGCGGAGGGGGCCGCCCGAGAGCGCCTCCTCACCGAGCCGCTCGATGAGCGAGCGGGCGGCCCGGCCGCGCCGGACGAGCGTGTCGCCGGCGTCGAGGAAGTCGACGCTCGAGGCGGCCGCTCCGAGGTCCTCGTGCAGCCAGCCGATCTTTCGCCGGTCGGCCACGACCACGGTGCGCTCCTCGTTCGTGAGGCCGCTTCGGAGGAAGTCCCTGATGCCCGAGACGAACTCGGCCGGCTGCTCGTAGATGAGCGCCCGGTGCGAGCCCGGCCAGGCCCCCGGGGTCACGACACGATCTCGACGCGCTCATGGCACAGACCCGCCAGGTCCATGACCCTCCTCACAGGATCGGTCAGGTCGACAAGGGTGATGCGCCCTCCCTCGGGAAGGCGGGATGCCACTTCGTAGATCGCCCGGAGGGAGCCGACGTCGATGAACGAGAGCCCCTTCAAGTCGAGCTGCATCTCCGGGTTGACGGCCGCCCGCGCCTCGAGCGCACGGACGAGCTCCTCGCGGTTGGACAGGTCGAGCTCGCCCGAGACCCGCAGCCCGAACGGCCGGTCGACGGCGAGCAGGCGGGCGAGCGGCACGACGCCGAGCTCGGGGGCGGCTCCGGTGTGCTCGGCCTCGACGAGGACCGCCTCGGCCTCCTCGAGCAGGCCCTCCTCGTACTGGCAGACGGCCGTGACGGCCACCTCCCGGCGGAGCTCGCCGGCGAGCCGCTCCCAGGCGAGCAACTGCTCGAAGGAGCCGAGGGCGTCGAGGACGCGGGTCATCTCCGTCGCCAGCCGGAGTCCCGGGAAGCCGTCGGCCCGGGCGAGGGCGACCGCCTCGCGCACCTGCTGCTCGAGCTCGTCGATGCGCAGCGGCCGGGCCGAAGGGAGGTCGTCGAGCGGGCGCACGACGAGCTGGCCGCTCCGGAGGGCCGGGTCGACCTCGACGCCGTCCTCGTGGAGGGCGCTCAGGACGGCCGCGGGCCGGTGCGTGCCCGAGACGTACATCACCCGCTCGCCCGAGCCGAGGGCGCCCTCGACGAAGGTGGCCGTCACCCGGCGCCGGTGGGCCTCGTCGCGGTACAGACAGCACAGGTGGCCCCGCGGTTCATCGGACGGTCTCCCCGGACCGCTCACGCCTCCCCCGCCGGCGGATCCCACGCCGTTCATGCCCCTTTGCGTACCCGCCATCTGTGGGCCCTACCCCTGCCGGCCCGCAGGGCTGTGGGATGCTGTCGCCCGTGTCGACCGTGACCATCGACGTCGGCTCGGGACGGCTCCCGCTCTATCTCTCCCGCCCCCCGGGCGATGGTCCGTGGCCGGGCGTCGTCGTCGTCCACGACGCCCTCGGGATGAGCGCCGACCTCCGTGCCCAGGCGGACTGGCTGGCGGGCGCCGGCTATCTGGCGGCCGCCCCGGACCTGTTCGCAGGCAGGAACAAGGCAGCGTGCATGGTCTCGATCATGCGGGAGGTGCGAGCCGGGGCCGGTCCGACCTTCGACCGGATCGAGGCCGCCCGCCGGATGCTCGCCACCAGCCCCGAGTGCACCGGCCGGGTCGGCGTGATCGGCTTCTGCCTCGGAGGCGGCCTCGCCCTCGTGCTGGCCCCGGGGCACGGCTTCGCCGCCTCGAGCGTCAACTACGGGACGGCCCCGAAGCGAGCCTACGACCACCGCGCCCTCGAGGCAGCCTGCCCGATCGTGGCGAGCTACGGCGGGCGGGACCGGGTGCTGCGGGGGGCGGCCGAGCGGCTCGAGGGGGCCCTGGCGGCGGCAGGCGTCCCCCACGACGTGAAGGAGTACCCCGAGGCCGGCCACGGCTTCCTGAACGACCACGAGTCGGCCGGGGAGACGCCGGGCGGCCTGTTCGCCGTCCTCGCCAGGCTCACGCCGGGCGTCGGCTACGACGAGGAGTCGGCCCAGGACGCCCGGCGACGGATCCTCGCCTTCTTCGAGGTACACCTGCGCAGCTGAGGGGCTCAGGCCGCCTCTTCCGCCCGCTCGACGAGCATGCCGAGATGGCTCCGGTGGTCCATCTTCTCCTTCCAGCCCTTCTTCACGAGGAGGAGGTTGACCGGCCAGGCGGTGCCGTAGCCGACCACCATGCCCACCTGCATCATCCACCAGTGGGCGGACGAGTCGATCGGGAGCGACGGCTGCCAGATCACGAAGTGGGAGAGGGCCATCCAGCCGAACAGGCCGAGCTGGAAGCTCACGATGGAGAGGGTGTCGGCACGCATGGCGAGCAGGAGGCCCCGTGCCGGCGAGACGTCGTCTCGCATGGGGACGAGCGTGAAGTACTGGAAGCCCACCCCGAGAAGCCAGGCGATCGGGAAGTCGAGGGCGAGCTCCGGCCCGAAGGTGCCGACGCCCGCCACCGCCAGTGCGAAGGCGAACACGATCCACTCCCCGGCGATGTCCCCGAGGGTGCAGCCGGCACCGCAGTGCGACACGGCGCTACCGACGTGCCAGGCGCTCATGTCCTCGGGGGCGACGGAGCGGCCCTTGCGCTCCAGCCGGTCGGGGTCCGCCCCCCGGCGGGCGAGCGCGCCCGCCCGAGCCGCCATCACCTTTCGCGACGACCGGCGCCCT
>JAJZLV010000087.1 GCA_021803215.1 Actinomycetes bacterium | reverse complement strand
AAAGGAGCGGGCTGCGGGTAAAGGATCGGGCTGCGGGTAAAGGATCGGGCTGCGGGTAAAGGATCGGGAAAGAGCGACCGGGAAGGGGCGCTGCCCGCTGCGATAATGGAGGCGAACTCGGGACCGGCCCCGATCGAAGAGACTGTAGACAGAGCCCGCCCTTGGAAGCCCTGATAAATCCGACGAACCTGGTTAGCTCGTTCGGGTACGTCGCGATCTTTCTCCTCAGCATCGCCCAGTCCTGCTGCGTCCCGACGTCGTCGGAGCTCACGATGGGCTTTGCCGGTGCCTTGGCGGCCACTGGCCATCTAAATCTCATCGCTGCCATCCTCGTCGGCGCCAGTGGCGAGGTGATCGGTGCCTACCTCGCCTGGCTGATCGGCCGGACGGCCGGTCGCAGCATCGTCGATCGCTACGGCAAGTACGTCCTTCTTACCCACCACGACCTCGACAAGGCTGAGGCGTGGTACGACCACCATCCCCGCTGGGGAGTCTTCGGCGGCCGGCTCGTGCCCGTGATCCGTAATTTCGTCGCACTGCCGGCCGGAGTCGCCGAGGTTCCGGCGGTCCGCTTCGGCCTACTGACGGCCCTCGGCAGCCTGCTCTGGGATGGGGCGATGGCCGGGATCGGCTACGGGGTCGGCAGCCGCTGGCACGCCATAATGCACCTCTTCAGCGACGCCGGCTACGTACTGGCGGCACTCGCCGTAATCGCCGTCGTGGCTCTCGTCGTGCACCGCTGGCGCTCTTATGCGGCCCAGACGGCGGCCGACGGGGAGGAGCTCATAAATCCCCGTCAGGAGATCCTGAGCCTCGTGAGGCGCCTGGCGGCGCCGGGCTGGGGGGTCGGGGAGCGAACGGCCGTCGCAGCCAACGAGCGCCTGACAGCGGCGGCGGGTGCAGTGCTGTTCGTGCTCATCTTCTTCGAGGGCGTGACGCTGCTCGACATCAGCGGTCTGATCGCGATGCACATCATCGTCGGGCTCGTCCTGATCCCGCCGCTCGTGGTGAAGCTCGCCAGCACTGGCTGGCGGTTCATCCAGTACTACGCCGGGCACCCCGACTTCGTCCGTAAGGGCCCGCCTGGCGCCTTTCTGCGGGCGCTGGCACCCCTCCTCGTCCTCACGACGGTCATCCTGTTCGCCTCAGGTGTCGCCCTCGTGGTGGTCCACCCGCCACCCCGGTGGCTCTACGAGCTGCACCGCTTCGACTTCGTGGCCTGGTTCTTCATCCTGGCGGTGCACGTCCTCACCTACGTCTGGCAGGTGCCGGGGGTCATGCGCCGGGACCTGAGCAGACGGCGGCGCTACCGCCAGACGAGTCCGCGAGGAAGGCTGCTGCGACTCTGGGTCGTGGCCGTCTCGGTGGCGGCCGGGGCCCTCTTGGCTGCGGTCATGTGGCCGTCGGCCTCCGGACACCTGCGCTACTTCTACCATCCCAAGCAGGCGGCCAGGGCCGCCTCGAGCAGCCGCTGAGGCCGGACCGCCGGCGGCCGCTACTGGCGGCGGAGCACCACCCACTGGCCCCAGAGGGCTTGGCTCTGAACGGCGTCCCAACGACGGGCCGAGGCCCGTTCGAACGCTGCGAGCAGGACCTCTGTCGGGACGAAGTGGGGAGCGTCCGCCCCGAGGGCGTTCAGCCAGATGACCACTCCGTCGCGATGCAGGAGGCGTACGACCTCCTGGGCGAACAGCGAGGTGTCGCCGAGCACGACTACGGCGGCGCTGCCGGACCTGAGCGGGAGACGGCAGGAATCGGCCCGGAGCCGGATCCCCGAGCTGGCCTTGCGCAGCATCCCAGCCGAGAGGTCGACGCAAAAGGTGATGGGCCAGTGCTCGAGGAGAAGGGGAGTGAGCACCCCTGTTCCAGAGCCGAGCTCGACGCAGGTCCCCTTCGGCAGCGGGCCACCACGCGCCAGAGCATCTGCCAGCGGTGCCGAGCGGTAGGAGGAGCGCTCCTCGTCCCATATCTCTGCCAGGAGATCGAATCGGGCCGCGATGGCCGCGGCCTCTTGCTCGTTCCAGTAGGCCGGATCTTGGGCTATGCGCCGGGAACGGCTCTGGGTCTCGTCCGTCTCGGAGCGGAGAGGCTTTCCCTCCGGTGCCGGCACCACGGTCGGAAGTGTCACCGTGCCCATCGCTCCGAGGCTATCCATCGGCCCCACTGTCCGGGGGCGACCGAGCCCATTCAGCGAGGCTCTCGGCCTGCCCCGAGAGGCGACGGGTCGGGACCGGCCAGCAAGACGAGCGGCCCAAGCGCCTCTGGGCCGAGAGCAGGCGGCTCGCTCCGACCGCCCGGGCACCATCTTGCCTGCGACGCTCGCACGAGCTCGTCGGAGAGGCCGGCGCCTCCTCGTCAGCTCGCGGCGGCCTCTGCCGACTCAGGCACCTTGCTCGCCACTATCTCCTCGGCGCTGGCCACAACCTCCTCGGGCGAGATGTCGTCGAGGCTGCGCCGGGCACCCTCTGGGATGAGAAGGGTGAGGGCAGTGCCCAACAGGGCGAACAGCGCCGAAAGCCGGAGGGCGCCGTTAACGCCAAAGTCGTTCTTGATGATCGGGAAGAGGTAGACCCCTATGAAGGCGCCGAGCTTGGCAACGCCGGCCGATATGCCGTGGGCCGTCGTGCGGGCACTTGTCGGGAAGACCTCGCCCGGCAGCACGAAGGTCGTGGTGTTCGGCCCGAACTCGGCGAAGAAGTAGCTCATGCCGAACAGGATCAGGAAGGGCCCGATCGCTGCTGTGATGCCCGGGATCACCCCTATGAGCAAGAACGCCAGCCCCATGAGGGGAAACCCGATGAGCTGCAGGCGCCTGTGACCGATGCGGTCCATCGTGAAGGCGGCGAGGAAGTAGCCCGGAACCGCCGCCACCGTGAAGACGATCAGCTGCAGGGCGAGCGGGTGGATGAGGTTGGCCGAAGCCCTCGTCCCAAGGACGCTGCTCACGATGAGGGGAGCCGAGACGGAGTTGCCGTAGTAGGCGTAGTCGAAGAGGAACCAGCTCCCGGCAGTGCCGAGGAGGATCGTCAGGTAGCGGCGGTTCGAGAGGAACGCCCAGAGCGACAGGCGGACGCCCCGCCCGGTCGGGGCGGTTGCCTCGATCGAGCCTTCGGAGAATCGGCGGGCGGCCACCACCGCCGCCTCGCCCTCTCCCTTCACCCGGTGCAGGTAGCGAGGTGACTCGGGCATCCGGCGGCGAAGGACGATGACGGCGGCGGCCGGTATGGCGCCGAGCCCGAGCAGCAGGCGCCAGGTGATGCCGTTC
>JAJZLV010000133.1 GCA_021803215.1 Actinomycetes bacterium | reverse complement strand
ACACCCTTCGAACTCTTGGGCCGGGCGAGCGGCGAAAGGGCTCGTGCGTTCGATCAGGGTCCGGATGAGAGCCTGCCTCTCGGCGGGCTCGGCTGCCGCAACAAAGGCCGCACCAGTGAGCAACAGGGTGCTCCCTGCGACCACGAGACACCGGAGGAGGTCATCGGTAACTAGATGCACCATCGCGAATCCGACCCCGATGGACGCGGCAACGCCCGCTGCGACAGCCACCGCTCGGCCATCCCAGGGTAAAATCCGCAACCTGTGATAGAGAGCCGTGGAGCAGAGGAGATTTTCGGCTATCACGGCCGCAGTAGTAGCCCACGCGGCACCCAGTGCCCCGAAAGCCGGCACAAGCACAGCGCACGCGGCAATGCTCAACAAAACCAGCGAGGCGAGTCGAACAACCGTGAGTCGCACCAGACCGTAGGCGTCGAGAGCGATGGCATTGAAGCCGAACAGTGCCGCGACTAGGGCCCCGACACCAAGAACCCGCAACGGGAGTGCCTCGACGGCCAGGGAGGGACCGAACACCAAGTTGAGCAAGCTTCCGGGGCACACGATGAGGGTGACTACGAAAGGCGCACCAAGGGCGAGTCCAGCTCGGTTTGCCCACCAGTAGAGCTGCTGCAGGCGAGAGTGGCTTCGCTCGGCAATGAGTCGGGTCGCGGGAGGCTGGAAGAACATGCCAACAATGAGCGGGATACCGAGGGCGAAGTTGCCCATTGCCGAGGCTGGTGAGTAGAGGCCTACCAGTCGTGCTCCCCGCGCTGCGCCGAGTACCACCACGTCTAGCTGTGATACAAGCGTGCCAAATATCATGGCCAGCATGTAGCTGATTGCCAGAGTTACGACGGCTCGTGACTGGACCGGCTCGGTAACCGCTTCCTCTGACTGTTGCGATCGGCACCACCTGAGGAGCGGAATGGCGAGCAATGGCAGCGTAACCAGTGGCCTTAGGTCGAAGGCCCCAGCCACGCCGACAGCCGCGGGATGACCCAAGAGGACTACGGCCAGTACGGCTACTGCCGTGCCGAGTGCGCCGGCGATGATGCCCTTTGCCAGGAGACCTGGCCGGCCGAGTGCCCGACAAGCTCCGAGTGCTGTCCCGTTGAGGGGGGCCGCAACGACTACCGGCGCCAGCACGCAGAGAGGCCAAAATCCAGTCTGCAAACGCTTATCGAACGCGAAGATGATGGCCAGGAGCCCTACCAGAGGAAGCGCGACGAGGCTCGAACGGGTGGCGAGCCGTACGGTCGCTCTGACCGCCGATCGTTCGCCGGCGATGCCTGCAGTCACCCGTTGACTGACCGCCAGCTGCGAGAGGGCGGGACCGAGACCCATGGAAACCAGCACCGCTGCGACCCCGATGGCATCGGTCGCGACGGAAAGAGCTCCAAACTCCCGATGGCTCATCGTACGCACCAGAAGCACAGCCAGCGCCGGCCCAGTGAGGCTCGTCACTATCCACGAGACCGTGCCCCACGCAGAGCCCCGCGCTACCTCCCTTTTGGCATCCGCCAGCGAGGACGACAACTAGTCGACCGCTTGGGCTCGACGGGACCGGTCGACTCTCGGACCCAAGCGTCCGAGCAGTCCGTCCCGCAATCCGGCTGCCAGCATTGTCGCCAGCCTGTACAAGCCGGATGGTCCGCGATTAACCAGTAGGTATGAACGACACAACCCGGCAACGTCATAGAAGACGCGAAATGGCAAGTCTCCGCGCAGCACCAACCACAAAGTGTTTCTTGTGATGTAGTAGAGACGGTTACCGCCTTCATAGATCTTCGGACCTGCCGCGGTGCCGACCAGCTTCCCGACTGGATGATCCATCGTTGGCACCGTAAGTTCGAGCACCCGCAATCCCATCCGCCTGACGTCTGCGCAGAATCGCCAGTCGACCTGGTCGATGAAGAGATCTTCACGATAGCTAACAGCGGGAAACAACTTGGCACGGACCAGATTGCCGCTGGTGATGAGGCCGGTCTTCTCCATGAACTGCCCCAGCTGCCCGATCTCCGTCTTCCGGTCGACGAAGCGGCGTCTCCATGTTGCGGGGGGGCGTCGTCCCCGGCGGGACATCCCGAGAACCCCAACGGTCTCTCGCGTGGCGAGATTCAGGTCGTAGAACTCGTCGAGGACGCGCTCAACCGCTCCTGGCTGCAGGACAGTGTCTTGGTCGAGGGTCAGTATCCAGTCAGGGTTGTTCGAGAGGAGCCGCGCAACTCCAGCGTTCAGCGCAGCCGCTATCCCACGATTTGACCCGAGCGGCAACACCGAGATCTTGTTCTGTCCCGAGACTGCAGCTTCGATCTCCTTGAGGTTGTTGGAGCCGTTGTCAGCGACCACTAGCGCATCGACTTGAGCTGCTGCAGCAGCAAGAACGGCTCTGAGCCGCCCGAGCTCCGGATTGAATGTGACAATCACCCCTTCGATCCGACGCCCTGGTGACCCATCGAGCCTCCCAGCTTGACCGGCTCGGCGGCGTCTAAGGGCAAGTTGGGCGGCAGCTATGAGCGCTCTGAATAGGAGGCCTGCAGCCACCAGGGGTAGGAGCAGGCGTTCTCTCCCTGAACTCGTCTTACAAGCGAAGTGCCAGAGCGATCGATGGTGGGATAGGAGCATGGCATATGGTCTCGGCTCGCCGCTGACTCCACCGATATGGGTGACCCGTGCATCTGGTACATAGCCCGTCTTGTATCCCGCTGCAGCTAGGCGCCAGCAGAGATCGACCTCTTCGACATACATGAAATAGTCCTCATCGAAGCCGCCGACTGTCTCGAAGGCCTCTCGGCGTAACATGAAGAAAGCGCCACTGACCCAGTCGACATAATCGCTGTTTACCGTTCGATCCCAGTTGCCTGCCCGGTATCTGTTGGCGGAACGTCCACTGGGTGCTATGAGACCTGCAAAAGCTTGCAAGGCAGAACGACGAATGCTCGGAAAACGTCGAGCGCTCTGATGTAACGTACCGTACTGATCCAACAGGGCTGGGCCGACGATGCCGAGTTCTGGGTCGCCCTCCATGGTCTGGCGGAGCGCAGCCACAGTACCGGGGAAAACGACTATATCGGGATTAGAGACGATGACGTACTGCGCAGTTGTGGCCCGCATCCCGAGGTTGACTCCGGAACCAAATCCCCCGTTACTGCTGGCTTCTATTACTTCCGGACGCAGTATCTCCGATCGGAGCGCCTGTTTCGTGGCGCCGGTAGTAGAGTTGTCAACAACCACTATTCGACGTATGGGCTCATCCCGTAAGGAGTGAAGTAAGCTCACTAGTCTGCTTCCGGCGTTGAAGTCGACGACGATCGCTTCAACATCCATCCCGCGCAACCTCAGCGCCCCCGCAGGCCGGCTATTGAGCGCAGCGTCCGTCCGAGAATTCTCACGTCGAGTAGCAGGCTTTGGTGGCGGAGGTAGTAGAACTCATATTGAAGCTTCTCTATGGCGTCGATCTCACTGGCTCCGTAGTCGTACTTCACCTGCGCCCAGCCAGTGATTCCGGGCCGGACGAGGTGTCGGGTCTCGTAGAACGGGATCGCCTCTGCCAGGCGCGCCACGTACTGCGGCTGTTCGGGCCGGGGGCCGACAATCGAGAGCTCGTTGCGAGCCACATTCCACATCTGCGGCAGCTCATCGATGTGGAGGCGGCGCATCGCCCTCCCGACGGGTGTCAGACGAGGGTCGGCGGCGGCGGTCCACTGGCCCTCGGGGCCGCCTGGACGCATCGTCCGGAACTTGTGGATCGTGAAGAGCTCACCGTCCTTTCCCACCCGCGGCTGGGAATAGAAGAGCCGTCCCCTGTTTCCAAGCAGGTTGGCGAGGGCGACGAACGGTGTCACCAGGACCAGGGCGAACAAGCCGGGTCCAGCTATCACCAGATCGAGAAAGCGCTTGAGACGGGCGTAGACGGGGCGGTGGATCTCGTTGATGTCGAAAAGCAGGGCGATCCTCTCGAGCTCGGAGATCGGCAGCTTCCCCAACCACTGGTCGTAGAAGAGTGAGAGGGTGCGGATGCGGACGCCGCTTCGGTGCAGGCGGGCGGCTTGGGCGACGAGCTCTTCGCTCGACTGTGCCTCTCTGTCGAGCACGAGGAGGGTGGCACCGGTGGCCGTCACTAGCTCTATGAGCGGCTCCGGGTGCTCGTCGTTGCCGACGACGGCCTTTGCCGGCACGACCTCCGCCAGCGCTGCTGGCCGTTCGAGAGGTCCCCTCATGTCGTGTCGCAGCTGCTCTTGGTCATCGAGATTGACCACGGCCACGACCTGCTCCTGAGTGCCCTGATGGACCCGGGTCCGCTCAGAGAAGGTGGCGAGCAGTGTCGTCGCGACCATGACAAGGAGCGAGCTGAGGCCGAGCACGAAGAGCGGCACGAGCGGTGCCCGCGCGAGCAGCTGGATGACAGAGAGCGCCAGGACGGCGCTCACGACAGCGCCGACGGCTCGCGCGAAACGGGCGCGCGGCTCGACGAGCTGTTCAGTGACACCGGCCGCGTAGGTGGTGACGAGCATGAGGAACGCGAGGACGAGGACCCAGGCAAAGCGTGGCTCCTGGGTCACCGGGTAGTGGCCGATGTAGCGCGAGTGAACCACTTCCGCTCCTAGCACCAGGGCTACAGTCACGAGCGGAGTGAGCGCCTTTATCAATCGCGTCATCGGTCACAATTCAACTTCACGCGGCGCGGCTGGAGTGGGACCGCTCGCTGGGTCGCCATCGTCCGACGTGGGAGCAGGTTCGTCGCTCGAGACCGGCGCAAGCCCTTGGGGCATCTTCGCCGGCTTGGCAGCCTTCGCACTCTCTGTTGCCATCTCGCCGGTGGTGGCCTCTCGAACCTTCACGCCGAAGTTCCTCGTGATGCTCGTGGTAGCAGGGGTGGGGTTGGTGCCCCTCGCTTCCTCGCTGAGGCGGCCCGTGTCGAGAGAGCGGTTCGCCCTCTACGGAGCCGCAGCCTTCGTCGTGGTGGCTCTGCTCTCGGCCCTCATGAGTCAGGCGCCGAACATCGGAGTCTTCGGCCTGTACGACTGGGGCACCGGGTGGCTCATGTGGCTCGGCTGTGCCGGCGCCTTTGGAGTCGGCTGCAGGTTGCAGCGGCGAGACGCCCCATGGCTCTTCGGAGGCATCCTGGCTGGCGCACTCGCCAACTCTGTCATGGCGCTTGTCCAGACGCTCTTTCTCTCGCCCGGTACGACCTTCGGGCCCTACCAGGGCACTCAGGCAGACGGCTTCCTCGGCAACCCCGTATTTCTGGAGTCGCTGCTGCTGGGTGCCGTAGCGTTGGTCTCTGTTCGGGCGGCCGGGAGCCATCTCCGGTCAGCATCCTTCGTGGCATGGTCAGCTTGTCTGGCTCTGATGGGGGTTGCGCTCGAGTTCTCTGACGAGCGGGCCGCGGTTGGTTTACTGGCTCTTTTGTTCATCGCCTTGCTGGTCTGGTACCGGGCCAGGGGTCTGCTGGCGGTGCTGCCGACAGGTCTTGGGTACCTGGTGGGCTACCTGGGAGCCGGAAAGAGCTTGGCGGGCAGGATCGCGGCCGGAACGAGCTCGGTCGGGTTCCACCAGCGAATAGACCTTTGGAAGCTGGCGCTCGAGGGTGTTGTCCACCGACCGCTGCTCGGCTATGGGCCAGGTCAGCTCGAGGCAGCGACTCTTCCGCACATGAGCTTGGCATTCGCCAGAACTCTTCAGCCTGGAAAGACGTTCACCGACTCGCATGACATCCTCATCGAGGTCGCGATCACTACAGGGATCCTCGGCCTCGTCTGCTTCGCCGCCTGGGTGGGCGGTGCCGTGTTGGCCGCGCGGAACTACTTCGTCTACTTCGCCCTCATGTGTCTCGCTGTTGAGTTGGTCGAGCCCCTGAACATCGCCATCACGCCGCTGCTCTTTCTCGCTCTCGGGGCCGGGCTGCTGCCGAGCCGGGGCTCCCGCGACGCAGTCCAGCCCCTCGGCACCACAGCTCGCGCAGGGGTAGCGGTCTTGTGCGTTGCGGCGCTTCTGCTGGGCGGAGAGATGGTGGCCGGGGATGTGGCGCTCGACCACGCTCCGCCGGCGGAGTACTCGCTCAGCAACTCGAAGACCTCCAACTCCCTGCTCTTTTACTGGCCGCAGTCAGCTATTGCGCTGACGGACTACTACCGCTACGACGCGGCGGCCAGCCATTCGCGTTCTCTCCGGCGCCACTATCTCGAGCTAGCCCTCAAGTATTCGAGAGAGACCGAGTCACGGCTCCCAGCAGATCCCCTTGCATGGGTGAACCTCGGCGACTCCGAGCTGGCACTCGGTCGCTTCGCGCGGGCGACAGCGTGTTATGAGCGGGCGCTTCGAGCCGACAGGTGGGAGCCGGCGGCTTTCGACGGCCTGGCGCAGGTTGACATGGAGAGGCACGCCTTCGCGGCGGCGACGAGCTGGTATCGAAAGGAGCTCGCGGTGCTCCCGCCCGGCCCGGAGCGGACCGCTGCCGAGCAGCACCTGAGTGACGCGAGGAGAGGCGTGGTACCGCACAGCGCCCTGTGAGCCCGTAGTTCGGCGAGATGGCGGCAGAAATTCCTAAACCGGGCGAAAGATGCGGCCGATACCTCCTTCGCAGCTTTCATTGATCCCTATTAGGAGGCAGCTCCAGATGTCCTTGATCGAACGGTGTCGCGAGAGGCGTCGCCACGGCGAAGAGGATGAGGGCTTCACCCTCATCGAGCTTCTTGTGGTGCTGCTCATCATCGGCATCCTCCTCGCAATTGCGATCCCGACTTTCCTCAGCATCACCAAGGGGGCCAACGGGACGGCTGCTCAGTCGAACCTGCAGACAGCTCTGACAGGGGTTGACAGCTACTACACGACGGGCGGGCAGACCTACACGGGTCTGACCAACTCGACCACCTACTCGAACATCAACCAGATCGACACCGGGCTGAGCTACATTACTGGCCCCAGCAAGGGAGCTCACGACATAAGCATCTCGATTCCGAACGGCGGAGCCATCACGATGGTCGACTACGCGCCAGGGCAGAATGACTGCTGGGGCATCGTTGACATCAAGCAGACCCAGAGTTCGTCCGTACTCGGAGAGACAGCAGTCGGCACGTACTACTTCGTGTCCGACAAGGGCACTGCCACACCCTCCAGCTGCACCGCCAGTGCGCTGACCACCAGCTCTACGACCATTCAGGCGGGCAGCTTCCCACCAGCTTGACCTAGAAGCTTTTAGCAACATGAACAGACCCCGGGCGATGCCCGGGGTCTGTTCGCGTGCAGGACCTACTTCGCCACCCCGCCGCTCGGGGTCGCCATGGCCCCGCCGTCGACGACGACCGTCTGGCCGGTCATCCAGCCGGCGGCCTCCGAGGTGAGGAAGAGGATCACCTTTGCGATGTCGTCCGGCTCTCCGATCCTTCGCAGCGGCAGCCGGGCCGAGATCGCCTTCTCCCCGTCCTCCCACAGGGCGCGGGCGAGGTGGGTCCTCACGAGGCCGGGCGCCACGCAGTTGACCCGCACCCGCGGCCCGAGCTCGGCGGCGAGCTGGCGGGTGAGGTGCAAGACGGCGGCCTTGGTGACGTTGTACCAACCGATGCCAGGCTCGACCGACATCCCCCCGATCGAGGAGACGTTCACGATGGCCCCGCCGTTCTCCCCCATCGAGGCCCTGAAGGCCAGCTGGCTCCAGACGAGGACGGCGGTCTGGTTGAGCTGGATGATCTTCTCCGCCCGGGGGAGATCGATCTCGGCGAGCGGGCCGTAGTAGGGATTGGTGGCGGCGTTGTTGACGAGGACGTCGAGGCTGCCAAAGCGCCTC
Source organism: Actinomycetes bacterium (assembly GCA_021803215.1). GTDB lineage: Bacteria > Actinomycetota > Acidimicrobiia > Acidimicrobiales > Bog-793 > JAJZLV01. The sequence goes on along the minus strand of JAJZLV010000133.1, from coordinate 12,759 downwards.
AGGGTCTCCTCGACGCACGCCTCGGCCTCCTCTGGCCGCCCGGCGTTGGCGACGAAGTAGGCCGCTTCGCCCTCGATGGTCGCGACCGCCTCGGCGAGCGCGTCTTTCTTTCGCGAGGTGATCATCACCCTGGCGCCGGCCGCAGCCAGCCGCTTGGCGGTGGCCAGCCCGATCCCTCTCGACCCGCCAGTCACGACCGCCACCTTGCCGTCCAGCCTCAGCTCCATGGGCCTCACCCTAGATTGACCTGGTGGCGACCGGAGAGAACAGGCTCGGGCTCGAGACGAGCCCCTACCTGAGACAGCACCGCTTCGACCCGGTCGACTGGTACCCGTGGGGGAAAGAGGCGCTCGAGCGGGCGAGAGAGCTCGACCGGCCGCTCTTCTTGTCGATCGGCTACTCCGCCTGCCACTGGTGCCACGTCATGGCTCATGAGTCCTTCTCGGACCCGGCTACCGCCGCTCAGATGAACGAGAGCGTCGTCGCCGTGAAGATCGACCGGGAGGAGCACCCCGACGTCGACGCCCTCTACATGGAGTCGGTCGTGACGGCGACGGGCCAGGGCGGCTGGCCGATGAGCGTCTTTTGCACCCCTGACGGCCGGCCCTTTTTCGCCGGCACCTACTTCCCCTCTGTGCCCCGTCCCGGCATGCCGACCTTCCGCCAGGTGCTGGCGGCCGTGGCAGAGGTCTGGCAGGACCGGCGAGCGGAGGTGGAGGCGCAGGCCGACGCCCTCGCCAAGGCGGTGGCCGAACGTCTCGGGCCCCCCTCGGGCGGTCTCGGCCCGGGCGGGGCCGGCGGCCTCTCGCCGGCAGGCCTGCGGGCCGCCTTCGAGGCGGCGACCCGCAGGCTCTGCGAGATGGCGGACATGGAGAACGGAGGCTTCGGGAGCGCTCCGAAGTTCCCCCAGCCTCTCCTTCTCGACCTGCTGGTCCGAGCGGAGTCGGCCGGCATCGGCCGGGGGCTCTCGCCCAGCCCGGGCGAGGTGCTGGAAAAGACCCTCTCGGCCATGGCTTCGGGCGGCCTGTACGACCAGGTCGGAGGGGGCTTCAGCCGCTACTCGGTCGACGCCTTCTTCCTCGTCCCCCACTTCGAGAAGATGCTCTACGACCAGGCCCTCTTGGCCCGGGTCTACCTGCACGCCTGGCAGCTGACCGGTGACGGGCGCTGGCGCCAGGTGCTCGACGAGTCCCTCTCCTACGTCCTCACGAAGCTGCGGGCGCCCTCGGGCGGCCTCTTCTCGGCCGAGGACGCCGACTCGGAGGGAGAAGAGGGCCGCTTCTACCTCTGGTCGCCCGCCGAGCTCGAAGAGGTGCTCGGCCCACAGCTGGCGGCGGCGGCCGCCGAGTGGTACGGGGTGAGCGAGGAGGGCAACTTCGAGGGCCGCAGCATCCTCCACCGGCCCGTCGTGGGCGACATCATCCGCCCGGCCGAGATCGAGCGGGCGAGAGGCCTCCTGCAGGAACGGCGCGAGAGCCGGGTCCGCCCCGGCCTCGACGACAAGGTGATCACCGAGTGGAACGCCCTCGCCTGTGCCGTCCTCGCCGAGGCGGCGGCCGCCACCGGGGAGGCCCGCTACGCCAGGGCGGCGACCGAGGTTGGTGACCTCCTCGTGGCGGCCCGGGCGGGATCAGGCGGGCGGACCCCGCGAGTGGTCGGGGCCGGCCGGCCGATCGACGGGGTGGCGGGCGACTGCGCCGCTCTCGCCGGGGCGCTCGTCCGGCTCTTCGAGCTGACGGGAGAGAGGCGCTATCTGAGCCTGGCGAGCGAGGTGGCAGACGAGCTGGTCGCCGGCTTCGTCGAGGGGGACGGCACCGTCTACACGACGAGGCGAGACGGAGAGGCTCTCATCGTCCGTCCGACCGAGCGCCAGGACGGGGTCATCCCGAGCGCCACCTCGACGGCGGTCCTGGCGCTGGCCCGTCTCGGCCTGCTCTTTGGGGAGGAGCGCCATGCGAGGGCGGCCGAGCGGATCGTCGAGGCCCACGCCCGCGAGCTTCTCGAGGCGCCGCTCGCCCTCCCCGAGCTCTTGCTGGGCGCCGAGCTCGTCTCGGGCGGCTCGATCGAGATCGCGGCGCTCGGAGAGGGGGTCCGGTTTCTCGCGCCGCTGCGCCGCCGTTTCCTCCCGAACGCCGTCTTCTGCTTCCTCGCCGAGGGCGAGTCGAAAGCGGGGCTGCCGCTGCTCGAGGAGCGGAGCGAGGAGGCCCTCTACGTCTGCCGGGCGGGTGCCTGCCGGCTTCCTGCCCGCAGCGAGGAGGAGGCCGAGCGGGAGCTCGCCGCAGTGCTCGGCAAGGGGGGCGGCGGCGCGCCATGATGGGGCGTGCGCCGACCCCCCAGGCCCCGTCCGACCCGCCGCGTGGTCCCGGGCACGCCTCTCGCCGCCCACCCGGGCTCGAGACTCACCTGCCTGCTCCTCGCCCCCTCACCTGACTGGGTGGTCCTCGAGATCGCGACCGGCGCCCTGCTGCGCTCCTCGCTCGAGGAGGAGGAGAGCTCCGAGCTCCTGGCCGGCGACCCGCTCACAGCCCTCTTGCTCGTCCTCGGAGAGGAGCTCGGCCCCTCCGACCCCGCTCGCCCCGAGGCCGTCGTGCTGAGCGACGTGGTCGACAGCCCGGCGCCGAGGAGGCGGAGCCTCAAGCCGCTCCTCGAGCAGTCGGTGGCGCCGCAAAGCGACCAGCCGCTCCTCGGGGTGGTCGGCCCGTCGCTCGCCTACGGCGACCTCGACGGCGCCAGGCCGTCGGTCTCGGTGCTCTCGCCCGAGCGGGGAAGGGTCGTCTTCGCCGGCGAGCGGCGGCTCATGGCGCATTTCAGGATCGGGCCGGTGAGCCACGCCCTCCCGGTGAGCCACGGACTCATCGGCTGGCTGCAGCGGGGACAGCTGCCGGTCTCGACCGGGACCACCGCCAAGCGGGGCGGGTCCACGCGCAAGGCGAAGAGGGTCGGCCCCCTCGGTCCGGCCATGGAGCCTGCGGTGCCGGTGCGGGCCGTGGTCGGCCTCGACCGGCCGGCCGAGGGCCAGGTGCGAAAGGTGCTGCTCGGGGTGGTGCCGGTCGCCTGACTCAGGCGGCCGGTCCGAGACGCCAGCGCTCCTTCTGCTCGAGCGAGCAAAGGCGTCTCCTCGTCTCGAGGTAGGCGACCTCGGCCACCTCGGCGAGGCCCGAGGAGCGCATGAGATTGATCCCCTGCACCCTCACCTCGCGTCGCCCCGGAGCGAGGACGAGCACCTCGACGCCCTGGCGCCGAAGTCGTGACGTCTGCCGCTCGAGCAGCCGGGTCGCCACCTCCCGCACCGCCCTGTTGGCCCGGTCGGGTGGGTCGAGGCGGTCATAGGACATGGGGGCCACGCAGACCACCCGGCGGGCGCCGCCGGCCGCGGCCAGGTCGAGGTTGGTGAGCGACCAGGCGCCGCCGTCGACGAGCACCTTCCCGGCGACCTGGACGGGCGGGAAGGCGCCCGGTATCGCGCAGGAGGCCTGCACCGCCTGGGGGAGAGGCAGGTAGGGGTTCGCCCCCTTTAGGACGACCCTTCTTCTCGCGACGAGGTCGTAGGAGGCGAGCCAGAGCGGCCGGGCCGGCCAGCCCCGGGGGAGCTCGCCCTCGAGGAGGGCCAGACCCCCGGCCATCGAGGCGACGCCCGCCGGGAAGGCCCGGCGCAGGCCGGGACCGGGCACGATGGAGAGCAGGCTCGGCAGGCGGATCGTCGAACGGGCGATCACGTAGCCAGAGCCGACCAGGTGGCGCAAGAGCTGCAGCGGGCTGGTGGCCGCCGGCGCCGGGGCGGCGGCCGCCAGCCCGCCCATGCGGTCGAACAGCCGGCGGGCCGACCAGCCAGAGCGCAGGTAGGCGGCCGCCACGCTCCCGGCCGAGGTCCCGACGACCAGGTCGAAGGAGGGATCTCCGAGCCCGAGCTCCTCCTCGAGGGCGGCGAGCGCCCCGACGTGATGGGCGATGCCGACCAGCCCACCGGCGCCGAGCACGAGGGCAGTGCACATCGCCTCGGCCCGGCCCTCTTGTCGGAGCTAGGGCTGGTTACCTGGGCAGGCTGCCGTCGGCCAGCTGCTCTGCCATCGCCCAGCCGAAGGCGACGAGGCTGTCGCCCCGGGCGCTGTCGATCTCTGGGAAGCAGCAGGCGTAGTTGCCCGCCTCCTTCGGCTCCCTGCTCGGCTCGTAGTCGAACAGGCCGGCGACGTCGCCCTCCCCCGTGATGAGGAAGGTGCGGTCGTCGAGGCGGCCCTCAACCCCGAAGCGCTTGGCCAGCCGGCGCCCCCAGGCCCGCTCCTCGCCGCTCGCCTTGTGCTCGGGGCGGGGGACGACCTCCTCGAGGCCGGTGAAGCAGCGATAGGCGGCCGGGTGGCCGAAACGGGTCCCGACCAGGACGTCCTCGTCGGGGAAGGCGAGGACGGCCCTCCGGTAGAGGTCGTGCATGACGGCGTCGACCGCCTGGGTGCAGGCCCTCGTAGAGGTGAAGGCCGCCAGGCCGATGAGCAGGCTCGGAGTGCCGCCGATCCGCTCGAGTGTCGAGAAGGCATAGCCCCGAAGCTTGCCGTTCTCCGCCTCGCGGGCATGGGTCACGAGGACCCACTCTTCTCTCTGCTTTGAGAGGAAGCCGACCTCGAAGGCAGCCGCCCGGGAGGCAGCTGACAGGTCAGCCATCTCCGCCAGCTCACCGTCCGTGAGCCCAGTGCAGTCCTTCGTGGAGACTTCGATGCCGTTCGACATTTGCGTGCCGTGCTCCCTACCGTCTCATCATCTGGAAGCCGCCCCGTCCGGGACGCTCGCTCGGCGTCCGGCCTCCCAGGCGGCGCCGGCACTGCGATGGTGCACACCCTCCGGCCTGCAGATCGCTTTCCGGCTGGTCGCCATTCTAGGCGTTTTCCGGGCAGCTCTGCGACGAGCGGCCCTGGCCGGGGCTCCGGGGTTAGGAGAAGACGGCGCTCGGGCCGAACAGCTCTTTGAGCGCCCCGATGATCCCCCCCCGGGGGTCGACGTTGAACTGGGAAGGCAGGCACAGCTCCTTCGTGCCCACCCTCAGGTGGAGAGGGGCCGGACCGGGGTGGTCGACCACCAGCTCTCGCAGCTGGCGGACCATCGAGTCGGTCAGGCGGTGGAGCGGGAGCGTGACGACGATCGGGGCGCCGGCGTCGGCCTGGACCAGCTCCGGGCGGCTGATCTCGAGCGCCACCAGCTTCGCCTGCTCCTCGCGGCTGTCGAGGCGACCCCGCACGACGACGACGGCGTCTTCCTCGAGGAGCCCGCCGTACTCCTGCATGGTCTTGGGGAAGACGAAGACCTCGATGGCGGCGTCGAGGTCTTCCAGGGTGAAGGTGGCCATCAGCTCGCCCCGGCGCGTGTAGCGGCGGGAGAGGCCGGTCACGATGCCCCCGGTGGTGAAGGTCCCGCTCGACGGCCCGCCGTCGCCTGGGTAGCCGGAGGCGAGGCTGGAGCCGTTCTCGACGATCTCCCTGATGGTGTGCGCGGCCACCCGCCTGAGGGCCTCTCCGAGGCCGAGGAGCGGGTGGTCGGAGACGTAGAGGCCGAGCATCTCCTTCTCGAAGCCGAGCCGCTCTGCCTTTTGGAACTCCTGGTCCGGGATCGGCACCCGGGTGTCGTCGAAGCCGGGGTCACCCTCTTCCCCCTCGGCCGGTTCGAGGAGGGAGAAGAGGGTCGAGATGCCCTGCTCCTTCTCCCGGCGGCGCAGCAGGGTGCGGTCGATTATCTCGTCGGCGACGAGGCAGAGGCCCTGGCGGGGGTGGCCGAGCGAGTCGAAGGCGCCGGCCTTCGCGAGCGACTCGACGGCCCTCTTGTTGAGAACGCTCGGGTCGACCCGCTGGCAGAAGTCGTAAAAGGAGCTGAAGGGTCCGTTCTGCTCCCGCTCCTCGATGATGAGATCGACGATGGCCGAGCCCACGTTGCGGATGGCCGAGAGGCCGAAGACGATCACGCCCGGCGCGCCCTTGTGCCGGGGGTCGGGCGAGTCGCTTCCGGCCGGGCGGGTGGTGAAGTTGGCCATCGAGGAGTTGATGTCCGGGCAGCGGACCTCGATGCCGAGGCTGCGGCACTCGGCCAGGTAGATCGCCGACCTGTCCTTGTCGTCCTTCACCGAGGACAAGAGGGCGGCCAGGTACTCGACCGGGTGGTTCGCCTTCAGCCAGGCGGTCTGGTAGGCGACGAGCCCGTAGCCGAAGGAGTGCGACTTGTTGAAGGCGTAGTCGGCGAAGGGCTCGATGATGTCGAACAGCTCGGTGCCGAGCCTCTCCCCGTAGCCCTGCTCGGCGCAGCCCTGCACGAACTTCTCCCGCTCGGCCGCGATGAGGGCCCGGTTCTTCTTCCCGCACGCCTTGCGCAGGTTGTCGGCCTCCTCGAGCGAGTAGCCGGCGAACTTCTGGGCCACCCGCATCATCGACTCCTGGTAGAGCATCAGCCCGTAGGTGTCACCGAGGATCGACTCCATGTCGGGGTGGACGTAGCTGAGGCTCTTCCGGCCGTTCTTCAGCTCTGGATAGTCCCGGTGCATGTTGGCCGCCATCGGGCCGGGCCGGTAGAGGGCGACGAGGGCGGCCACGTCGTTGAACGAGGTGGGGGCGAGGGCCCGCAGGGTGGCCCGCATGGCGTTTCCCTCGAGCTGGAAGACCCCGATCGAGTCGGCCCGCCGCAGCATCTCGAAGGTCTTCTCGTCGTCGAGCGGGATGGCGTCGATGTCGGGCCGCTCGCCGCTCGACTGCTCGATCAGGTCGAGGGCCATGTCGATGACCGAGAGGTTCCTCAGCCCGAGGAAGTCCATCTTCAAAAGGCCGAGGTCCTCGACGCCGTGCATCTCGTACTGGGTGACGATGGGGGAGTCCTCGGGCGCCTGCCCGGGCTCCGGCTTCCGCTGCACGGGGAGGTACTCGGTGAGCGGGGCGTCGGTGATGACGACGGCCGCCGCGTGGATGCCGTCCTGGCGGCGCAGGTTCTCGAGGCCGCGGGCGACGTCGATCACCCGTCTCGCGTCCGGCTCCTCCTCGTAGAGCTTTCGCAGCTCGGCTGCAGTGGCGTAGCCGTCCTCGTAGCCCTCGACCCTCTCGAGGCAGGCGCTGAGCGGGGTGTCGCGGCCCATGACGAGGGGCGGCATCGCCTTGGCGATCCGGTCGCCGAGGCCGTAGGGGTAGCCGAGCACCCGGGCGGCGTCCCGCACGGCGGCCCGCGCCTTTATGGTCGAGAAGGTGACGATCTGAGCGACGTGGTCCGAGCCGTAGCGCTCGGCCGCGTAGCGGATCACCTCGCCCCGCCGGCGCTCGTCGAAGTCCATGTCGATGTCGGGCATCTGCTTGCGGCCCGGGTTCAAGAAGCGCTCGAAGAGCAGGTCGTAGCGGATCGGGTCGAGGTCGACGATGCGAAGGCAGTAGGCGACGCAGCACCCGGCGGCCGAGCCGCGACCGGGCCCGACCCTGATGCCGGCCTGGCGGGCGTACCGGATGAGGTCCCAGACGACGAGGAAGTAGGCGGGAAAGCCCATCTCGGAGATGACCCGCAGCTCGAACTCGAGCCGCTCGACCACCTCGCCCGGGAGCGAGTCGCCGTACCGCTCCCGGGCGCCCTCGTAGGTGAGGTGGCGCAGGTAGTTGGCGGCCGAGGCCTCGTAGGGCTGCCCGGCCAGCTCGAAGCCGGGCGGGATCGGGAAGCGGGGCAGGGCCGGACGGCCGAGCTCGATCTCGACCTTGGCCCGCTCGGCGATCCACAGCGTGTTGTCGCAGGCCTCCGGCAGCTCGGAGAAGAGGTGGCGCATCTCGGCCGCGCTCTTCAGGTAGTGCTCCTCACCCTCGAACTTGAAGCGCTTCGGGTCGTCGATGGTGGCCCCGGTCTGGACGCACAGCAAAGCGTCGTGGGCGACGGCGTCCTCCCGCCGGCAGTAGTGGCTGTCGTTGGTGGCGAGCAGCGGAGCGCCGATCGAGCGGGCTATCTCGACGAGCATCGGGTTCGTCCTCTTCTGGGAGGCCAGGCCGTGGTCCTGCAGCTCGACGAAGAGGTTGTCCGGCCCGAAGATCTCCTGCAGCCGGGCGGCGAGCTCCTTCGCCTCGGCCTGCTGGTCGGCCAGGAGGGCCTGCAGCACGACGCCGCCGAGGCAGCCGGTCGTGGCGATGAGGCCCTCGTGGTGGCGCTCGAGCAGCTCCCAGTCCACCCGCGGCTTGTAGTAGTAGCCCTCGAGGAAGGCGGCGGAGGAGAGCTTGATGAGGTTGCGGTAGCCCTCGGTCGACTCGGCGAGGACCGTCAGGTGGTAGTAGAGCTTCTCGCCCCTCTCGCCCTCGCCTCCCGTGTCGTCGATCCGGCCCCGGCGCACCGGGCGCTCATGGCGCGAGTTGGCCGCCATGTAGGCCTCGGTGCCGATGACCGGTGTGATCCCCTGCTCCCGGCAGGCCTTGTAGAAGTCGAGGACCCCGTACATGTTCCCGTGGTCCGTGATCCCGAGAGCCGGCTGGCCGTCGGCCGCCGCCGTCGCGACCACCTCGCCGATCCGGGACGCCCCGTCGAGCATCGAGTACTCGGTGTGGGTGTGGAGGTGGACAAACGAATCCCTCTTGGCGGCCGGCCCGGCTGCGCTCGGCGCCTTGTCGGTTTGCTCGATCCCGACCGGCTTTGCTTCCACCCCGTTACCCACTCCCTGTCCACAGGCGGTTTCCACAGCTGTGGACAAAAATCACAGCCCTGTCATTCGCTTCGCCGACGATACCGCGCCGATGGGCCTCCGGTCGGGTGAACTCCCTGAGCTGCTCAGAGGTAGGTGCCCGGGCGCGCCTCGGCGGTCTGGGCCGGGGGCAGCCCCCGCTGGCGGAACTCGTCGAGCTGCGAGCGGGCCGCCATCTGCTGGGCGAAGAGCGTCGCCTGGATGCCGTGGAAGAGCCCCTCCAGCCAACCGACCAGCTGGGCCTGGGCGACCCGCAGCTCGGCCTCGCTCGGGGTGTCGGACTCGAAGGGGAAGGCGAGCCGGCCGAGCTCGCTGGCGAGGTCGGGCGAGAGCCCGCCGGCCAGCTCGCGGACGGAGGTCTCGTAGATCTCCTTCATCCGAGTCCGTCCGGCGTCATCGAGGGGGGCGTGGCGCACCTCATCCAAGAGCTGCTTGGTCATGGCGCCGATGCGCATCACCTTGGCCGGCTGCTCGACCGCGTCTACCGCCGACTCGAACTGGTCCTCCGGCCCGACTGGCTCGGGCTTGTCATGGGACTCGATCTCGCTCGTCTCGGGCACCTGATCGAGCCTAGGCCAAGCGCTCTCGGCCCTGTGACGGCTCTCAGGCCTGCGACAGCCTCCGGAGGTCTTCGAGCGAGACCTCGCTCGTCGTCTGACCGCTCTCGCACTGGGCGCAGCCGTCGACATGGCGCCACGAGCGGATCCGCCGCGTGCCGGCGGCGTTGAGCACGACGACGAAGGCCTCGGAGCCCTCGGAGAGCTCGAGGCGCTCGTAGGTCCGCCAGTCCGTCGCCGCCACCGACGGGTCCACGTCGAGGCCCTTCAAGGCCCGGCGGAACCTCTTGTTGGCCACGTCGAAGAGCCAGGTGCTGTGGCACGAGTCGAGGACGAGGAAGTCGCCCTCACCCGGCTGCAGGCCGAAGAGGGCCTGGCGGTCTGTTTCTGCAGCTGTCCCTTGCCCCATCCCGGCGGGCGGGACGGATGCCTGGGGAAGGGTGGTCATGGCAGCATCTTGACGGTCGTGGATGGGAATCGGATCAATTTTCTATTCCGATCATGTGACGATTCCTGTGGATAACTGCGGGGTGTGCCCATGGTGGTCGGGAGTTACCCACGCACCGAGAGATCCACCCCCTGCGGCTCTTCCACTTGCCGCTTTTCTCGCCCCTTTCGCGCCTGGACGGTCAGGCGCTCGCTCGACACCGTCTCACAGTGTGGGCCGGCACTCGCAGTATCTCCTGGTGGCGATGGTAGCCGGCCGGTGCTCTCTCTGCCGGCGGAGGCGCCGGCCCCCGCTGCGAGCCGGCAATGAGAGCCGGGCGGCTTTCGCCCCATGGGGCCTTGCTGGACTTTCGCCTCAAGTGGGCGCCAGGACTGCCGATATCTCATCGGTGGGCCGGCGACTCGTCGCGGCCCGCCGGCAAGCGCCCGCCCCGAGCGAGAGAACGAGGAATGGACCAAAGCGACCTCGACCGACTCCTCCACCGCCTCTTCGAGGCCGGCGGCTCCGACCTCCACTTGAAGGCCGGCTCGCCTCCCCGCATCCGGGTGAACGGCGACCTCTCGCGGCTCTCCGAGGAGCCGGCGCCCTCGGCCGACGAGATGACGGGCATGGCGCGGGCGATCATGCCCGAGCGCCTCTGGGGGGTCTTCGCCGAGCACCACGAGGCCGACTTCGCCTATGCCATCGATGCCCTCGCCCGCTTCCGCGTGAACGCCTACCAGGAGCGGGGATCGGTCGGGATGGTCTTTCGCCTCGTGCTGCCATCGGCCCGCAGCTTCGAGTCGCTCCGCCTCCCCGAGGCGGTGCGCAGCCTCGCCTCCGAGCAGCGGGGGCTCGTCCTCGTCACCGGTCCGACCGGCTCGGGCAAGACGACGACGCTCGCCGCCATGATCGACGACATCAACAACCGGCGGGAGTGCAACATCATCACGATCGAGGACCCGATCGAGGTCATGCACCAGGACCGGCTGGCCGCCATCAGCCAGCGGGAGGTCGGCTTCGACACCGACAGCTTCCTCGTCGCCCTGCGAGCCGCCCTCCGAGAGGACCCCGACGTCATCCTCGTCGGCGAGATGCGCGACACCGAGACCGTGGCGACCGCCCTCAGCGCGGCCGAGACAGGTCACCTCGTCTTCTCGACCCTGCACACGATCGACGCCGTCGAGACGATCAACCGCATCATCGACTTCTTCCCCTCCGGCCAGCAGCCCCAGGCCCGTGCCAGCTTGGCCGGCGCCTTGAAGGGGACCATCTGCCAACGGCTCGTCCCGACCAAGGACGGGCTCGGCCGGGTGCCGGTGCTCGAGATCATGGTGGTGAACGGCCGGATCCAGCAGGCCATCGTCGACCCGCAAAGAGACATCGACATAAACCAGATCATCCGGGAGGGCGACTACTACGGCATGCAGAGCTTCGACCAGGGGCTCGTGAAGCTGCTCGAGGCCGACCTGATCGACCTGCGGGCCGCCACCCAGGCGGCCTCCAACCCGCACGACCTGCGGGTGGCCCTCGCCCAGCGGGGACTGGTCGGGGTGGCGGCCGACTGAGGGCTCAAAAGAGCCCGGTGGCGTGGATGATCGCCGGGCCGAAGAGGGAGCCGACGATCGCCCCGGCGGCCAGGTAGGGGCCGAAGGGGATCTGGCTCTTGCGGTTCGCCTTCCGCAAGGCGACGAGGGCCAGCGCCGGGACGCTTGCCAGCACGAAGCCGAGCAACAGCCCGAGGGGCACGACGCGAAGCCCGAGCCAGCCGAGCATGAGCCCGCAGACCGCCACCAGGCGGACGTCGCCGAAGCCGATCCCTCTCGGCACCGCCATGAAGATGGCGAGAAAGACGGCGAAGCAGGCTGCCCCGCCGATCCCGGCCGAGACGAGGGCGCCCCAGTCGCCGGTGCCGGCGCTCGCCACGAGCAGGAGAGCCGCGCCGAGGGCGCCCGTCCAGTAGACGATCGCAGTCGGGAGGCGCCTGAGGCGGAAGTCGATGGCCGAGAGGACGATGAGGCCGGCCGAGAGGACGCAGTAGGCGGGAAGCGCCCAGTAGCTCGCCAGCCGGCCGGAGAAGCCGACGAAGCAGGCGGCGGTGAGCAGCTCCATCAAAAGCACCCGGGGGGAGATGCGCGCACCGCAGGAAGAGCAGCGCCCCCGCAGGAGGAGGTAGGAGAGGACGGGAACGTTCTCCCAGGCCCTGAGGGCCCGCCCGCAGGAGTCGCAGTGCGAGCCCGGGCGGGAGAGGGACTCTCCCCGGGGCAGGCGGTCGGCCACGACCGTCCCGAACGATCCGATCGCCAGGCCCGCGATCCCGGCCGGCAGGGCGGCGACCAGCTCGAAGTGCGTGTTCACAACAGCTCGCTGTCCGAGAGGCGAAATGGCTCAAGATGCGCCGAGTTCGTGTCGAGAAGGAGAGGAGAGATGACGCCTACCGGAACCGCCCCTGCGAGAACAACCATCACTGTGCCCTCCCGGCCTCTCTGCTGGCTCTCGTGCGGCCCCTGCCAGCGTCGCAGCCTACAATCCGTCACGTTTCAGACACTGTAAGCGCGTATTCAGCTACTTACGGTGTTGCTGCAGTAAGGGGAGAGCCCACGATGAGCGCGACCGAGGCCCACTACGAGGGTCTGGCAGACGCCGAGTCGAGCGAGGCGCGGCGCCTGGCCGATGAGGTCGGGCTCGACTTCGTCGACCTCGACCTCTATCCGGTCAACGCCTCGGCCACCTCCCTCATCCCAGAGCGCCTGGCCCGCTCGCACGACGCCATCGCGGTCGGCTGGCGCTACGGCACGCCGGTCGTCGCCGTGGCCCGCCCGGACGACGTCATGGCGATGGACGACCTGCGAAGCGTCATCGGGCGGGAGGTGCACGCCGTCGTTGCCACCCGCTCGCAGATCGCCTCTTATCTCTCGCGCCTCTACCAGCCCGGGCAGCCGCCCCCAGGCGTGGTCGTGCCCCTGACGCCCCGCGAGGAGGAGAGCGGCGGGGACGAGGAGCCGGCCCAGCTCTCGAACGACCAGCCCGGGGAGGAGGAGGGCGAGCCGGCCCTGTCGAAGGACGAGCTCACCTCTTTCGACGAGCCCTTCGGCCCGGAGGGCGCAGGTTCG
>JAJZLV010000107.1 GCA_021803215.1 Actinomycetes bacterium | reverse complement strand
GCAAGACCGAGGTGGCGGTGCGCGCCGCCTTCAAGGCCGTCCAGGACGGCTACCAGGCCGCCGTCCTCGTGCCGACGACGCTGCTCGCCAACCAGCACTTCCAGACCTTCGCCGAGCGCTTTGCCCCCTATCCGGTGCGCGTCGAGATGCTCTCGCGCTTCCTCACCGCCGGCGAGGCCCGCCAGGTCGTGGCCGGGCTGGCGGACGGCTCGGTCGACGTCGTCATCGGCACCCACCGCCTGCTCGGGAGCGACGTCCAGTTCAAGAAGCTCGGCCTGCTCGTGGTCGACGAGGAGCAGCGCTTCGGGGTCGCCCACAAGGAGGCGATCAAAATGCTGACCGCCGGCGTCGACGTGCTGACGCTCACCGCCAGCCCCATCCCCCGCACCCTCGAGCTCTCCCTCACCGGCATCCGCGACCTCTCGCTCATCAACACCCCGCCGTCCGAGCGCCAGCCGATCCTCACCTACGTCGGCGAGTACGACGACCGGGCCGTCGCCGAGGCCGTCCGCCGGGAGCTGCTGAGGGAGGGGCAGATCTTCTTCGTCCACAACCGGGTCCAGGACATCGAGGCGGCCGCCCGGCGCCTCAGGGACCTCGTGCCCGACGCCCGGGTGGCCGTCGCCCACGGGCAGATGGACGAGGGGTCGCTCGAGCAGGTGGTGCTCGACTTCTGGGAGGGCCGCTACGACGTCCTCGTCTGCACCACGATCATCGAGTCGGGGATCGACATGCCGACGGTGAACACGATGGTCGTCGACCGGGCGGACCTGCTCGGGCTCGGCCAGCTCCACCAGCTGCGTGGCCGGGTCGGCCGGGGGGACCGCCGCGCCTATGCCTACCTGCTCTTCCCGCCGGACCGGTCCCTGTCCGAGCAGGCCTACGAGCGGCTCCGGACCATCGGCGAGCAGACCGAGCTCGGATCCGGCTTCAAGATCGCCATGCGCGACCTCGAGATCCGGGGAGCCGGCAACCTGCTCGGCAACGACCAGTCGGGCCACATCGCAGCGGTCGGCTACGACCTGTACGTCCGCATGGTCTCCGAGGCCGTGGCCGAGCTGAAGGGCGAGCCTCTGCCCGAGCCGGCCGAGATCACGATCGACCTGCCCGTCAAGGCCTCGCTGCCGGAGTCCTACGTCGGGCGGGAGGACCTGCGCCTCGAGGCCTACCGCCGGCTCGTCGAGGTGCGCCAGGCGGAGGCCGTGGCCGATCTCGAGAGCGAGTGGCTGGACCGCTACGGCCCGATTCCGAACCAGGCCCAGGCCCTGCTCGGCGTCGGCCGGCTCAGGGCCGAGTGCGTCCGGACCGGGGTGAGCGAGGTGAGCGCCGCCGCCGCCCGCCCGGGGACGCCGGGCAACCCCGGGCGCGCCGGCGAGGTCGTGGCCCGGCTCTCGCCGGTGCGGCTCCCCATCTCCGCCCAGATCCGGCTCGGCCGCCTCCACCCCCGGGCGATCTGGAAGGAGGACGCCGCCCAGCTCATCGTGCCGTTGGCGGCGGGGGAGGACCTCGCCGACCGGCTCGTCGGCCTCCTCGGCGAGCTGCTGCCGGCCGACCGGGCGGCCTGAGCGCCGGGCTGTACCATCGTCGAGTTGTGAAACGAGTCACCGTCTCGCCCCGCCGGCTCGCCGTCGCCGGGGCGCTCGCCGGGCTGGCCGCGGTCGGCTCCGCCTGCAACCTGCAATGGTCGCCCTATGCCGCCAAGGTCGGCGGCAGGGTGATCTCGCCCGCCCAGCTCGACTCCGCCCTCAAGCAGGCGAGCTCGAACGCCTCCTTCCGCTGCCTCCTGCAGCACACCGGCACCGGCGCCTCGAGCCTCACGGGGGCCGGGACCGACACCTACGACGGCACCTTCGTCGCCTACGTGCTGACGAACCTGATCGACGCCGCCGCCGCCCGCTCGGTCGTCGCCCGCCAGGGGCTCGCCGAGCCGGCGAGCGCCCGCGCCCTCGCGAGGAGCCAGGTGGAAGCGGCCTTCTCGAGCGAGCTGACGAGCACCCACTGCGGCACCGCCTCGACGAAGCTGCTCGACCAGCTCGGCCCCCTGCTCTCGAGCTCCTTCGTCCAGCTCCAGCTCGACGAGGACGCCCTGGCGGCGCACGCCGCCAGGGTGAGCCTCACCCCGGCGGGCATCGCCGCCTACGAGAGCGCCCATCCCGCCGAGACGCGCCAGAGCTGCCTGTCGGGCGTCTTCGTCCGCACCCGCGGCGAGGCCGACACCGTGCGGGCCAAGCTGGCCGCCGGGGCGAGCATGTCCTCGATCGTCACCAAGTACGCCCCCGCCCAGGCGTCAAGCGGCGCCTCGCTCGGCTGCTACACCGCCGGCCAGCTGACGAGCATCAGCCCCGCCATCGACAAGGCCGTCTCGGCCGCGGCTGTCGGCTCGGTGGCGGGGCCGGTCGCCTACCAGAGCGCCTACGTCGTCATGGTGGTGACCTCGCGGCCCTTCGAGCCGGTCGTCGACGCCCTCAACCAGATCTTCACCTCGAACTCCCGGGCCTTCTCCTCGAGGATCACGAGCGAGGTGCGCCGCACCCCGGTCGAGGTCAACCCGCAGTACGGGCACTGGAGCCGCTCGACGACCGGACCGAGCCTGGCGGCCGCCGGCTTCGGCGGCCGGGTGGAGCCGAACCGGGCGCCGAGCTCGGCCGACCTGCTGAACGGCGCCGCCTTGAACGCCCCCTCCTCGACGAGCGGCCCGATCGCCCTCGGCGGCTCGAACGGCGGCTGAGCCCGGCTCCGTGATCACCGTCGTCGGCCTCGGGCCGGCCGGGCCCGGCTACCTCACCGCCTCCACCCTGGAGGCCGTCGACGGCGCCGAGGTGGTCCTGCTCCGCACGGCCCGCCACCCCTCGGCGTCGGCGGTGACCTCGCGGCGACCCGACGCCGCCAGCTTCGACGGGCTCTACGAAAAGGCCGGCACCTTCGAGGAGGTCTACCGCGGGATCGTCGCCCGGTTGCTCGATCAGGCGGCGGCCGGCCGCCGGGTCTGCTATGCCGTCCCGGGCTCGCCGCTCGTCGCCGAGCGGACGGTCGAGCTGCTCCGCCGGTCGGTCCCCGACGGGCTCGAGGTCGTGGTCGAGCCGGCCCTCTCCTTTCTCGACCTCGCCTGGGAGCGCCTCTCGATCGACCCGCTCTCGTCGGGGGTGATGCTGGCGGACGCGGCGTCGTTCGCCGAGGCCTCCGCCGGCCACTCGGGCCCCTTCCTCCTCGCCCAGGCCTGGTCCCGCCAGGTGCTCTCGGAGGTGAAGCTCGCCGTCGAGGACGTGCCGGACGGCCAGCGGGCCGTCGTGCTGCACCACCTCGGCCTTCCCGACGAGGAGGTCCTCGAGCTCGACTGGGCCGAGATCGACCGGGCGGTCGAGCCC
>JAJZLV010000043.1 GCA_021803215.1 Actinomycetes bacterium | reverse complement strand
GCCGATCAGTCGTCCAGGTCCGCGACCTGCCGATGGCGGGACGGGCAACCCGCCTCGTATGGCGCAAGCGCCGGTGGCTGTGTTCGGACCCCGACTGCGAGCGCCGGAGCTTCACCGAGCGAAGCGACCTCGTCGAGGGATCCCTCACGACGCGGGCGGCACGAGAGATCTGCCGACGCGTCGGCGAAGACGGCCACTCGGTCGCACAGGTCGCCCGCGAGTTTGGCGTCGGCTGGTCAACGGCGATGGAGGCCGTGAGACGCCACGGCGTCCCGCTCGTCGAGGACCCGGGCCGGATAGAGGGCGTCGCCGCCCTCGGGATCGACGAGCACAAGATGCTCTCGGCGTCTCGGGCGAGGAACACCTTCTACGCGACGAGCTTTGTCGACATCGGCTCTGGACGGCTCCTAGACGTCGTTCCCGGCAGGAACGCGGATGACGTGGCGTACTGGCTCTTCGGGGCGACGCCCGAGTGGAAGGCCGGCGTAGGGCACGTCGCCATCGACCCGCACCGCGGCTACGCGAACGGGCTGCTCCGCGGACTTCCTGATGCCCTCGTCACCGTCGATCACTTCCATGCGACAAAGCTCGCCAACGAGGTGATCAACGACGTGAGGAGACGAGTCCAGAACGAGATCCTCGGTCGTCGCGGCCACCGCGACGACCCCCTCTACCGGACCCGACGCCTCATGACAAGGGGATGGGAGTGCCTAGCTCCTCACCAGCGCGAGCGCCTCTTCACCGCACTTCGCGAGGGTGACCCCGACGGCGAGGTCGGGGCGACGATTCTCGGAAAGGAGCTGCTTCGTGAGGTGTATGCCGCCAAGTCGCTCGCGATGGCGAGAAGGCGGCTCGAGGCCTTCTACGAACACGTCGCCTGGGCAGAGGTACAAGAGCTCACCCGGCTCGGGAAGACCGTCCATGCCTGGGAGGCCGAGATCTTGAACTTTCATGTGACCGGCGCATCGAACGGCGCGACCGAGGCGCAGAATCTGATCACCGAGAAGATCCGCAGGATCGGCCACGGCTTCCGCAATTTTCAGAACTACCGGCTCCGGCTCTTGCTTGCACCCAGGGGTCGAATGGAACACTCGGCCTACTGCGAGAATCAGAGGGCGTCACCCACGCCTGATCGCGTAGAGCCGGTTTAGGTCCTTTGGAGGTCGACGCTCTCCGTGGCCTTCCGTTGTTTCTAACCCCCCTTGCGGCCCCGAAAATACCGGCCACCCGCTCCGCGGCCAAGGGAAGCAAACGGAGGGGCCTCCCGTGTCAAGCGAGAGGGTGGGGGGCGGCAGTGTGGCCGCCACCAGCCCTCACTCGCCTCTCAGGACCCTCGCCTTGGCCTCGGCGAACTCCTCGTCCGACAGGAGGCCCTGATTCCGGAGCTCCCCGAGGTCCTTCAGCTGCTCTGCGAGGTCCCGCCTGCCAGCTGTAGGTACTGCACTCTGGGTCTCCCGGGCCGCTCGGATGAGCGCTAGTGGCTCTGCGTAGCGTATCCTGAGAGCGTCCGGCGTTTCGCTCGCCGTGAAGAGAAACACCTCAAGCTCCGGTCCCTCGACTCTGATCATCGTCTGGATCTCTGAAGTCCGGGTGAGAGCGTTCAGAACCGAGGATGCAATTATTCCAATGGCCGCCGCGGTCAGCCCGAACCCTCCGCCGATGATTCCGCCGCCCTTCGTCACCTTGCCGGGACCAGTGAACTCGACGGCGGTCAGTTCCGAGTAGGGGCGGCGGAGCACCGCACGGTTCTGCATCCCAGGCTGCAGCCACAACTCGCTTTCGGTGAAGAGGACCGTACAGCTCTGTCCGACTCGGAGAGCCTCTTCCTTGATCCCGTAACCTCCAAGGAGAGTGCACCCATCAACTCGCCCGAAGGTTCGCAGGCTTCGCAATTCTCGAAGGGCGGCGTCATCTGCCGCCTGGAGGTTCACCAAATGCTCCTGCCCCGCTACCCGCTCTGCTGCCACGTCGAAGCGTCTGAGAATGACGCTGGCGAGCTCTGGGAATTCTGCCGTGATCACGGTCCAGCACTCGGTCCAGCCCTCCTCTGTTCGAGGAAACTGGTAGAGCGTCTTGCTTCGGACCAGTGTCTCGCGGGTGATCTGGAAGTGTTGTTCAGTCCACCCGAACCAGAAGTGGGTCGACATCGCGAATGCCGGGTAGCTGTCCGCCGGCAGCGGAAACATCTCTGGTCGGCTGGCGTTCCTCACCCGACCCCTCCTCGATCTGTCGGGTCAACGCCGCCAGATTAAGCCTAAAGCAAGCGAAGGGAGTAGGGGCGAACTGCCGGCGGTCCCGAAAGCTCATTCTCCTGCAAGGGTTTCCGAGCATGTGGCAAGGATGCCGGGTGCGGTCGGTGTGCGGTTTCGGGTGAAAACCCACAGGGCTTCCGCTTGACCGGACTCTCCCGACCCGGTGGCTGGTCGAGATCTCAAGAGTCCTGTTCGAAGATCTCCATGGACAGGGTCTCGAGGTCTGCGAGCAACTGTTGCCCGCCACCCTCGATGAGGATGGCTGCGCCGCTCACTGTGGGCAGCGAGGAAGGAGTACGACCAACGATTGAAACGACCGAAGTTGGTCGGGTGAAGCTCGCGAGATGAGGGCCGACGCGCCGCCAAGGGACGGCTGATGCCCGCGCGGGTGGGCCGCACGGACGCCGGAGTCGACGTATGTTTCGTCAGCTCGGAGCGCCGAAGAGTTGTAGTTGGTGCCGACATGTCGCTTGATGACACGAAACTATGAAAAGGTGGCGATTCCGCAGGACACCCTCCCGCTCTCCCTTCGCCGCTACTGGTCCGACTACCTACTGGCCGGCTTCCTTGCCCTTGCTTGGCTCCGAGCTGGGCCGTGGGCAGTTCTTGCCGGCGCCCTCTTCCTTACAGCCTGGGGCAGCCGGGGGCCCGCTCGTTGGAACCTTCCCCGCCGGGCCTTCTGGGCCCTCCTGCGGCCAGACGGGGTGCCACGAAGCCACGCTCGGGCGGTTCGCCTGGTGCTCGAGGCCGAAGGGCGAGGCCGGCTTCCAGAGCGGATCGTCTTTACGTCCTGGGCTCGGGAGGGCTCGTGGCGGTGCCCGGACACTGAGACCCTCGAGGTCAAGCTCTGGGCGGGCGAGCATGCCCCTGGAGACATCGCTGCGCTCCGACCGCACTACCCGGGCAGCTTCGCAGCCGGAACTCTGCGACGGCTACCTACGATCCGCTATGTTTTTGGTCGTGGACGCAGCCGTGTTGTTGCGGGACGCCAGGCTCCGTGCCGGCTTGTCCCAGGTAGAGCTGGGCCGTCGCGCCGGGGTATCCCAGAGCGTGGTCAGCGCCTATGAGTCCGGTGCTCGCCAGCCCTCGGTCCCGACGCTGGCCCGACTCGTCGCCGCCACCGGGTTCGAGCTGGACCTGCGTCTGTCCGAGCC
>JAJZLV010000033.1 GCA_021803215.1 Actinomycetes bacterium | reverse complement strand
CTCCAACATCTCGGGCTGGATCCTCGACCCCGACCGAAAGAAGATGTCGAAGTCGAAGGGGAACGTCGTGCTGCCGACCGAGCCGCTCGAGCGGCACGGCACCGACGCCGTCAGGTACTGGGCAGCCTCGGCCCGGCTCGGCACCGACGCCGCCTACGACGAGCAGCAGATGCGGGTGGGCCGGCGCCTCGCCATCAAGATCCTCAACGCCTCGAAGTTCGCCCTCTCCCGCCTGGCCGGAGCGCCGGACCCGAGCAAGCCCCCGGCCCACATCGAGCCGCTCGACGCCTCGATGCTGGGGCTCTTGGGCGAGGTGGTCTCAGCAGCGACGCAGGCCTTCGAGCACTTCGACTACGCCCGGGCTCTCGAGCAGACCGAGGCCTTCTTCTGGCGCTTTTGCGATGACTATCTCGAGCTCGTGAAGACGCGGGCCTACGGAGACCCGTCCAGCCCTTCGACGGCCTCGGCCCACCATGGGCTCCACGAGGCCCTCACCATCCAGCTCCGCCTCTTCGCCCCCTTCCTCCCCTATGCGGCCGAGGAGGCCTGGAGCTGGTTCCACGACGACTCGATCCACCTCGCCCCCTGGCCGCTGCCGCCGGTCGGGGCCGTCCCGAGCCCCCTTCTCTCCCACCTCTCGGAGGTGCTCGGGTTGATCAGGCGGACGAAGTCCGAGGCGCATCTCTCCATGCGGCATGCCGTCAGCGCCTGCACCGTGCGGGGCGCGGCCGAGCAGCTGGCTCTCCTCGGCGAGGCGGCCGAAGACCTCCGCCTCGCAGGCGTCATCTCGAAGCTCAGCTTCGAGGAGCACGAGGGCCCGCTCGCTGTGGAGGTGAGTCTCGCCCCGGCCGATCAGGCGACATGAGAGAAGCCGAGCGGCGCCCGCGGCAGCACACTCACCCCGATCACCTTGTGGTCAGACTGGCGCACGACCACGATCGTGAACTCCGGCCGGCCCCGCTCCGGCCGCCAGGCCTGCCTCTCCAGGCGGTGTCCGGCCGGCCCGCGGTAGGCGACAAGGCATGCGGGCTTTCGAACGACGTCGGCCAGGGCGTCCGGCGGGGCGAGCGGCTTTTCGCCGAGCTGCTTCGCGATGGCCGCCATGACCGCCCGGGGCCGCAGGTAGCGGACCCCGGCGAAGCTCGCCTGCTGGCCGACCACCTGGCGGGCCGCCGGGAGGGCCGCGAAGCAGATGCCGACCCTTGTGCCGAGCCCGTTTCGCACGGCGGCACAACCCGAGGCGGCCAGGAGAACGAGGCCGAGGACCGCCATGGTGGCGACCCGCCGGCTCACGGGGCAGCCTCCAAGTCGCTGCCCTGGCAGAGGGTGCCGGCCGGGTGGAGGTCGGCCGCCCGCTCGGCGGCGCGGTCGGCCCGGGCATCTCTCATCTTCACCCCCAGGTAAGCCAGCCAGCCCAACGGCAAGAACCCCCAGAAGCTCACGATCCGGTAGATCAGCACCGCCCCAACGGTCGAGGCCTGTCCGCCACCGTATGCCACCAGAGCGATGGTGAGGCTGCCTTCGACCACTCCGAGCCCGCCTGGGGTGATCGGGAGGTTGGAGGCGAGCTGGCCGGCGCCGTAGGCGAGAAGGAGGCCACTCCACGGTATGGCGGCGTGGACCGAGAGATAGCCGCACGCGAGCGCACCGCAATCGGCCGCCCAGTAGCCGATAGCCCAGGCGAGCGCCCGCACCATCTCCTTCCAGCCGAGGTCGACCCGCCCGAGGCGGGAGATGAGCCCGGCCAGCACCTCGGTCTCGTGCCGGCGGGGATAGCCCGTGAGGCGGCGCAGCAGCCGCAAGAGGGCGAGGCCGGAGCGCGAGAGCGCTCTTCGCTGCCAGAGGATCGCCGTGGCGATGACGGCCGCGAACAGTACGCCGACAACCGCCCCTATGAGGTCGAAGGTGGCCCCCTGACGAGTGGCGAGGCCGAGACCGGCGGCCGCAAGCAGGCTGAGGCCGAGAGCCGAGGAGACGACGGTGGCGATGAGGGTCCAGCCGGCGAGGGCCTCGTCGGCTCCGAAACGCCGGTACTGGCGGTAGGCGAAGATGCTCGAGGCGGCTGGACCGGCCGGCAGGGACGAGGCGATCGCCCCGGCTCCGGCCGTCATCGTGATGAGACGCCCCCGCGGGATGCGGACGTTCCCGGAAGAGATCAGGGTCCCCTGCATCTCGGCGAAGGCGACCACGGACAAGAGCTCCGAGAGAGCGGCGATCGAGAACCAGAAGAGCGAGAGGTTCCCGATCTCCCGCGAGGCGTCGGCCAGCTCGCCCCGCTGGCCCGCCACAGCCCAGAGCGCCACGAGGCCGAGGGCGAGGCCGACGGCGAACCTGAGCCAGGCGCCACGGCGGCGCCAGAATGACAAGAGGCGCTGTGCCGGGGTGGTCGTCGCTGGAGGCCCGCTTGCCTCCTGTGCTTGGCTCAGAGCTGCAAGGACTTGAGCTCGAGGTACTCCTCGAGCCCGAACTTCCCGAGCTCCCTACCGTTGCCCGACTGCTTGTAGCCGCCGAAGGGCGCCAGGGTGTTGAAGGTCCCCCCGTTTACGTCGACCCGGCCTGTCCGGATGCGCCGCGCCACCTGCTTGGCATGCTCGACGTCGGCCGACCAGACCCCGCCTGCCAGCCCGTACTCGGAGTCGTTGGCGATGGCGATGGCCTCTTCCTCGGTGTCGTAGGCCATGATGCACAGGACCGGCCCGAAGATCTCCTCGCGGGCGATGGTCATCTCGCTCGTCACGCCGGAGAAGACCGTCGGCCGCACGAAATAGCCCTTCTCGGCGCCGTCGGGCGCCTCAGGGCCGCCGGTGAGCAGCCGGGCGCCCTCCTCGATCCCCTTCGCGATGTACGAGCGCACCCGGTCGCGCTGGGTGGCGGAGACGAGCGGACCGAGGCGGGTCGAGTCCTCGAAGGGGCTCCCGGTCGTGTACTCCTCGGCCGCCTGGACGGCGAGGTCCTCCACCTCCGAGAGCCGGGAGCGGGGAACGATCATCCGGGTGAGGGCCGAGCAGGTCTGGCCTGAGTTGAGGAAGCACATCGCCACGCCGTTCGCCACGGCCGCTTCGAGCGGGGCGTCCTCGAGGATGACGTTCGGCGACTTGCCACCGAGCTCCAGGGCGACCCGCTTGACGGTGGCGGAGGCCAGCTCTCCAACTCGGCGGCCCGCTCGGGTGGAGCCCGTGAACGAGACCATGTCGACATCTTTATGAGCGGCGATCGCCTCACCGACGACCGGGCCGAGGCCCGACACCAGGTTGAAGACCCCGGGGGGCAGGCCGATCTCGTCGACGATCTCGGCCAGCACGAAGGCGCTGAGCGGCGCCACCTCGCTCGGCTTGAGGACGACGGTGCAGCCGGCGGTGAGGGCCGGGGCCAGCTTGGCGGCCACCTGGTGGAGCGGGTAGTTCCAGGGTGTTATGGCTCCGACGACCCCGACCGGCTCCTTTACGACGATGGAGTTCCCGACCTGCTCCTCCCAGAGGAGCTGGTCCACCAGGTCGGCCATGGAAGAGAAGGTGGTCATCGGCAGGCCCACCTGGATCATCTGCGAGAGGGCGAAGGGCATGCCGACCTCGCGAGAGATGAGAGTCGCCACCTCGCCCATCCTCGCCATGAGGGCCTCTCCGATGCGGGTCGAGTACTTCGCCCGCTCGGCGGGCGCAACGGAGGCCCACTCGGGAAAGGCCGCTTTGGCTGCCGCGACAGCCCTGTCGACGTCCTTCGGATCGCCGAGAGGCACCCGGCCGATGACCTCCTCGGTGGCCGAGTCGGTCACCTCCGCCACCCCGTCGCCACTCGGGGCCAGCCACGCCCCGGCGATGTAGAGCTTCTCCCGGACCTCCATCGGGCCTCCTTCGATTCGGGGCGAGCCTATCCCCGCCTCGGTGAAGCTCCCGCCCAGGCCGTGCCTGGCTAGGGCAGCGGTCCGGTGCCCCCGCCGAGGTCGGTGAATCCACTCCTCAGCGCCCGGCGCGAGGGGACAGCTCCCGCGGCCGCCCGGCCGGCGGTGATGCTGGTGGGCGCCGGCGCCGGAGCGGGCTTAACGATGAACCAGTTCGAGTCGAGGCCGAACTGGGCCGCGAAGGCGTCCCCGGTGACGACGGTGGTGGCGGCGCTCCCGACGAGCCGCACCTTCAGCGAGCGCCCTCCCCAGCTGCCGAGCCCGTTCCGGCTGATGACCCTGATGGACTGGAGCGCCCCGATAGAGGGGTAGGCGCTCTCGAGCATCGTCACCGGCATGGTGATGCTCCAGTTGTGCTCGGGGTTGCAGGTCCAGTAGCCGGTGTTCTGGAGGCAGATCGCGTCGCCCTGGTCGGCCACAGCCGGGAAGGCGCTCGGAGCCGTGTACCCGCCGGTCGAGGCCGAGTACTCGGCCGGTACCGGAGCTCCTCCGGCGCTCAGGTACTGATAGGCAGTGTCGGCGGTCGCCAGCAGGCCGATGGCCGACTCGTCGGCGATGCCCGGGTAGCTCTGGCACAGCTCGGAGTCGCAGATGTCGGCGTAACCGTGCCAACCCCCGGCACGCATGTAGGCCAGGAGGTAGGTGCGAGCCGCCACCGCCTGGGCCTCGAGGGCCTGGAAACCCCAGGCCTGGGCCTGCGGGCCGGCTCCTCCGACCTCGCCCCAGCCGGCCGAGGACTCGGCGGTCGTCACGTCCGCCACGTATGACTCGATGGGAAGGACGTTCACGGTCCGGATGAGCGGCAGGTCGCCGGTGCCGGGGCTCTCGTACCTGTAGGCGATGATGCTGCCGCGTAGGGTCTCGTCGACGCCGTCGCCCCGGCAGAGGGTGAGCAGCTCCGAGCTAGGGGCGCTCGGCGAGAGCGAGGCAGGGCTCGCCTCCGGGTCGGTCGTGATGCCGGTCTCGACCGGCTTCCACGCCTGCGGCTTGGAGGTGCAGCTCGGAGCCTCCAAGAGCGTGAACAGCCCTGTGGTCGGGTTCATGGTCGCCCGCCCGGCGGTGCCGGCCGCGAAGCTGACACCCCCGAAGCTGAAGGCGCTCGGAGAGGTGACGGTGACGGGATAACCCGCATTCTCGACGATGGCGACCTTCACCAGCCCCTCGGAGGAGGGCGACAGGCTGGAGAGGGTCGAGCCGCCGTAGAAGTGCGAGAGGATCCAGGTGTAGCTCTTTTTGTAGTAGGCCGCGTAGCCGAAGGCTCCCCACTGACCCATGCCTATGCCCGGCCCCCAACCGTGTCCCTCGACCCGGAGGTAACCGCTCGGGAACTCCCCGGCAGCCACCGGCTGGGTCGTGGTGGTCGTGGTGGTCGTGGTGGTCGTGGTGGTCGTGGTGGTCGTGGTGGTCGTGGTGGTCGTGGTGGTCGTGGCCGGAGTCTTTTGGTGGGGTCCGCCACCCCCGCCGGCCGGCGGACCCACGATCGCGAGGACGGCCAGAGTCGCCATCGGCCCGCCCAGCAGGTACCGCCGAAGTCCGGGCGCGCTGAAAAGCCGCCTTACCGCCACGGCGGACGACCCTACCACCGCGGAGAGTGGCGAGAAAGGGCCAGCCTGGCACGGGACGCCACCGAGGGTGTCAAGCGGCCCCGAGGGCCTGCTCCAGGGCGCCGGCGAAGGCCCGCCGGGCCTGCCTGGGAGAGAAGTCCTCGGAGCGCTCGAGCCCGACGCGCTGGAGTCGCAGCCTGAGCGCCTCGTCTTTCATCAGCCGGCGCACCGCCGCTGCGACCAGCGCCGGCTCTTTCGAGCCGAGCAGCACGCCGGCCCCCCCAAGGGTCTCGGGGACGGCGCCGGCGCCATAGGCGACGACGGGGAGCCGGTGATGCATCGCCTCGATCAAAGGAGCGCAGAAGCCCTCGTGCTCCGAGCAGCAGACGTAGACGTCCGAGCCCTCGTACAGCGCCACCAGCTCGGCGGCGGTCACGGAGTCGAGCAGCTCGACCGAGTCGCCGACACCGAGCTCGTCCGCCAGGCGGACGACGCTGTCGGCGTAGAGCGGCACTCGGCGGCGGCCGACCAGGCGGAGCCGTGCCCTCTCGTCGTATGCCTTCCGGTAGGCGGCGAATGCCGCCACCACGTCGTGCTGGGCCTTGTGAGGAAGGAGCTGGCCGACGAAGAGCCAAGCCGTCTCTCCAGCCTGCCTCTGGCGCCCCAAGGCGGCCGAGAGCCGCCGATCGGCCCGCCGCGCCAGGTTGGCCCGGTCGAGCATGAGCATCGAGACGGCAGAGTGGCGATAGCCCCATGACCGGAGCTCGGAGCAGTTGTAGGCCGAGTCGCAAAAGGCGTAACAGACGGCCCCGGAGAGCTCTGCCATCTGGCGCCGACCGAGCCGCAGCTCTTCGGCGAGAGAGGGCAGCCAGCCGTCCAGCCGCTCACCCGGAGTGATGTTGTGGTAGTCGAGGAGCTTTCGCCCGGGATGCTCGGCGAACACCTCCGCCACCCGCGAGCCGGTCGATGCCTGGTAGATGAGCCACTGACGACCGGGCGGAAGTCGGGGGAGCTCGGAGATCGGATGGGCCCTTCCCCACATCTCCCGTCCGATTCCCTCGGCGTAGATCTCTGAGACGAAGCCGAGCGAGCGGAGGACCCCCTGCGCCTCGAGGGTGTGGTGGCCGACGGCGTCCCGCCCGACGATCGACGGCAGCAGCTGGTCGATCCGGGCCGGCCGCATCTAGAGAGGTCGTCTGGCGGCGACGGCGTAGCAGGAGCGATCCTCGGACTGCCTGACCCTGGCGCCCTCGAGTCCGGCGGCCGAGAGGAGGTAGAGCCAAGTGCCCGAGTTGATCGGTCCCGTGGAGACGAGGTCCGCGCTCACCGGGTCCGTCCTGGCCCGCCAGCTCGGCTCGTCGCTCACGACGACGGCACTTCCGCCGGAGCGGAGCCTCGAGGCGACCAGGCGGGCGAGGAGGCGGGCTTCGAAGCCGCCGGCCTCCCGGCCGGAGAGCACTATGCCGGCGAGCGAGCCCGCCGAGCACCGGCGAAGAGGCCCGAACAGACCCCCTCCTTGCCCGGCAGGGCTGAGGGTGAAACGGGTCGCGAGGCGCCGGCCGATGAAACCCTGCTCCCCTTCGAGCACGAGGAGCGGTCCGGCCGGGATGCCGGCCAATGAGTCGAGGATGAACTCCTCGAGGCCGCCGTCCACGAGCCGCCCGGCCTCGTCATGGGAGAGAGCCGGGGGCAGCGGCGCCACCGGCGCCCGCCCGGCCGCCCCGAGAGCCCGGCGGGTGAGCGCCCCCATCCTTGCCAAGAGCGGGCCCGCCTGCTCCCGGGCGGCGAGACGCCGCACCGCCGAGGCGTCACGGACTGCCACCATCTTCTCGAAGGACTTGCGCTGCAAAGAACGGATCGGAGGACCCACCAGCTGGCGAGCTCGGCGATCGAGCCCGCCCCTCAGCCTCTCGACCGGGCTGCTCCCGGCCGCTCTCGCCTCTCGCTCGAGAGCGGCCGGATCGGCCGCCAGGGCTGCGAAGGTGGCTGCTATCTCGTCCTCGAAGCCGGGTGGGAGGGTGCCATCTGAGCGGATGCGCTCCGCCTCGGCCGCGATCTCGGCCAGGAGATCCGGCTCGCTCACGACGGGAGCTGCTTGACGAGGCTCGAGACCGACTCGCCCGGGCCCGTGCCGGTCTCGAGTGAGACCCTGAGCGGCAGGGCGACGATCCCGGTCGTCGTACCCGGGTTCTCGACCGGGATGATCACCGCCGGCTCCATCCGGGCGTGCACGGTGCCACCGCCCGGCTCTTGCACCTTGACGTTCACCGAGTACGAGCCGTCGAGGAGCGGCAGGCTCTCGAAGTGGAAGATCACCTGCGAGCGACCGACCGGCAGCCGGTGGGTCTCTGCTCCCTCGGAGTTGAAGACGAGATCCTCGTCCTGGTTCCAGATCGCACAGCCGAAGACGACGCCGGGCAGCTCGCTCGTAACCTCCAGGTCGACGACTATCCTGGCGGGCTCGCCCGGATGCATGTTCGTGCGCTCGGGATGGTCGGTCTCGAGGCGGACCGCCACCACCCTCACCCGCCGGTTCGTCGGAACCGCCTCGGCCAGCAACTCGGCCTCGGATTCGAACTCGGCTGCCGGGATGGCGCCGGTCGCCTCGGGGCCGTCCATGAGCACGTCGCGAAAACGTCTGATCGCCTCCCCCGGTGGTCCGACCGTCACCAGCTGGCCGGCGTTTATCACCGCCACCCGGTTGCACAGCTGGCGCATCATGTCAGGCGCGTGCGAGACGACGACGATCGTCCGGCCCTCCTTCTGGAAGCGATGGATGCGCTCCATGCACTTTTGCTGAAAGCGCTCGTCACCGACCGCCAGCACCTCGTCGACGAGCAGGATGTCTGGGTTGACGTTGACCGCTACGGCAAAGCCGAGGCGGACATACATGCCAGACGAGTAGAAGCGGACCTGGTTCTCGATGAACTCCTCGAGCTCGGCAAAGGCGACTATGTCGTCGAAGCTGTTGTCGACCTCACGTCTGCTCATGCCGAGCAGCGAGGCGTTCAGATAGATGTTGTCCCGACCCGACAGCTCCGGCTGGAAGCCGGCTCCGAGCTCGAGCATGGCCGCCAAATGCCCCCGCAGGCGGATCTCGCCTGCCGAAGGCTTGAGAACGCCGGCCACGCATTTCAAGAGGGTGGACTTGCCCGAGCCGTTCCGACCGAGGATGCCGAGGGTCTCCCCCTGCTCGATCTCGAGGTCTATGTCCTTCAGGGCCCAGAAGTCATGGTAGGGCACTCGGCCGGCGTGGATGATCCTCTCCTTCAAGGAGGTGTACTTCTCCTCGTAGAGCCGGAAACGCTTCGAGACGCCGTGCACCTCGATCGCCGAGCTCACGCCTACAGCTCCTCGGCGAAGTTGCCCTCGACGCGGCGGAAGATGAGCATCGCCACGTAGAACAGGAGGAACGAGAAGACGAGCACCCCGCCCAGCAGCTCTAGGTAGAAGGTGGCCGAATAGGTGGCCAAGAGCGTGTTCGAGCCGGAGACGTTGCCGTAGATGCAGCGCTGGAAGGCGAGCACCATCGGGGTGAGCGGGTTGGCGAGATAGATCCACACGAGGTGGTACTTGGCCAGGTGCTTTCCCACGTCAAGCCACGGGTAGACGATCGGCTCGGCGAAGAAGAGGGCGACGAGCACCACCTGTATCAGGTGCTCGATGTCGCGCATGTAGACGTTGAGAGCCGAGAGGATGAGGCAGAGGGCGGCGGAGAAGACGATGTCGCAGACGACAGCGAACAGGAGCTCGGGCAGGTAGCTCCAGTTGGGCATGACGTGGAAGCCGACGAGGAACACGACGAGGATGCAGCTCTGGAAGAAGAAGTACGCGGTCGCCACGCCAACTTGGGCGAGGGCCAGCACCTCGCGGGGAAAGGCGACCTTCTTCACGATCCCGGCGTTCGCGACGAGCGTGCCGGCCGAGGAGAGTATCGCCGTGTTGAACAGGTTCCAGGGCAGCAGGCCGCAGAACAAGAAGACGGCGAAGTCTGGCACCGGAGTGTGCTCGATGTAGCGGAAGACCACGAAGTAGATGAGAAGCACCATGGCCGGGTTGAGGAACGACCAGAGGAAGCCGAGGACGCTGTTCTTGTAGCGGACCTTCAGCTCCTTGCGGACGAGAAAGAGGAGGAGCTCCCGTGCCTGCCAGATCTCCTTCAGCCGTTGAGCCGTCGAGACCCGGGCGGCGACTATGCGAAGCGGGAGGTCCTCTCGGGAGCCGAAGAAGCCGTCGAGGAGATCCTCTGCGACTCCCATCCGGGGACCGGCAGGCGGCTCAGCCTGCTTGACGCGAGCCATCTAATCCCGTTCCTCCTGAAGCCGTCCGCGTGCGGTGGCGCTGGCAAGTCGCCGACTCGATCCTAGTGGCAGGTCCTCGGAGGGTTCGGCCGGTAACAACCCGGGCTCGGGGTCGAGGACGTATCTTTGACAACGACCCGGCAGGCGAGAGCGCCGTCGTGGCAACCGAGGAGCGAGCATGTCTTTAGGACCCCGGGCCATCTGGCAGAAGGCCAGCACCTCGGTTGCCCACGAGGTGACTGACGAGCTGAGGGCCGCGTTCGAGCAGCTCTCGGGCCCGCTCTCGGCCATAGAGGGGGAGCTGAGGTCGCTCAAGGACGAGATGGCGACGGTGAAAGAGGAGCTCCGGCTGACAAGAGAGCGGCTGCAGATAGCCCATGACGAGCTGCAGTCGGTGAAAGCCGAGCTGGCCGGCCTGCGCCGGGCGGTCGCCAACGACTTCAGCGTCGCCAACGAGCTGTCGATACTGCAGGGCCGCCACATCCGCTCGGTCGAGGATCGCCTCGAGAGTCTCGAGGAGCAGGTCAGCTCGGATTGATGAGCGCCGCGAGAGACGGGGGTCGCACCGTCGTCTGCGACCTGCGGGTCGTCCAGAGCCCCGACTACAGGGGCCGGGGTGTCGCGCGGTGGGCCTACGAGCTGGCCCTCGCCCTCGAGCGGGTCCGACCCGACCTCGTCGGCGGCTACCTGCTCGACCCGACCTGGCCACCGCCTGGAGCGGTGGACGAGCTGCTCGGCAGCAGAAAGCTCCTCTACGCAGGGACGGCGCAGGCAGAGGAGGCTCTCGGTCGGGCGGGCGCCTACCACTGCTTCTCCCCTTTCGAACCGAGCCTCGGACCGGCCACGCTGCGGCCGGAGGCTGTCGAGCGCAACGGTCTGGCGTTCTCTGTGACCCTCCATGACCTCATTCCCCTCAGACGGCCCGATGACTACCTCTCCGACTTGAGCGAGTGGCGCAGCTACATGGCCAAGCTCGAGCTCGTGCGGGGAGCCGACGCCGTCCTTGCGGTCTCTGGGGCGGCCGCCGAGGAAGCCATCTCGCTGCTCGGGCTCGAGCCGAATCTCTGCCACGTGGTGGGTGCTGGCACATCGCGCCACTTCGAGCCGCCGCAGTCCCGGCTGGCAGCGCTCGCAGCAGCAGAGCTGGCGACCGGCGTGAAGGGTCCTTTCGTGCTCTGCCTCTCGGGCAGCCAGGGCAGGAGGAACATCCCGGCGCTCATCGAGGCCTTCAGCCAGCTCCCGACCGAGCTCGCCGCCACCTACCAGCTGGTGATAGCCGGCGAGCTCCCCCACTTCACGGCCGAGCACTACCGCCAGATCGCCCGACAGCACCAGGTCGAAGATGCCCTTCTGCTGACCGGTTACGTGTCGGAGGAGACCCTCCGCCTGCTCTACCAGGCCACCGATCTGTTCGTCCTCCCCTCGCTGGCCGAGCTGCAGGGTGGTCCCGTCGGCGAGGCCACGGCCTGCGGTGCGCCGGTCGCTCTCTCGGACTCACCCCTTTTCGAGGCCCTGGTGCCCGAGCCGGCGGCCCGCTTCGACCCGACCGACGCCGGCTCGATCTCCGCCGTGATGAGCAGCCTGCTCGCCGACGAAGAGCTCCGCGGCCGGGTGGTGGTGGCGGCGGCAGCCAGCCTGTCCCACTGGGACGAGGCGGGCCGAAGGGCGGGGGCCGCCTTCGACTCGCTCCTTTCTCGCCGCCGCCGGCCGCCCCGCCGTTCCCGCCGCCCCCGCCTGGCGGTCTTGTCACCGCTACCACCCCTGCTGAGTGGAGTCGCCGACTACAGCGGTCGGCTCGTCGAGGCTCTCTCGAAGATCGCGACCGCCCGGGGAGACTTCTCCATCGAGCTGTTCGCCGACGGGCTCGACCGCTATCGGGTCGACAGCGAGTCGCTGGCGGCCAGGCAGCAGCGGGACGCCCGCACCTTCCGGGCGATCGATGCCGCCACCGGCTACGAGAGAGTGCTCTACGTGCTCGGCAACTCCGACTGCCATGCCGCCGCCCTGGCGGCTCTCCGGGCCCGCCCTGGCGTGGTGATGACCCACGACATCCGCTTGAGCGGGCTCATGACGTTCTCGGCCGAGCTGCCCGGCGCCGTGCCAGGCGGGCTCCGGGCGGCCATCGAACGCGCCTACGGGAGCCAGCTCCCGCCCGAGGTAGGCCTGCACGGCTCCCTGTCGACGGCAGAAGAAGACCGGTACGGCCTCTACCTCTTGCGAGAGGTCGCCCCCTTTGCGACCAAGCTTCTCGTCAGCTCGGAGTCGGCGCGCAGCCTGGCCGAGCTCGACCTCGGACCGGGCCTTTCGGAACGGCTCTCCGTCCTGCCGTTCGCCATGAGCCGGCTGAGCGGCGAGGAACAGAGCGAGGTAGCCCGCCTCCGCTCGGAGCCGAAGCCTCGGCCGCTCGTCGCCAGCTTCGGCATCCTCGACCCGGGCAAGCGCCCAGAGCTCGTCTTGCGGGCAGTGGCCGCCCTGGCCGCGAGAGGAAGAGAGGTCGACCTCGCCTTCGTCGGGCAGGCGGCAGACGGCCGGCGGCATGCTTTGGAGAGCCTGGCGGCCGAGCTCGGCGTCTCCCGCCTCGTCCGGGTCCTGCCTGGTACGAGCAGGCAGGAGTACGTCTCCCTCCTCGGCAGGGCCGACATCGCGGTCCAGCTGCGCCGGCGCTACGCGGGAGAGGCCTCCGGGACTGTGAGCGAGTGCCTCTCCGCCGGCCTTGCGACGGTGGTCTCCGAGATCGGCTGGATGGCAGAGCTCCCCTCTGCGGCCGTGGCCAAGGTCCCTCCTCTCTGTGGGGCAGAGGAGCTGGCGAGCACGATCGCAGAGCTGCTCGACGACGCCGAGCGGGCAGCCCGGATGGGCCGGGCGGGAAGGAGCTACGCAGCCACCCGGACCTTCGAGGCCGCGGCCGAGGCCCTGCTGGGCGAGCTCGCCCTCTAGTAGCGGCGGGCGAGGGTCCTCGCGACCCTGAGGCCCCGGGCGAGCGGCCGCGTCAAAGAGGCGCTGTCCGCCGCATGGAGAACCGCCCGGCCGGCCCGCCGGGCAAGCGGGGTGCTCGGGCGGGGTTGCCGCTGCAGCTCCCCTGGGAAGGGCACGCCTGCTCCGGGGCTCGGGAGCCACTCGCCTAAAGGCAGCTCCGCCACCCCTTCGCCGCGCCCACGGGTGATGAGGCTCCTGTCGGCCGCCGACCGGGCGCGCACGAGAGCGGTGGCGTCCTCGAGGTTGGCCCCCCCGACGAGGGCGGTCTCGGGTCGCCGTCCGGAGCCGAGCTGGAGGGGAGGCAGCCCGAGGGCCAGCTTCGCGGCCGTCTCGGGAGAAAGCACAGCCTGCAAGCTCTCGAGAGTCTCCTCGCCGCCGACCTCGATCCGCCTGGCCAGCGCCCAGAGGCCCTCCGCAGCCCGACCCCCTGGGCCGCCGGGGAGGTCATGGACGGAGTGGAGCCGCAAGGTGACCGGGAGGCCGCAGCTCTTGAGGGCGGTGGCCAGCGCTCCCAGGCCGACGGCCCGACCGGCCCGGCCGGCGGAGGCCGCGAAGGGGAAACCCGGCTCCAGCTGCAGCACCACCTCGTCGAAGCCCCGGGCGGCGAGCGCCACCTCGAGAGCCCCGGCTGCACCTGGGGCGGCGATGTGGCGATGGGCCACGGTGTTGGCCCGCGGCGAGAGGATCTCGACCTCGTTTCCCTCGGAGCGGAGGCGGACCACCTCGGCGAGCAGCCCGCGAGCCCGTTCGGAGAGCGGCGGAGGCAGGCTTCCTACGACGAGGACTCTCATCCGAAGCGCTCCAGGGCCGCCTCCATGCGGTCGAGCACCGTCTCCCAGCGGTAGTTGGACAGGACGTAGTCCCGGGCCGATGCGGCCAGCCCTGCCGCCACCTTCGGCTCCTCCGAGACGAGACGGAGGCACTCGCCGAGCTCGATCTCGTCGCCGTAGAGGATGCCGCCGCCCGAACGCTCGCAGTGCCAGGAGACGACGGCACCGGCCGAGTTCGCGATGACAGGGGTGCCGGCCAGCCAGGACTCCATGATCGTGCGCGAGAAGCTCTCGTTCTTCGAGGGCTGCAGGTACGCGGTCGCCGCCGCGAAGGCGTTCGAGATCTCATCGTCCTCGAGGAAGCCGAGGTCGATCACCCTTCCCGTGAGCAGCGCCGGGATGTCGGCCTGGCCGCCGCCGACCGTCACCAGGTCGAGCTGCAGGGCGTGGCGGAGCAGGGCGGCCCCGAAACCGGCCATCGCCTCCGGCCAGCCCTTGCCGCCCTCGCGCCTGCCGGCATAGAGGACGAAGGGGCGCTCCAGGTCGTAGCGCCCCCGGAAGCCGTCGGGGTCGTAGCTCTCGGGCACGTGGATCCCGCCGCCGGTCACCTCGTGAGCCGGCAGGGGCGCCAGCTTGTGAGCCAGCTGGTGCTCAGGCTCCGAGAGGAACCAGATGCTGGCCGCTCCGGCCAACGCCGCCCGTACGACGTCGAGGTAGGCGTAGTCCTCGTCGTGCAGGCACGGAACGAGGATGCTGCGTTCTGGCGCCAGCGGGAGACAGTAAAGGGTGGTCCAGAAGAGATATGGGCTGTAGACGATGGCGTCGTACTGCGTGGCCGTCTCCGCCAGGTAGAGGTAGAGCTCGGGCACCATGAGCCGGCCGCTCACCCAGGAGAGCTCGTCGGCGGGGCTGAGCCGCTCGCCGGCGTGCATCCGCCGCTCGATCGAGGCCCACAGGAGCGGATCCGAGCTGGGGACGGTCTCGAAGCGGCGGATCGTCACCCCTTGCTCGCTCTCGACGCCCGCTGGGAGCGAGTTCGCCCACGTGTGATGGTCCTCGGCGCAGGTCGTGAGCACCTCGACCTCGTGGCCCCGGCGGGCGAGGCCGCGGGCCATGTCACGCACCTGCGCCTCGGCGCCCCCGATGACGCGTGGCCCGTAACGGGGCGCCACGAAGGCCACTTTCGTCACGGCGGCGATGTTAACAGCGGCGCCCCAGGGCCCCCGGGGTTAGCCAGTGTCCCTTTCCAGCGCCTCTTTGCTTAGGATTCGCCAATAGCCGTCCAAGAAAGACCCAAGAGGCCGGGCAGCCGCCTGGCTGCTGTCGCCCTTTTGATCCTGCTGGCGACAGCTCTTTTCGTGGCGCTCCCGAGCCTCGGGGGCGCCGCCTCCCAAGGTGCCGGAGCGGCCAGCTGCCCGGCCTCACCGAGCACCGCCTTCGGGTCACCCCGTTGGGTGCTCGGCTGCAGGATCGGCGGGCAGGGCTTCACCTCGCCAACCGTCGGCACGATCGACGGGCAGCCGGTCGTCGTAGACGCCTCGCTGAGCGGCTACGTCTACGTCGTGAACGCCCTCACGGGGCGCGAGATGCCCGGCTGGCCGCAGCGGGCGACGCTCGTCGGCAACACGGCCACCGCCATCGATTCGAGCCCTGCCATCGCCTACCTGGACGGGCCGAGCGCGCAGCCCTCGATAGTCGTCGGCCTCGGAAGCCTCTATGTGAGGGACCAGAACGGCGGCGTCATGGCCTGGCGCTTCAACGGGAAAGTGCGCTTTCGCTTCCGGATGCGAAAGACCTTCGCCGAGTGGCCGCACTCGGCCAACCACTACTCGAACTCGGTCTTCGCCACGCCTGCCATCGGCGCCTTGACCGGCAACGGCAAGCCGGACATCGTCTTCGGCTCCTACGACCACTACGTCTACGCCCTCAACGCCTCGGGACATCTCCTCCATGGCTTCCCGATCAACCGGGCCGACACCATCTGGTCCTCGCCGGCCCTGGCCGACACCACCGGTACCGGCAAGCTCGACATCATCGAGGGCGGGGATGCCAGCGGCTGGAGGGGCCCGCACGGCGGGAAGAGGTGCTTCAGCGGATGGATCTCTGACTACCGCTACGTCGGCAATGCCCCGCGCCTCGAGTGGGAGCACTGCCTGGCCGAGACCGTTTGGTCGAGCCCGGCGGTGACGAACTTCGGCTCGACTCCCGTCGTGGTCGTCGGGACCTCCTGGGCGAGCGGTCCGGGCCGCCACACCATGCCGGCCGAAGACGAGGTCTTCGCCTACAACGCCCGGACAGGCAAGCCCATCAAGGGCTGGCCGGTGCGAGCGGGCGGGCCCACCTTCGGCTCACCGGCCGTCGGTCCTCTCGTAAACGGCGGCCAGACCGAGGTGGTCGACAGCTCGTGCGCCAGCTGCCTGCACGGCCCGGCCATCGTCTCGGCCTGGAACGAGCACGGTCGCCTCATCTGGCGGACTCACATCAGCCCGCGCAGCCAGGTGGTCGCATCGCCGACCCTCGTCCACCTGAACGGCGCCAGCCGTGACAACGCCGTGCTCATCGGGGACGCCGCCGGCCTTTTCGTCCTCAACGCAGCCAACGGTCACAAGATCGACGGGACCGCCACGCTGCCGATCAACAAGAGCTGCAACGTCGGTGGCTCCCCGGTGGTGGCGCCTGTCCCGGGCTCTGCGACCGGCTACATGCTCTTCACCAACTGCGGGTTCAGCGGCCCGGACCGCCCGGCGAACGAGTACCTGAGGGCCTACAACGTGCCCACCCCGAACAGCCCGTCGCCCTGGCCGATGTTCCGCGCCAACAGCTCCCGCACCGGGGTGGCCGACCCGCCCCAGCTCCCCCACCTGCGCTGTGCCGCCCGTAGGAGCGGGCTCAGGGTGGTGGACCTGGCCGGCCAGATGTCCGACCTCGGGGGCGCCTCGGCCTGCGGCTCGCTCGCCCCGCGGATCATCCCGGCCGACGTGGCCGGAATCGCCAGCACTCCGAGCGGCGGCGGCTACTGGCTTGCCCTCGCCGACGGCGCCGTCTACGCCTTCGGCGACGCCAGGTACTACGGCGACGCCCGGCTGGGGCTGCGAAGCTCCGAAAAAGCGCCGGGCGCCCCGATCGTCGGCATCGCGCCGGCGGCCGGCGGGAAGGGCTACTACCTGCTCGCAGGTGACGGATCGGTCTTCGCCTTCGGCGCCGCCCGCTACGCCGGCGCGCCGGGACCCTACCGGGCCTCCGGCCGCCCGGTCGCCATCGCCACCGATCAGAGGACCGGCGGCTACTGGGTCGTCACCTCGAGCGGAAGGGTCTACGCCTACGACGCCCCCAACCACGGCTCGTGGCTCTCCGGCCACCGGGCTCCTGTGGCAGGCATCGCCGCGGCGGCCGACGGTGCCGGCTACTGGCTCGTGACCACCACCGGGGTCGTGAAGAGCCTCGGTCTCGTGCCCGCTCTGGGCTCGCGCTTCGGGACCGCTGTGGCAGGCATCGCAGGCGTCGGGAGCAACGGCTACTTCCTCGTCTCGAAGACCGGATACGTCTTCTCCTTCGGAAGCGCCCGCCACACAGCCATGAGGTCGCACCTCGTCATGAGGGCCACCGTGGCCGGGGCGGCAGCCGGCTGATCAAAGCTGGGCGGGTAGATCGACTCCCGCCCAGCGCTCGGCCACCTCGCGCGGGTTGAGGACCCACGAGCGGCTGAGCACCGCCCGCTCGCAGAGAGCCCGCGGCAGGAACCGGGGGATAACCTCGGCCACCCCGTCGTCGCAGTTGCCGCGCCACTTGCGCCAGGTCTCCCTGGCCGCCATCGCCGCCGGCCCGTTGCGCAGGAGGGTCAAAAGGCGATTCCGCTCGGCGAGGAAGTGGGCTCTTCGCGACAGAACCCCCCCGCTCGTCGAGCCCCTCTCGTGGCGCACCGTCGTCGTCGGATCGAACAGCAGCCGATAGCCCTGCAGCTGGGCGCGCCAGCACCAGTCCGTGTCCTCGTAGTAGGCGAAGAAGCGGGGCTCGAAGCGACCCACCTTCTCGAGCACCTCGCGGGTCGAGACGAGCCCGACCCCGGCGAGCGCGAAGCGCTCCTCCCAGCTGTCGAAGCTCTCGTCGTCGGCCTGCTCGGTCCCGATGCTGCCGACGTAGCCGTCCTCTCTCAGGTACGAGCCGAGGCCGTCGACCACATCGACCACCCGGGCCGGACGCACGATCTCGCCGTTCAAGGCGAGCTCGACCGGGCCGCTTCCTTCGGGCAGCGGGGCGTAAAAGGGCACCTCTCCCCCGGTCGTCCAGCGCCAGCGGGAGCGGCCCAAAGGGGCCTCGGCCCTGGTCTCCACCTGGTGGATCCCCGGGCCGATGAGGTAGGCAAGGACGTCGAGGCCGCCGAGCGTGGCGCTGAAGA
Organism: Actinomycetes bacterium; assembly: GCA_021803215.1. GTDB lineage: Bacteria > Actinomycetota > Acidimicrobiia > Acidimicrobiales > Bog-793 > JAJZLV01. The sequence continues at coordinate 3,559 of JAJZLV010000033.1, read as the reverse complement.
GCTGGCGCCCGAGGGGGCGGGGATCACCCGGTGCGAAGAAGCTCTCCTCGGCCAGGCAGATCTCGAGATAGCGGCCGGCCAGGGCCAGCTTCGGCCCGACGGCTGCCACCGTCGGATCCTCGAGGGCCGCCGCCGCCGAGGCCAGCCAGCCCCCGTCGGCGATGGCATCGTCGTTGAGGAAGCCGATCACCTCCCCGACGGCCCGCCTGGCCCCGGCGTTGGCGGCGGCCGGGAAGCCGGCGTTCCTCGGCAGCCGCACCGCCCTGACGCCGTGGCGAGCAGCTATGCGGCTGGCGCTCTCTCCCGGCGAGCCGTTGTCGACGACCAGCACCTCGAGGTCTTCGGCGGAGTCCGACTGGGCCTGCACCGAGTCGATGCAACGGGCCAGCTTGTCGGCCGGCCTGTGGGAGACGACTATGACCGAGTGCGTCAGGAGCTGACGGCCTTCAGGCTCGAGCGGTCGATCACCTGGTCTATGAAGCCGTACTCCTTGGCCTCTTCGGCGGTGAACCAGCGGTCCCGGTCGGAGTCGGCCTCGATCCGCTCGATCGGCTGGCCGGTGTGGTAGGCGATCCGCTCGGCCATCATCCGCTTCAGATAGACGATCTGCTCGGCCTGGATGGCGATGTCGGCCGCCTGCCCCTGCATCTGCCCGGAGGGCTGGTGCATGAGGATCCGGCTGTGGGGGAGAGCGAAACGCTTGCCCGGAGCGCCAGCGCAGAGGAGGAACTGGCCCATGGAGGCTGCCAGGCCGATGCAGATGGTCGAGACGTCACAGCCGACGTACTGCATCGTGTCGTAGATGGCGAGGCCGTCGGTGACAGAACCACCGGGAGAGTTGATGTACAAGTAGATGTCCCGCTCGGGGTTCTCGGCCTCGAGCAGCACGAGCTGGGCGCAGATGAGGTTGGCCGAGTTCTGGTCCACCTGGGTGCCGAGGAAGACGATGCGCTCCTTCAAGAGCTGCTTGAAGACGTCCCCCGATGCTTCGGCCAGGCCGCCGTCGCCAGCAGTGACGAGACGGGAGCCGTTCAAGCTGTCAGTCATTTCCCACGGTCCTCCTGTGGCCCGGTCAGGTGCTCGCATCCGAGCAACCGGAGGCTACCGGACGCCACCGGCCAGAGAGCCGAGAGGCGGCCACCGGGACCTTGGGCGCTAGCCTTCGTCTGGCCGCGGGCGTGGCGAAACTGGCAGACGCGCCGGGTTTAGGTCCCGGTCCCTTCGGGGGTGGAGGTTCGAGTCCTCTCGCCCGCACGCCGTAGCTCCGAGAAAGCCCGGCGAGGACAGCTGGGCTCGAGCTACCGGAGGTGCCGGCGCCGGCCCGAAGCTCGCCTTTTCCCTTTGACCGCTTGCAGCTCAACGGCGGAGAGGGCCGCCGGGCCCTGACCATGGCCGAAGGTGCTCGGTCTAGGTCGGCGGCCTCGGGTGCGCCACCACTCTTATCTCGACCCCCGGGTCGAGCGCGGCCTCGAAGCCCGCAGCCTCCATGATCCGCCCGACCTCCTCGGGGGTGTAGGCCCGGGCCCGAGCCGGCACCCTCTTTGACCTGTCGCGGACGTACTCGAGGAAAGAGCCGAGGTACTCATCGGAGAGGAGGTTCGGGAAGGTGACCACGAGCGTGCCGCCCGGCTTGAGCACCCTTCGCAGCTCCTCCAACAGCAAGAAGGCGTCCTCCCGCTCGAGGTGCTGGAGGACGAGCAGGCTGTAGGCGAGATCGACGCTCGCCGAGGGGACCGCCGGCATCGCCACATCCCTGCTGTGCAGGTAGGTGACGTTGTCACAGCCGGCCAGGCGCTTTGCCGCCAGGTCGAGCATCTTCTGCGAGACGTCAACCGCCCAGAGCCGGGCACACTCGGGAGCTACGAAGCTCGCCACCCGACCGATCCCGCAGCCGAGGTCGAGGACCGTCGAGCCCTTGTCGAAGTAGGGACGCAGCCGGGCGGCGTCTGCCTTCCCGCCCTCCACGAAGCTCTCCTCGCTGTCGGTGTTGTAGATGAGCAGCCTGGCCTCGGCCTCGTCGGCGGCCGACCAGGTGGGCTCGTAGATGTTGGAATGGAGGTCGGAGCGGCGGAACTTCTCCTCGAAAGGGACCGGCTCGCGAAGGGCCCGGGCCGCCCTGTAAAGACGTCCGACCAGCTCCTCGGCCTTGCCTCTCGTGGCGAGCCGCTTCATCTCATCGACGAGGCTCTTGGCTCCCTTTTGCATCTGGCGGTCCTCTCGATAGCTCGCGGCGCCGGTGACTGGCCAGCCTCGAGCAGGCCGGCGGCTCAGCATCTCACTCGAAGAGCTGCTCGATGGCGCTCACCAGCTCCTGGCGGGCCCGACCCGGCGTGTAGCAGGCCGCCCTCTTCCTGCCCCTCTCGACGAGCTGGCGGCGAAGCTCCCTGTCGCTCAACACCCTCTCGACGGCTGCGGCCACGAGGGCCGGCTCTTTTCCGCGCAAGAGGACTCCGCCGTCGCCGACCGTCTCGCCGACCGCCGCCTGCTCGAAGGCCACCACCGGGAGCCCCCTCTGCATGGCCTCCAGCAGGGGAGCACCGAGGCCCTCGTGATCCGAACAGCAGACGAAGACGTCGCAGCCCTCGTAGTAGGCGGCGAGGGCCCCGGCCGGGATCGGCCCGGTCAGCTCGACCTGGGCGGAGAGACCGAGCTCGGCGATCAGCTTCTCCACCGCCAGGCGGTAGGGCTCGCACGGCGTCCGGCCGACGAGATGCAGCCTCGCCTCGGCGTCGTAGGCGGCCACGTAAGCCGCAAAGGCCGCGACGAGGTCGTGGTGGGACTTGTGCGGAAGCATTTGCCCGACGAAGAGCCAGTCCCGCCCCCTTCGCTGGGCTCGGAGGCGGTTGAGCGCCGGCCCGTCGGGCGCCGTCTCGAAGTTGCTCCTGTCGATGATGAGGCGCGCCACCGCCGTCTCGGCATAGCCCCACTGCTCGAGCTCGCGGGCGTTGTAGGCCGAGACACCGATGCCGAGGGTGGTCCGTCCGGCCAGCTCCGCCATCTGGCGCCGGCCCTGGCGGACCTCGTCCTCGAGGACGGGCATCCAGCGCTCGACGTAACGGGCCGGCGTGATGTTGTGGTAGTTGACGACGAGAGGCGCCTTGGAGGCGAGCAGGCCGTCGACCGCCTCGCTGCCGATCGAGGCCTGGTAGAGGAGCCACCGCTCGCTCGGGTCGTCGAGCAGCTCGTCGAAGGGGCGGACCAGATGCCTCACCTCGGCAGCCGGGTGGATGGCGTAGATATCGGAGCGGAAACCGAGGGAGCGCAGCACCCGCTGCACCTCGAAGGTGTGGTGGCTGACAGCGTCGTGCGGCACGATGGTCGGGATCACCTGGTCGAAGCGGGCCGGCCTCTTGCTCATGGCGCCGGCCGTCCCGGCCAGCGCCCGGGCAGCCGGCCGCCTACCATCGCCGAAATGCTCTTCATCATGCGAAAGCTCATTCGTCTCCTGCGGGTGCGGCGGGCTGTTCGCTCGCGTCAGGTCGGGCGCTGAGCCGCCTCGCCGCCGGCGAGCGACGAGGCGGCGGCGAGCACCAGAGAGGCTCCCCGCATGTCGCCGACG
>JAJZLV010000012.1:16253-21870 GCA_021803215.1 Actinomycetes bacterium | reverse complement strand
TCTCGAAGGCCGGCATCGACATGCTGGCCCGCTGCCTGGCTCTCGAGCTCGCCCCCCGGGGCATCAGGGTGAACGTCGTGGCCCCCGGGGTGGTCGAGGCCGGCGTCTCGGCCCAGATCTTCCGCGAGGCGCCAGAGCGCCGACGAGAGATGGAACAGGTGATCCCGATCGGGCGCCTCTCACAGCCCGACGACGTCTCTGACTGCGTCGAGTTCCTGTTGAGCGAGCGCTCCTCGTACGTGACCGGCACCACGCTCGTGGTCGACGGCGGCATCCGCCTCGCCCACGCCGGCGGGTGACCGGCATCAAGGTGCCCGCAGTCGGCGCGAAAGGAGAAGAGGAGCATTGGCAAAGCTGAAGATTGGGGTGGCGGGGGCACCTCGCGGGGCGAGCTTCCTGGCCGGCATGCACGCCTACGAGGGCCGGGCCGAGATAGCGGGCGTCTACGAGCCCGATCCGCAGGCCCGCCACGACTTCACCACCGCGACCGGGGTGCCCTCTCTCGAGCGCTACGAGGAGCTGCTGGAACGGGTCGACGCCGTCATCGTCGCCTCTCCCCAGCACCACCACGTGCCGCAGGCCGTCGCCGCTCTCGAGCGAGGCGTCCACGTCTTGAGCGAGGTGCCCGCCGCCGTCAGCCTCGAGCAGGCCCGCCTTCTGCTGGCGGCGGTCCGTGGCAGCGACGCCCTCTACATGCTGGCCGAGAACTACTGCTACTCCCGGCCCAACCTGATCGTCGGAGCCATGGCGAAGGCCGGCCTCTTCGGCGAGCTCTACTTCGGCGAGGGCGAGTACCTGCACGAGATGAAGAGCTGGCACACAAACCCGGCCGGCCAACCCACCTGGCGCTACTTCTGGCAGGTGGGCCGCGCTGGGCACAGCTACCCGACTCACAGCGTGGGACCCCTCCTGCAGTGGTTCGACGACCGCATCGTCGCCGTCAGCTGCGTCGGGAGCGGCCGGCACACCGACCCCGAGCACGAGATAGACGACACCATCGTCCTGTTGGGACGGACCTCGCGCCAGGCCCTCTTGAGCGTGCGGCTCGACCTGCTCTCCAACCGGCCCCACCTGATGGACTACTACTCGCTGCAGGGGACCGCCGGAGCCTACGAGGCGCCGCGGGCCGAGGGGCAGGAGCCGCGTGTCTACCTGCTCGACAAGAGCCCCTCGGAGAGATGGCAGCCACTCGACGCCTACGCCGATGACTTTTTGCCAAAGCGCTACCGCGAGGTGGCCGAGGGAGCCGGCCACTGGGGGGCTGACAGCTTCCCGGTGCGGGACTTCATCGACGCCGTCCACGACGGCACGGCGCCGCCCTTCGACATCTACGCCGCCCTCGACATGACGCTGCCGGGCATCGTCTCTGAGACCTCCTTTCACGAGGGCGGCGCCTGGAAGGCGGTCCCCAACCCCCGCCTTTGGGATGCCGGCGTCGGCACCGAGCCCGGCAGGGAGGCACCGCTCGCATGACCGATCGACCGACCCCGGCGAGTGGCCGGGCGACAGCGGGTGATGAGGAGATGGGAGGGGGCCGGCGCGACGGCGCCTCGCGTCCCGAGCACGTCCGCCAAGTGGTCGGGCGGCTCCGCCGGCTGGCAGAGCAGCGGGGGCTCGAAGGCATCGTGCTGAGCGGCCCGGCGGCGGTCGCCTGGGCGACCGGCGGCATGAACACGGCGATCGATCGAGCCCTGCCGGTCGACATGGTCTGGGTAGCCATCTCGGAGGGAGCCCAGCTGCTCGTCACCACCGAGGTGGAGCAGCCCCGGATCCTGGCGGACAGTGATCCTGCGGCCGCCGGCTTCTCGGTCGTGGCGGTCCCCTGGTACGACCGAGAGGCCTTCGTCGCCACCTGTGTTGCAAGGCTCGAGGCGCCGCCGGCCAAGCTCGGCTCCGACGGCCACCCGGCCTTCGGGGTCGATCTCTCCGACGACCTCGTGATGAGCCGGATGGCTCTCACCGACTTCGGGCAAGAGACCCTGCGGCGGCTCGGGCGGGACACCACCCACGCCCTCGAGGTGGCTCTCAAGTCCTGGCGGCCCGGTGTCACCGACAGGGAGGTGCAGGCCGAGATGGTCCGCCAGCTGGAGCTGACCGGAGCCGAAGCGGTCGTCGCCCTGGTGGCCGGCGACGAGCGGGTCGGCGAGCTCCGCCACCCGCTGGCGCTCGGCCTGCCGGTCTACGAGCGCATGATGGCCGTGATCGTCTCGCGTCGAAGCGGCCTCAACGTCGCCGCCACCCGCTTCGTCGCCGCCAAGCCAGCCTCGACCGAGCTGGCCGAGAGGTTCCGCGCCGTTCGCCAGATCGAAGCAGCCGTCCTCCGGGCCTGCTCGCCCGGGGCGACCTACGGCGAGGCCACCTCGCGCCTCGTGGAGGCCTACGCCGAGGTCGGCCACCCCGAGGCCTGGCGGGAGCACTGGCAGGGCGGTCCGATCGGGTACGGCACCCGCGAGTTCGAGCTTGCCCCCGGGTTCGAGCAAAGCGCCTTCTGGTCGCTCGAGGTGGCCCCGGGGCAGGCCCTCGCCTGGAACCCGAGCCTCTCAGGCGGAGCCAAGGTGGAAGACACCTTCCTCGTCACAACAGAGGGTCTCCGGTGTGTAACCTCGCCGATCGACTGGCCGACCGAGCAGGTCGAGGGCTCTCCAGAGCCCCGGGCAGCCGTCCTGGTGCGCGCCGGAGAGGGAGGCCGCAGGTGAGCCAGCTGCAAAGCGTCTCCCCCCAACGACCCTCCCAGCTGCTCGCCAGCTTCATCGAGACGGCTCCGGCCGAGGTGGCGGCCGCCGTCCAGTCGGCTCGCACCGCCCAGCGAACCTGGGCGGCCCTCCCGGCTCCCGAGCGGGCCGGGGCGCTCGGCCGAGCGGCGGCCCGGCTCGAAGCTGCCGCCAGCCAGCTCACCGAGCTCGGCATCGCCGAGGTCGGCAAGCCCCGCTCCGAGATGGCGGGCGAGGTGCAGCGGGGCGTCGCCATCCTCCGCTACTACTCAGAGGCCCTCCTCGACCCGGAGGGAGAAGTCCTCCCCTCTCCCGACGGGAAGAGCCTTCTTCTGAGCCGCCGCCTTCCCCAGGGGGTGGCCGGGCTCGTCACGCCCTGGAACTTCCCCGTCGCCATCCCACTTTGGAAGCTGGCGCCGGCACTCGCCTACGGCAACGCCGCGGTCTGGAAGCCGGCGCCGGCCGCGACGGCCGTCGCCGAGCTCCTCGACGAGCTCTTGCAACCTTGCCTCCCCCCCGGCCTGCTCCGGGTGGTGAAGGGCGACGCCGCCACCGGCGCCTCCCTGGTGGAGACGGCCGACCTGGTCTCTTTCACCGGCTCGAGCGCCGTCGGCGCCGCGATAGTGCGACGGGGCGCCGAGCGCCAGATCCCGGTGCAGGCCGAGATGGGTGGCCAGAACCCCTCGATCGTCCTTCCCGACGCCGACCTCCTCTCGGCGGCCGGCCTCGTCGCCGCCTCGGCCATGGGCTATGCCGGCCAGAAGTGCACCGCCACCTCGCGGGTGATAGTCGTGGGTGGGGCCGAGGACTTCCTCGAGGCTCTCGTAGAAGCCGTGAGGGCCCTCAAGGTCGGCGACCCCGACGATGCCGTCACGGCCGTCGGACCGGTCATAAGCGACGCCGCCCGCCAAAGGGCGCTGGCGGCGGTCGAGCGCGCCTTGGCGGACGGTGGCCGGGTTATCACCGGGGGCAGGCCGCTCTTGGAGGAGGGCTACTTCATGGAGCCGACCCTCGTCGCCGGTCTCGACCCCTCCTCGCAGCTCTGCCAGGAGGAGGTCTTCGCGCCGGTGGCGGCAGTTCTCTCGGCCAGCGACCTCGACCAGGCGATCGAACTGGCGAACGGGGTCCGCTTCGGACTCGTCTCCGCCATCTACACCTCGGACCTCGACAGCGCCATGCAGTCCCTCGCTCGCCTCGACACCGGCCTCGTCCGGGTGAACGCCCCGACCTCCGGGGTCGACTTCTACGCTCCCTTCGGGGGTGTCGGCGCCTCGGGTTACGGGGTGAAGGAGCAGGGGAAGGCGGCGGCGCTCTTTTACACCAAGAGCCAGACCGTCACGCTCGCTCCCGCCGGGAGGCAGCGGTGACGCCCCTCCTCCTGGCCGCAGAGGTGGCTTGCCCGGCCCAGGCGATCCTCGGAGAGGGCCCTCTCTGGGACGAGCGGGCCAATCGCCTGCGATGGGTTGACATCGTCGGCCAGAGGCTTCACGAGTACGACCCGGTGACGGGGATCGACTGCTCGGAGCTGCTCTCCCAGCCGGTGACGGCGGTGGCTCTCTCGAAGCAGGGACCTTTGCTGCTCGCCCTCGGAGACAGGCTGGCGAGCCTGGCCGCGGCCGGCGAGGCCCCTTGCGAGCTGAACGGCTTCCGGGCCGATGCCGCCCGAGTGCGCTTCAACGACGGCAAGGTCGATCCCTGGGGCGGCTTTCAGGTGGGGACGATGCACCACGCCGGCACCGAGCCCGTCGGCCATCTCTACCGCCTGGCGCCAGACCTCTCGATGGAGGTGCGCCTCTCGGGGGTGACATGCTCGAACGGGCTCGACTGGAGCGAGGACCGGACGACGTTCTTCCACGTCGACTCGGTGCTGTCTCGCGTGGACCTCTACTCGACCGAGGTGGAGACAGGTTCCATGACGGGGCCTCTCGGCTCTCTTGCAGTCGCCGGACCCGGCATCCCCGACGGGCTCTGCCTCGACTCCGACGGCTGCGTCTGGGTGGCGATGTGGGGCGGAGGCGAGGTGCGCCGGCTCACCCCCGACGGGCGGCTCGACCGGATCGTGCGGCTGCCGGTCTCTCAGGTCACGAGCCTCGCCTTCGGCGGAGAGGACCGCGACGAGCTCTTCATAACGACCGCACGAGACGGTCTCGACGAGGGGCGGCTCGAGCAGGAGCCGCACGCCGGCGATTTGTTCTGGTGCCGGCCCGGCACGAGCGGCAGGGCCGCCAACCGCTTCGGTGGCGAGCTGTGAGACGGCTTGCCCCGCGCCGGGCCCGGCCGGCGGCGACAGCAGGCGAGCGCTGTCCGGGGCGGCCGCTCGGGACGAGCGGAACCGGCCGCGAGAAAGGAGCCGGGGCACGATGAGCACGGCCATCACCTTCGAGAAGGTATGCAAGAGGTACAACGAGAGGACAGAGGCCGTCTCGAACCTCGACCTCCAGGTCGAGGAGGGAGAGTTCGCCGTCCTCGTCGGGCCCTCGGGCTGCGGCAAGACGACGGCGCTTCGGATGGTGGCCGGCCTCGAGGACATCAGCTCGGGCGCCATCCGAATAGCCGGCCGCCTGGTCAACAACGTGGCAGTGAAGGAGCGGAACGTGGCCATGGTCTTCCAGAACTACGCCCTCTACCCGCACATGAGCGTCGCCGAGAACATCGGCTTCGGCCTCAAGGTGCAGCGGGTGCCCCGCGGCGAGATCCAAAGGCGGGTGAACGAGGTGGCTCAGGTGCTCGGCCTGAGCGAGTACCTCTCCCACCGTCCCAAGCAGCTCTCGGGCGGTCAGCGGCAGCGAGTCGCCATGGGCCGGGCCATCGTCCGCTCCCCCCAGGTCTTCCTCATGGACGAGCCGCTCTCGAACCTCGACGCCAAGCTGCGCGTGCAGATGAGAGGCGAGGTGCTGAAGATCCAG
>JAJZLV010000012.1:0-16243 GCA_021803215.1 Actinomycetes bacterium | reverse complement strand
CGCCGGCTCGGCATCGGCACCCTCTATGTCACCCACGACCAGGTGGAGGCGATGACGATGGGCGACCGGGTGGCCGTGATGGACCACGGAGTGCTCCAGCAGTACGCCCCGCCGCAGGAGCTCTACGACGCCCCGGCCAACGTCTTCGTGGCCGGGTTCATAGGCTCGCCGCCGATGAACCTCTACGAGGCGACCCTGGCGGGGGCCCCCTCGGAGCCGAGACTGCTCCTCGGCGACCAGGTGCTCGAGATCGAGGAGGCAGATCTGAAGCGCCACCCCCATCTCGAGGAGCGCTTCGGCCAACGGGTCGTGGCCGGCATCAGGCCAGAGAACATCTCGCTCTCGCTCGCCGAGGCGAGCGGACCGCTCCTCTCGGCTCAGGTGGACCTGGTCGAGGGGCTCGGCTGTGAGCTCCTCCTCCACTTCTCGCTCCCTGGAGCCGCCTCGCGGGCGGCGCCGGGCCTCGACGAGCCCGAGCCGCTCGCAGACCCGATCGTCCACCGCCAGGAGTCGGCCGCCCGCGGGACGGCCAAGCTGCCGCCCTACGTCCCGGTCCGCCAGGGAGACACCGTCTCGCTCAAGATCGAGACATCCAAGCTGCACTTCTTCGACCCTGTCTCGGGCGAGTCACTCGGCTGAGGAAGAACTCCCCAAAGCCACGGCTGCGACCGCTTCCTCTAGGCGCCGGCGATCCCTGCCAGCCGGCAGTAGCGCCGGACTGTCTCGGCCACGAGCTCCGGCCGCTCGAAGGCGAGGCGGTGACCCGAACCCGCCTCGAGGTGGAGCTCTGCCCCCGGGATCGCCTCTGCGAGGTCGCGGGCGGCCGCCGGCGAGACGATGTGGTCGGCCGCCCCGTGCAAGATGGCAGCCGGCAGCCTGAGAGTCGGGAGGCGCTCTTCGAGCGATGGAGTCTCTTGGATGAGGGCTCGCTGCTCGACGAGGAAGGCCCGCCGTCCCCGGGCGTCCATCGGATGGTCACCCTCGGCGAGGACGGCTCGCACCGAGGGGAGCCGGCTGGCTCGCTCGAGGGCGGTCTCGACCGCTCCGGCTCGAGAGAGCCTCCTTGCCGCCAGGACTCCCCTTCTCATGAGGGCTCCGCTGGCTCGCAGAAGACCGTCTCCGACGAGTGGGACGGCCAGCAGCCGGTCGAGGCCGTTGAGGGCGGCCGCCACCCCGACCGAGCCGACCAGCACGAGCGCCCCCACCAGGTCGGGGCGCCGGAGGGCGAGCTCGAGAGCGACGCCGCCCCCGAGGGAGTGGCCGACCACCACGGCCTTCTCGCCCTCTTGCAGCAGCTCACGGTCCTCGACCACCCGGGCGAGCGCCAAGGCGTTCCCCCGCAGGTCGGTGGCCGGCCGGGGATGGGCTCCCCAGCCCGGGCGGTCGGGAGCCACGACCCGGAAGTCCGGCTGCAGCTCCTCGGCCACCGACCACCAGATGCGACCGTTCCCCGGTTGGCCGTGGACGAGGAGGACGAGCGGCCCGGTGCCGAGGTCTATCGGGATGGAGCGCGACCCGTTCGGGGCGCTGGGGCCACGGTGCTGTCTCTCGTCCATCTCGCCGAGGGCCGGGGCCCTCGTCACGCGGCGGCGGCCGCCCTGCCTCTTCCGAGGCGGCGGAGGGCCGACAGGACCCGTCGCAGGCCCAAGTATGAGACGAGACCGAGAGCCTCGAGCACGGTGTAGGTGGACATCTTCGAGGTGCCGAGCTCCCGGTCGACGAAACGGATCGGCAGCTCCCTCACCTTCCCACCGGCCTGCCGGGTCCGGTAGGTCATCTCGATCTGGAAGCCATAGCTGTTGGCCCGGACGCCGCCGAGGTCGATCCGCTCGAGGATGCTCGCCCGATAGGCGCGAAAGCCGGCCGTCGAGTCCTTCACCGAGAGGCCGAGCACGACGTCGGCGAAGACGTTCCCGGCTCTCGAGATGAAGCGCCGCGAGAAGCTCCAGTTCGGTATCGAGCCTCCCGGGACGTAACGGGAGCCGATGACGAGGTCGGCGCCGGCCTCGATGGCCCCGACGAGAAAGGGGAGCTCGTCGGGGTCGTGGGAGAAGTCCGAGTCCATCTCGACCAGGACCTCGTAACCGCTGGCGAGCCCCCAGGAAAAGCCGTCCCGGTAGGCGCTGCCGAGCCCGGACTTCCCCGGCCGGCGCATGACGGTGATCTGGCCGAGGCGCTCGCCTTCCTTCTCCGCCAGCTCGGCGGTCTGGTCCGGGCTGGCGTCGTCGACGACGAGGACTCCGGCCTCGGGCAGGGCCGAGCGCACGCGATCCAAGATGGCCGAGATGTTCTCGGCCTCGTTGTAGGTCGGCAGCACTACGAGGACGCGCACGAGGTCGACATCGTACTAACGAGACGGCCCGACCGACCGCCATCTCACCCGCTCCCCGGGCCGCCAGGGGCGATCACCCCTTGCCGGGGAGACTTCTCAGCGGCCCGGGCGGCGTCGACGCCGCTTCCGCTCGCGGTCGCGGGCCCGCCCCTGGCGGACGGTGCCGTTCTCCGAGAGCGTCTGCTCACCGGCCGCCTGCTCGCTCCCGTTCGCCACCACCTCGACGGCGCCGGTGTCGAGGGAGGCCGTGCCGGCCGTCTCGGCGGCGGCCGGCTCCGAGAGCGTCACGAGGACGCTCTCTCGCCGGTGGGCCCAGAGATCTCGGACGACGACCTGCACGGCCGAGCCGGCCGGCACCGCCAAGAGGGCCCCGACGAAGCCGCCGAAGAGCGAGCCGACGATGTTCCCGAGCTCGGCTCCGAGCAGCACAGAGACGAGCACCCAGAGCGAGTTGAGCCGGACGGTCCTCGACATGATGATCGGGTAGAGGACGTGATTCTCGACCTCTTGGTAGACGAGGAAGACGACCAGGGTGGCGATGCCGGCCGGGAGCGAGTGGAGGGCCGCGATGATGACCGTCGGCACGCCGGCGAGCAGTCCTCCGACAAGCGGCAGGAAGTCGACGACCGCCACCCAGATGCCGAGCACGAGCGGGTAGGGCACGCCCGTGGCGAGCAGCGTGACCGTGACGACGGCCCCGGCGATGATAGAGGTGGCCAGGTCGCCCGCCACGTAGCCGACCATCGAGCGCTCGACGTCGCTCACGATGTCTCGCACCCGCCTGGCCCGCTCGGGCTGCATCCAGTCGAGGATGGCCCGGTAGATGCGCGGGGCGTGGATGAGCAGGAAGAAGGTTAGGAAGAAGATCGTCACGATCCCGACGACGCCGGAGAGGACTCCCTTTCCTATCGAGAGGGCCGGCTTTCCGATCTTCGAGATGACGCTTTGGGCTGTGGCGTGCTTGCCCTCGACGTATTTGAGGAGGTGGAACCGCTTCACGAGGCCCCCGAGGGTGCCCCTGCCCTGCTCGGCCTGCTTCAGAGTGTGGGGCAGCTGGCTGGCAAGGTGCTCGGCGGCCCCCACGAGAGGCTGGATGATCACGAAGAGCAGCATCGCCACGATGACCGTCCCGAGGACGAAGACGATGCCTGTCGCAGGGCCCCGCCGGGCGCCCCGGCGCTCGATGAAGCTCACGATCGGGTGCAGCAGCAGGGTGATGAAGACCGATATGGCCATCAAGAGCAGGAGGGATCGGAGCTTCCAGGCGAGCACTCCGCCGAGCAGCGTGCAGACGACGACGGCGTCGACGATGAGGGTGGCCCGCAGCACCCGGCCGGCGAAGGCCCGCCGGGCCGCCCGCTCCGAGTCGGCCGCCAGGCGGGGCGCCTGCCGGGCGGACTTGCCGGGCGTCCGGCCGCCCGGGGCTTGGCTCATCCCTACAGTCAAGCCGAGTTCACCCAGGTCGCGTGCGACTGTGCTATCAACAGCCCGTGGCGAACGACGCACCTGCTCCCCGCCGGGAGCTTCCCCCCGGGCTGGCGGCCCAGCTCTCGGGTCCCTCCTATGCCGGGCCGGCCACCTTCGCCCAGTGCCCGCTTCTCACCGAGCCGGAACAGCTGGACGAGTGGCAACCAGAGGTCGCGGTCGTCGGCGCGCCCTGGGATGACTCGACGACCAATCGCCCCGGGGCCCGCTTCGGCCCGCGGGCGCTGCGGGCTCTCGCCTACGGGCCGGGCACCTACCACCTCGACCTCGGGGTCGAGATCTTCGAGGGCATCGAGGTGGTCGACTACGGCGACGCCCACTGCCCCCACGGCCTCGTCGAGGCCTCGCACGCCAACATCAAGGCCCGCGTCGGCGAGGTGGCGAGCCGCGGCATCTTCCCTGTCGTCCTCGGAGGCGACCACTCGATCACCTGGCCGGCCGCCACCGCCGTCGCCGAGGCGCGGGGCTGGGGCAGGATCGGCCTGGTCCATTTCGACGCCCACGCCGACACAGCCGAGTCGATCGAGGGAAACCTCGCCAGCCACGGGACGCCGATGCGACGTCTCATCGAGTCGGGCGCTGTGAAGGGCGCCAACTTCGTCCAGGTGGGCCTGCGGGGCTACTGGCCGCCCGAGGAGACCTTCGAGTGGATGCGGGCCCAGCGCATGCGCTGGCACCGCATGCAGGAGGTGTGGGAAAGAGGGCTGCCCGCCGTCATGGCAGATGCCGTCGCCGAGGCTCTCGAGGGCACCGACGGCGTCTATCTCTCGCTCGACATCGACGTCCTCGACCCGGGTTTCGCTCCCGGGACTGGAACGCCCGAGCCGGGCGGGCTGAACCCGGCCGACCTGTTGCGGGCCGTGCGCCAGCTCGCCCTCGAGACCCCGCTCGTCGCGATGGACGTCGTCGAGGTGGCCCCCGCCTACGACTGGGCCGAGACCACCGTGAACAACGCCCACCGGGCCGTACTCGAGGTCCTCGCCGGCCTGGCCGTCAGGAGGGGGGCGCCCCGGCGGGTCGTCCCCGGGCAGCCCGAGACCTAGTCGTTGGAGGGCCGAGCGCTCCTCGAGGGCCGGGTCGTCATCGTGACGGGCGCCGGAGGGGGCCTTGGCCGCTCTCACGCCCTCGCCCTCGCCCGCAGGGGGGCCCAGGTGGTGGTGAACGACCTCGGTGGCGAGGAGGAGGGCCGCCAGGCCTCCGAGGAACCCGCCCGGGCGGTGGCAGAGGCCATCTGGGCCGCCGGCGGAGAGGCGGTGGCCGACTCCGAGGACGTCGGGGACTGGGAGGGGGCCGGTCGCCTCGTCGCCCGGGCCCTCTCTTGCTTCGGCCGGCTCGACGGGCTGGTGAACAGCGCCGGGACCCTGCGCCAGAAGGGCATCTTGAGCCTCGAGCCAGCCGACATCGACGACCTCCTCCGGGCCCAGCTGACAGGTCAGGCTGCTCTGGCCGTGCATGCGGCCCGCCACTGGCACCGGTCGGCCGAGAAGGAAGGCCCCCGCGACTGGCGGATCGTCAACACCATCCCTCCCCTGGCGCCCTCCGGCCGGGTGGCGCTGACCACCCACCTCGTCGCCAGGAAGACCATCGCTGCTCTCACGCTCGCCGAGTCGGAGGAGCTCTACCGCTACGGGGTGACCGTGAACGCCATCGCCCCGGCCGCCCGGCGCAGCGCCCGCCCGCCCGGAGAGGTGCCGGCCGGCGGGGACGATGGCTTCGACCCGCTCGAGGTCGCCAACGCCTCATTGCTCGTCGCCTGGCTCTGCTCGGCCGGCTCCCGGAAGGTGACCGGCCGGCTCTTCGAGCTCGAGGGGGGCCGGCTGGGCCTCTTGAGCGGCTGGCACCGGGTGGCCGCCTTCGAGAAGGAGGGGCGCCTGCTGGAAGAGGAGCTCGGGGCTGTGATCGACGCCCTCATCGACAAGGCGCCCGCCCGCGAGCACCTGCCGGCTGTTTTGAGCGAGGCGCTCTTGGAGGCGGACTCTTAGTGGTGGGAGAACAGGCCCGAGCTCGCGCAACCGGCCCGGTCCCGCTCGAAGCGGCGGACGGCGCTCGTGAGGTCGCCTTGCTGGAGCGAGGCGAGACACATCATGAGAAGACCCCTCCGCCCGATCAGAGCGGAGAAGACCGCGTCGCCGTGCCAGGCCGGGGCGCAAATGAAGGCCAGCTCTCCCCGCGGCCCGATGAGAGCTCGCCGGGGCCGTCGGCTATGAAGGCGTACTCCTCCAGAAGATGAGGGATCGGGCTGCTCGCCGCCAGGCGCGAGGAGCTCACGCTCTCGCCCGCTTGCGGGCGGACTCGAGCACCGGCGAGGGGCCGATGGAAAAGCGGAGGCCGGCGGTGAGCGCCAGGGCGGCCGGCCGGACCACCCCGGCCCGGAAGACGAGCGGGCGGGCAAGTCCGAGCATCGGCCGGGCCCAGCTCGGGAGGAGGTCGATGCCCGCCTCGGCCAGCGTGAGGTAGGCCGATCGTCCGCCGAGCCCGAGCGCCGGCGGAGGGGAGGTGAGGAACGACGCGGTCGCCCTGGCGGCGTCGCCTGCGCCAAGCGATGGACGGATCTTCCTCAGATAGGCCCGCACCCCGCCGGTGGTGACGGGCACCTCGGCGGCTCCGAGGCGGTAGGCGACGACCGACATCTCCTCGAGGTAGCGATTCTTCTCCTCCAGCAGCAGCGGGGCTGGCGAGTAGCGCTGATAGGCCTGGAGGAAGCTCCAGACCTCGGTCACGTGCACGTAGGCGAGGAGCTCCGGGTCATCGGCGCTGTAGGAGACACCCGCGGGGGTGGCGCCCCGCACCCGGCGGTGGATTGCCTGCACCCGCCGCACCTGCTGAGAGGCGAGGGCCTCGCCGCCATAGGTGGTGGCGGCGATGAACTCTGCCGTCCGCTGCAGGCGCCCGAAGGGGTCCCGGCGGTACTCGGAGTGATCCTCCACTCCCTGCATGACGAGGGGGTGGAGGCTCTGGAGCAGGAGGGAGGCGAGTCCGCCGATGAGCATCGGGCCCAGATCGGCGTGGACCCGCCAGGCCAGGGAGTCGGCTCCGAACCAGCCCGGGTCGCCGGGCGGGGTCCCATAGGCGTCCGGGCTGGCCCGCACGAGCAGATCACGGTGCCCCGGCTCGCTCTCAGGCACCGCTCGCCGCCTCGAAGAGCTCGGGGGCGAAGCGGTCGTGGCGCGAGGCCGAGAGCGACAGCTCGGCCGTCCGGCCGAAGACCTCGCCGAAAAGGACCGCCTTGCGCTGGAACATCCACCGCTCGAGCTCCGCCTCGCCCCTTGCCGGCGCCCGCACGACGACCCGGTCCGCTTCCAGGCTGACCGTGATCTCTCCGATGACCTCGCCGTGCCCGCTGTCGAGGCCGTCGGCGATCCGGAGCAGCGAGAGAAGTCGCAGCGTCCGCTCCCGGTCCGCCGGGCCGAGCGCCTCGAAGGCGGGGAAGGATTCCTTCGGCTTTCCCCTCGAGTGGTAGCGGCCGAGAGACGAGAGGATGCGGATCTCGTCGGGGGTGAAGCCCCGCAGCCCGGCGTTCTCGATGAGGTACGCGGTGTGGCGGCCGTGCCCGTCCGGGCTCACGTGCTCGCCGATGTCGTGCGAGAGGGCGGCCAGCTCGAGCAGCTCCCGGTCGAGGGGGTCGCCTCCGTGCAAAGAGGCCGTCCCGTCGAACAGCTCGAGGGCCATGCGGGCGACCGTGCGGGCGTGCCGCTCGCGCCAATTGGACCGCCGGCAGAGCGCCAGGACCGAGCCTTGGCGGATCGCCCGCGGGTCATCTGAGAAGTCGGCCCGATCATGCTTTCGCAGCACGCGGAGGATCATCCCCTCTCTTAGAGCCCACTCTGAGGTGGTGAGGGACCCGATGCCGGTCTCACCGAGCAGGCAGCCGAGCACCACGAGCCCGGCCGGCAGCAGCTCGGCCCGCCGGGCGTCGACGCCCGGCAGGCGGGCCCTGTCCTCGACGGGCAGGCTCAACGCAAGCTCGGCGAAGGCCTCGATCTCGTTCGCCGGCACCGAGAGCTGGTTGACCGAGGCGGGGACCTGTCCCTCCTTCATGGCGGTGGCCGCCCGGGCTATGGCGCAGAAGGTGCCGGAGCTCCCGATGAGCTGGACCGGCCGGTGAGCCGCGATGTCACCGAGCACGTCGTCGAGCTCGGCCCGGACCCGCTCTTCGATCCGGTGGCGGTCCTTCTGGCTCGGCGGGTCGGACCTAACGAGCTCGGCCGTGAGCCGCCCTACCCCGAGGTGGAGGCTCGTGGCGTACCTGATGCCGGTCGGGTCGCCGACCGTCAGCTCGAGCGAACCACCGCCGAGGTCGGCGCAGAGGACAGGCGACGGCTCCATCAGGACGCTCGATCGGACGGCCTCGAAGATGAGCCTGGCCTCTTTGATGCCGTTCACGACCTGCACCTGGACTCCCGTCTCCTGCTCGATGCGATCGGCCACGGCCGGTCCGTTGGCCGCCTCGCGCAGAGCGGCCGTGCCGTAGGCCACCATCTCGCCGGCGCCCGCCGTCTCGGCCATGGTCCGAAAGCGCCCGACTACCTCGACGGCCCGCTCGATCGACTCTTCGTCGAGAAAGCCGAGCCGGGCGACCACCTCTCCCAAGAGCAGCATCTCCTTCTCCCGCACGAGGGGGAGGAAGCTCCCGTCCGGGCGCGTCTCGACGACGAGCAGGTGGAACGAGTTCGAGCCGAGGTCGAAAGCGGCGATCCTCATCGGCCGGCCCGCTTTGCGACGGCCGGTACGGCGCCGGTCACCCTAGGCGGGGGCGTCGGCGCTCCGCCGCCGCCGCGCCCGGCCGAGCGCCAGCTCCTGCAGCTGGCGGTGCAGGCTCACCCCCGCGCGGGCCTCGTTCCGTCTCCAGCTGCCGTCCGGGCCGAGCTCCCAGCTGTTGGTGTCGTCCGCCAGGTTGAGCGCCAGGATCTCGTCGAGGCGGCTCGTCATCTCCGGCTCGGTGACCGGGGCCAGACACTCGACACGGCGGTCGATGTTGCGCTCCATCAAGTCGGCCGAGCCGATGAAGCGGCGGGCCCCCTCGGCCGAGGTCGGCTCCCCGAAGCGGTAGATGCGGGAGTGCTCGAGGAAGCGGCCGACTATCGAGCGAACCGTGATGTTCTCAGAGAGCCCGGGCACGCCCGGGCGAAGCCCGCAAAGGCCCCGGACCACGAGCTCGATGCAAGCGCCGCGCCGGCTCGCCTCGTAGAAGGCGTCGATCACCTCGGCGTCCGTCAAGCCGTTCACCTTGATGGTCACCCGGCCCTGCTCGGCCTGCTCGGCCTCGGCCGCCAGCTCCGAGAGGATCCAGGACCTCATCTCGTGCGGGGAGGTGACGATCCGCCGATGGCGCGACTGGCGCCCGTAGCCGGTCAGGTAGTTGAAGAGCTCCGTGAGATCGGAGCAGAGCCCCGGATCGGCCGAGAAGAGGCCGAGGTCCTCGTAGACCCGGGCGGTGCCGGAGTTGTAGTTGCCGGTCCCTATGTGGCAGTAGGCGCGCACGCCGTCGTCTTCCCGCCGGACCACGAGGGCGGTCTTCGAGTGGGTCTTCAAGCCGACGAGGCCGTAGACGACGTGCACGCCCGCCTGCTCGAGCTGGCGGGCGTGCACGATGTTCGCCTGCTCGTCGAAGCGGGCCTTCAGCTCGACGAGCGCCGCCACCTGCTTTCCCTTCTCGGCGGCCCGCACCAGGGCCGCCACGATCTCGGTGTCGTCGGAGGTCCGGTAGAGGGTCTGCTTGATGGCGAGCACCTTCGGGTCGTCGGCCGCCTGGTTGATGAAGGCCTCGACCGAGCTGGCGAAGGAGTCGTAGGGATGGTGGACCAGCACGTCCCGCTCTCGGATCGCCGCGAAGAGGTCGACCGGCTCGTCCCCGGCGGTGGCAAGTCTTGGGGGCGTCATGGGTATCCATGGGGCGTCATGGAGATCGGGCCGGTCGATGTCGTGCAGCTGCCACAGCTGGGTGAGGTCGATCGGGGCCGCCACCTCGTAGACGTCGGCCGGTGTGAGCTCGAGCTCCTCGAGGAGGAGCTCGAGCACGCGGGGCGGCGTGCCCCTTTTCACCTCGAGGCGGACGGCCCGGCCGAAACGGCGCCGGCGCAGCTCCACCTCGACAGCCGCCAAGAGGTCGTCTGCCTCGCCCTCTTCCAAGGTCGTGTCGGTGTTGCGGGTCACCCGGAAGGGGTAGTGGCCCCCGATCGCCATCTGAGGAAAGAGCCGGTCGAGGTTCTCGGCTATGACCTCTTCGATGGCGATGAACCTCGGCTGCTCGCCGAGCTGCACGAGCCGGGGGAGGATCGAGCTCGGCGGGATCTTCACCCGGGCGAAGCGCTGCTCGCCGGAGGTCTCGTCGGCCACCAGGACGCCGAGGTTGAGAGAGAGGTTCGAGATGTAGGGGAAGGGGTGGCCCGGGTCGACCGCCAGCGGCGTGAGGACCGGGAAGATCTCCCGCTCGAACAGCTCGAGCAGATAGCCGCGCTCCTCGCCGGAGAGCTCCGACCACGAGACGATGACCACCCCGGCGGCCGCCAGGGCCGGCACGAGGGTGCCGTTGAAGATCGCGTCGGCCCGCTCGAAGAGCGAGAGGCAGTGGCTCCTCACCAGCTTGAGCTGCTGGGAGGGCGTCTTTCCGTCGGAGGACTGCGAACGCAGGCCCGCCTCGACCTGGTCTTTCAGGCCGGCCACCCGGACCTGGAAGAACTCGTCCATGCCGGTGGCGTAGATGGCGGCGAACTTCACCCGCTCGAGGAGGGGCACCGTCTCGTCTGCCATGAGGTCGAGCAGCCGGTCGGCGAAGTCGCACCAGGAGAGCTCCCTGTTGAGAAAGCGCCCGCTGGTCTCGGTGTCGATCCCCTCGAGGGCCGGACCCTCGGCGCTCTCGAGGGGCCCGATGACGTCGGCTCTCACGACGAAGACGCTACCGTGAGCCCGTGGCAGCGATAGCGACCCCTGCCCACCGGTCCCATCCCCGCCGCCGGAGCGAGCTCGGGCTCCTCGTCGTCGGGGCGATCGTCGTGCTGTTCGCGGAGGTCCTGGGATACCTGGGCAATTACAACCGCTTCCCGCCCAAGCTCTGGCTCTTCGCCCTGATCCTGGCCGTGATGGGCCTCGTCGGCCACCTGGCCAACAGGTTCCTCGTGCCGGAGGCGGACCCGATCATCCTGCCGGTCGTCCTGGTGCTGAACGGGCTCGGCTTCGTGATGATGCAGGTCCTGTCCACCTCGCCGACCGTCGGCTCCCCGCACCTGGCCGGCTTCCAGGCGCTCTGGTCGGCGGTCGGGCTCGTCGCCTACGTGGTCACCCTGCTCATCTTCCGGCACTCGCGAGACCTGGAGCGCTACCGCTACCTCTTCGCCCTGGCGGCCTTTCTCCTCCTCGTGCTGCCGCTCGTACCCGGGCTGAGGGATGCGGCGGCCGACTCATACGGTGCCTACCTGTGGGTGCGCCTCGGCCCGATCTCGTTCCAGCCGATCGAGATCTCGAAGCTCCTCCTCGTGATCTTCTTCGCCAGCTACTTCGTCGAGAAGAGAGAGCTCCTCTCGATGGCGACCAACCGGGTTGGAAACCGCCTCGTGCCGGACCTGCGCGGCCTCGGGCCGATCGCCGTCGCCTGGCTCGCCTCGGTCGGGATCATCCTGCTCGAGCGGGACGTCGGCTTCTCGTTCATGCTGTTCGTCCTCTTCCTCGCCATGCTCTGGGTGACGACCGGCCGCTTCATCTACGTCGTCCTCGGCCTCGTCGCCTTTGCTATCGGCACCTTCGTCGCCGCCCACATCCTGAGCCAGGTGAACGTCCGCATCGCGGTCTGGCTCGACCCGTGGAAGACCGTACGGACCACCGGCTACCAGCCCGCCATAGGGGAGGTGATGATGGGTCGGGGTGGGATAGCCGGCACCGGCCTCGGCCTTGGCGGGGCCGGCAGCATCCCCGTCGCCCAGAGCGACTTCGTCTTCGCGGCCATCGGGAACGAGCTCGGCCTCGCCGGCTCGTCGGCGGTGATGGTGGCCTTCATGCTCATCATCGGCTCGGGCATCCGCATCGCCAACCGGGCCCGATCGGACTTCGCCAAGCTGGCGGCCTTCGGCCTGACGGTCATCCTCGGGCTGCAGGCCTTTTTGATCATGGCAGGCGTGAGCCGGCTCCTGCCCCTCACCGGAGTCACTCTCCCTTTCGTCTCCTACGGAGGCTCGTCGCTCCTGGCGAACTACATCCTCATCGCCCTGCTCATGCGGATCTCGCACGAGGGATCAGAGCAGGTGATCCTGGCGCCGACTGCCTACAGGGAGGCACCGCTGCCGCTGGCGACCGGCTAGCGGACCGGGCTCAGTTGCCCGAAGCGGCCCCGACGCCGGCCCGGTCGAGGACCTCGGGCGCGGCCATGATCGGGACAGCTATCGGCCGCCGGAGCGCCAGGGCGATCCCGTCAGAGGGCCGGCAGTCGATCGTGCGCACGCCGTACCTGCCCGTGATGACCAGCTCGGCGACGAAGTTGGCCCCTTCGAGGCCCGTGATGCGCACCGAGTCGAGACTCAACTCGAAGGCGTCCAGCAGGCGGGAGACCATCTCGTGGGTGAGCGGCCGGGGCGTGTCGACCTGCCGGGCGGCATAGCCGATCGCCACCCCCTCGGCCCCGCCGACCGGGATGCGGAGCTCCCGGTAGGGCGGGTCGACCTCCTGCAGCACCACGACCGGGTGGGTCGAGGGCAAGACGAGCGCCACGTCGACGAAGAGCATCTGGCACATTGCCTCGGGCGGCTCGAAGCCGGGCTCTCCCGCGGCCGGCTCTTCCGGCCGCCCCCACAAGATCTCGTCTTGAGGCGCCTCCGCCGAGACGGGCGGCCTCTCGACCTCCTCGGCGGGAACCGGGCTGGCCTCCTCGGCGGGAACCGGGCTGGCCTCCTCGGCGGCAACCGGGCTGGCCTCCTCGGCGGCAACCGGGCTGGCCTCCTCGGAGGCGGTTTCGCCCAGCAGCTCGCTCTCGCTCACCGGCGGGCCACCCGGCGCATCTCGACGCTCAGCACGAGCCCAATCGTTGCAAAAAAGGCGAAGGAGGCCGAGCCGCCGTAGGAGATGAAGGGAAGCGGGATGCCGGTGATGGGCATGAGGCCGATCGTCATGGCGATGTTCTCGAAGGCCGAGAAGGCGAAGAAGGCGAGCGCCCCGGCGCAGATGAGCCGCCCGAAGGAGTCGCGCGCCCGCTGGGCGGCCCGGAGCATCCGCAGGCAGATGAGCCCGTAGAGGCCTATGACCACCGCGGAACCGATGAAGCCGAGCTGCTCGCCGAGGGCGGAGAAGATGAAGTCGTTCTGCTGGTTGGGCACGAGCGAGAGGTTGGTGGCCACCCCCCGGAACAGGCCCGTCCCGCGCAGGCCGCCGGAGCTTATGGCGTCTCTCGACATGCAAAGGTCGTAGTTCGTGCTGGCGCAGTACTGGTTCTGATGGAGAAAGCCGGTGAGCCGCTGCAGCTGATAGCCGTGCAGCAGGTGGAGGTTGAGGGCGAGCACGAAAGCCAGGACTCCCCCGACCCCCAGAAGGAGCAGGTAGCGAAGGCGCACCTCGCCGGCGGCCAGCATGGCCGTCATCACGACGGCGAGGATGATCGTGGTGCCGAGGTCCGGCTGCTTGTAGACGAGCAGCATCGGCAGCGCCGACAGGCCGAACAGGCCGAGCATCTGGCGAAAGCTGAGCACCCCCTGGCGCCTGTGGCAGTAGGCGGCGATGGCCAGGATGAGACCGAGCGCGGCGAACTCGGAAGGCTGCAGCTGGAGCGGTCCGAACTGATACCAGCGCTGCGAGCCGTACTGGCTGTGCCCGATGACAAAGACGCCGACGAGGCTCAGCAGGACAAGGCCGTAGGCGAGGTAGGCGACGTCGTCGAAGCGCCGGTAGTCGATGGCGGTGACCGCCACCATCACGATGATGCCGACCACCACCCAGATCAGCTGTCGCTCGACGTAGTAGTGAGGCGAGAGCCCGGCCTGGAGGAGGGCGGGCCGCGTAGCCGTGTAGACCATCACGACCCCGATGAGCGAGAGCACCAGGGCTGCTCCGACGAGGACGAAGTCGACGTGGCGCAGATAACCGAGGATCGACCTGCGCTCTCGTCGCGTGCCGACCGCGACGTCGCGCCCGTAGGGGACAGCGGTCATCCCACAACGATACCGGGGAGCAGCCGGTTAGCTCTTTCGGGGCGAGTCCTCTTTCTCGCCGATCGCCTGCCACATCTCCTCGAGCGGCGCTTCCGAGCCCGTGAAGAGCGTCACTTGGAGCCCGGCCTGTCTCACGAGCATCCCAAGGCCATTTCGCACCCTCGCCCCGTTGCGAGCGGCCTCGGCCAGGAACTCCGTCTCGGCCGGCCGGTAGACGAGGTCGACCACGAGCTGGCCGGAGCCGAGGTGGCGGGGATCGGCCGGCAGGCGGCCCGCCTCCACTCCTGTCATGCCGACCGGAGTGGCCTGCACGACCAGCTCGGTCGACTGCAGCTCGGCCGGGCGGCCCACCCGGGCCCTGCCCCGGGCGACGGCGGCCGCCCTGAAGGCGTTGACCGGCGTGCGGTTGACGACGAGGATCTCCCGGGCACCTGCCTCGGAGAGCGCCAGGATGACCGCCCGGGCCACCCCCCCCGCCCCGATGACGGCACAGGACCTTCCCTCCGGCTCGAAGCCGGCGCCCTCTCTCAAGTCGGCCAGGAAGCCCTCGCCGTCGGTCGACTCGGCCACCGTGCCGGAGGACTCGAAGACGAGGGTGTTGCAGGCGGCCAGGCGGCGGGCGGCCCGGCTGCGCCGGTCCGCCAGGAAAGCGGCCTCTTCCTTGTGGGGCATCGTCACAGAGAGCCCCCGCAGGCCGAGCGCCTTCGCCCCGGCGACGGCGGCAGCCAGCTCGCCGGGCGCGACGTCGAAGGCGTGGTACGACCAGTCGAGGCCGAGCGCCCGGTAGGCGGCGTTGTGAAGCGCCGGCGAGAGCGAGTGCTCGACTGGATGACCGACCACCCCGGTCACCCGGCCCGGGCTCACGCCCCACCTCGGGCCGCCAGATAGGCCTCGAGCAGGACCGCAGCCGCCTCGGCGTCGATCCCCTCCCGGCCAGCCCGACGCTTTCGCCCGGAGCCGCTCAGGCTCCGCTCCCGGCGCCTCCTCGTCGCCTCGCGGGTGGTGAGGCGCTCATCGAAGAGCTCGACCGGCACCGTGAGCTGGCCGGCCAGCAGGGCCGCCTCGGCCTCGGCTCTCTCGGCCGCCTGCCCCCGGCGGCCCGAGAGCAGCAAAGGGTGGCCGACCACGACGAGGCCGGCCCCGCTCTGGCGGACCGTCTCCGCGATGCGGGTCCGGTCGGCCACCGGGTCCCCGCTCCTCGTGATGACCCCGTAGGGGCTCGCCAGCACACCGGCCGAGTCCGAGAGGGCCAGCCCGATGCGAGCCTCGCCGAGGTCGAGCGCCAGCACTCTCACGAGCCTTTTCGCAGCTGCTCTCGCAGGACGGAAAGAGCCTGTTCGATGCCGGCCTCCTCCCGCCCGCCGGCCGTCGCCAGCTCGGGCGAGCCCCCACCCCCGCCGCCGATCTCCTTGGCTGCGGCCGAGGCCGCCGAGCGGGCGTCGAGTCCGGAGCTGGCGGTGGTCGCCACGACGAGCGCCACCCGCCCCGGGGCCGCCAAGCCGACCAGGCCGACCCCCTTCATGCCGGGCCGGTCCCGCAGCCGAAGGGCGAGCTGGCGGAGCTCGTTCGGCTCGAGCCCGTCGAGGCGGAGCACCACCAGGCCATCGCTGGCGGCCGCCGCCAGCTCGGCGACCCGCTCCTGCAGCTCGCCGGCCCGGCGAGCCTTCAGCTCGTCCTCGAGGCTCTTTTGGCGGGCGAGCAGGCGCGAGAGAGCCTCGCCCAGCTCCTCGGGCTGGGCCCGCAGCAGCTCGGCCGCCTCTTCGAGTCGCTCGCCGAGCTCGGTCATGTAGGCGAGGGAGGCCTCGCCGGTGAGGGCCTCGATCCGTCTCGTGTTGGCGCCGATCGAGCCCTCCGAGACGATCTTCATCGGCCCGATCATCCCGAGAGCGTGCACGTGGGTGCCGCCGCACAGCTCGACCGACTCGTGGCCGGCGCGAACGACACGGACCGTCTCCCCGTACCTCTCGCCGAAAAATGCGATGGCCCCGGCCGCCTCGGCCTCCTCCCGGCTGGCGATCACCGTCTCGACCGGCTCGTCTGAGATGACGCGATGGTTCACGAGGTCCTCGACGGCCCTCCTCTCATCCCGCGAGAGCGGGCCGAAGTGGCTGAAGTCGAAGCGGAGCCGGTCCGGCGCCACGAGCGACCCCTGCTGGCGCACATGGTCGCCCAGCACCCGGCGCAGCGCCCAGTGGAGGAGGTGGGTGCCGGTGTGGTTGCGCCGGATGGCATCACGCCGCTCGGTGTCGACCTCGGCGGTCGCCTCACTCCCCGCCTCGATCGTCCCTTCGGCCACTTA
>JAJZLV010000005.1 GCA_021803215.1 Actinomycetes bacterium | reverse complement strand
TCGCCTGCACGTTCGCGCAGAAACAGATCAGCGCTCGATGTGGCGCGTCCGAGAGTCGGCGCAACAGGTTCTTCGAGCGCCGATGTGCTCAGCAGACACCAAGAGGAGGAGGTCACACCGCCGTGGCACGATGACGACAGCTCGAAACGTGAAATAGGTCCCCACCGAAACGTGAAGACCTCCTCGTGCGCCCCCTGGGACTCGAACCCAGAACCTGCGGATTAAGAGTCCGTTGCTCTGCCAAATTGAGCTAGAGGCGCCAGATCGGCTCGCAGATCCTATCTCGCCCGATGCCGAGTCGGGTCCGATCCGACGTGGGGTGACCGAGGGGACTCGAACCCCCGACTTTCGGGACCACAACCCGACGCTCTACCAACTGAGCTACGGCCACCATGAGCGCCGAGGACGCCGAGCTGCCAGCGTCCTTGACGATGACTTTCTAGCATTGCACATCACGACTCAGCGCCCTACCAGGGCTCGCACTGCTTCGACGTCGCGCCGCATCTGGGCGATGAGCTCCTCGTTCCCCGAAAAACGCTCCTGGCCACGCACCCTAGCCGTCACACCGACCCTCACCCGTTGGCCGTAGAGGTCGCCATCGAAGTCGAGCACGTAGGCCTCGATGAGGCGGACCCCTTTCTCACCGTAGTAGGTAGGCCGGGTGCCGACCGAGACAGCTGCCGGACGGCGTTGGCCAGCCTCGTCCTCGAGCCAGCCGGCGTAGACGCCGTCCTCGGGCAGCTCTGGCGCAGCCTCGTCGAGCTCCACGTTCGCGGTTGGGAAGCCGAGCTCGGCTCCGCCTCGCCCGTCGCCCGCAACCACGTGCCCTGCGATCACCAGCTCGTCCGTCTGTTGCAGCTTCTCCACCCGCTCAACCTAGCTAGTTGAAGCCGGGGCGTGCCTTGTAGCCTCACCGGGATGGCGGAGCCGAGATGATGTCGATGCAGTCGCTGCCAGACCAGGTCCGTATCCGCGAGGTGGGACCTCGCGACGGTCTGCAGGCTGAACGCCCTGTCTCCGCCTCCAAGCGGGCGGACCTGGTGGTTTCACTTGCCAGGGCGGGCTGCAGTCGGATCGAAGCCGCCAGCTTCGTCTCGGAGAAGGCAGTTCCCGCCATGGCCGGCGGGCGGGAGGTCATCAAGAGAGCCAAGGAGGCCTTTGCCGCCGGAGAAGCTCCGACCGCCCGACTGACTGGCCTCGTGCCCAACCTGCGGGGCGCTCTCGCTGCCCTAGAGGCAGCACCGGACGAGCTCTCGGTCACCGTGGCGGCAAGCCCCACCTACAACGAGAAGAACGTCCGGCGCAGCATCGACGACTCGGCCGGCGAGATCGCCCAGATCTGCCGGGCGGCAGCCACGGCCGAGATCCCGGTTGATGCCGTCATCTCCTGTGCCTTCGGCTCTCCCTATGAGGGAGAACAGATCACGCCTGACTTCGTCGCCGAGCTCTCGTCTCGCGTGGTGGGCCAGGGCTGCGTCACCGTGACGCTGGCCGACACAACCGGGATGGCCACGCCTCAAGTCCTCGAGAGCACGGCGGGTGCCGTGAGCGCCGCCCTCCCCGGCATCGACCTCGGCCTTCACCTGCACGAGACGCGAGGGACAGCCCTGCTCAACGCCTATGTCGCCCTCGGACTCGGCATAAGCCGCTTCGACACCGCCGTCGGAGGCCTTGGCGGCTCCCCCTTCGCAAAGGGGGCCGGAGGGAACCTCTCGACCGAGGACTTCGTCTCGTTCCTCTCGTCGCTCCACATAGCAACGGGCATCGACCTTGCGGCCCTCTTGCCGGTGGCCGAGAGCCTCGTCGACCTGGTTGGACACGACATAAAGAGCAAGGTGCGCTCGGAGGCGTGACCCGGAGACGGCGTTCGAGCATACTTTGACCATGACGACGAGTTCCAGGCCCTCGGTGTCATTCAAGACACGGGCCACCGATCGCATCACGATCGCCGTCGGGACCACGAAGGGCCTCTTCCTGCTGGAAGAGGGTGCCATCGCCGGGCCCTCCTTCAAGGGGCAGTCGGTCCTCAGCGTCCTCGGGCTCGAGGACCGCCTTCTGGCGGGCGTCACCGACCCGCGGTTCGGACCGCTCGTCTACACGAGCTTCGACAACGGAGGGAGCTGGGACGAGCCCACCGAGCGCAAGATCTCCTTTCCGAAAAAGGCGCGCACCTCAGCCGCCCAGATCTGGCAGCTACACGCTCAGAAGAGGGCAGACGGGCACACCCGGGTGCTCGCCGGCGTCGAGCCAGCCTCCCTCTTCTTCTCGGACGACCTCGGTGGCTCCTTCGAGCTCGTCGAATCGCTCTGGAAGCACCCGCACCGTGAGCGCTGGGAACCGGGCGGCGGCGGGCTCTGCCTCCACACCGTCCTCACCCATCCCGTGGCGGCCGAACGGATCATCGTCGCCGTCTCGGCCGGCGGCGTCTACCGGTCGGAGGATAGCGGCCAGAGCTGGACCGCGAGCAACAAGGGGATCATGAGCCGCCATAGCCCCAGGCCCGACGCCGAGTTCGGCCAGTGCGTCCACAAGATCGCCATCGACGCCGCCGGGCCGGACGTGCTCTGGCTGCAGGCCCATTGGGGCATCTACCGCTCGGAAGACGGTGGCAACAGCTGGGAGGATGTGGGAGCGCCAGGCACCGGCCTTGGCGTGCCATCCGACTTCGGCTTCCCGATCGTTGCCCACCCCGTCGAGATCGGGACCGCCTTCGTGTTCCCCCTCGAGTCAGACCTCTATCGCTGCTCGCCTGGTGGCGCCGCTCGGGTGTACCGCACGAGTGACGGCGGGAAGAGCTGGGAGGCGCTCACTAATGGCCTCCCGATGGCCAACGCCCACCTCGAGGTGCTCCGCGACGGCTTCGACATCGGACGAGAAGCCCCCTATCCGCTCGTCTTCGGCACTCGCACGGGACAGGTCTTCGCCTCGGCCGACACCGGGGAGAACTGGCGTCTCCTCGCAGAACACCTGCCGCCGGTCTTGTGTGTCCGAGTGCTCGACTAACGAACCAGAGCCTGGAAGAGGGCTTCCTCATCGGCTGCGACGGAATGCTGGTCGATTCAGAGCGACTCACCATCGGCGTCGAGATCCGGGTGCCCGCCGAGCTCGTCTTACATCGCGGTCCCGAGCAGCCGACCGAGCACTTCGTAGGTTGACCTGATCGAAGCAGAGATCTGAAGGAGCTGGCCTCCTGCCAGCAGGGACGAGACGGCCGCCGAGTTGGGACCGGTCTTCCAATTGGGCTCGACGCAGTGCCCGACGTTGCCGGTGCCCGCGAGATGCCGCCGGGTCGAAGAGCTCCGTCGTCCCCGAGCGGCCCTCGCCCGGCCTGACGGGCCTGACCGACCACCTCCCGAGAGAGGGTTATTTCTCGGCTCTTGACATCGAAGGCGAAGGCGACTCCCGACCTCTTGCTCTTCGCCGCCGCCTCGCTCGGTTGCGCGCCGGCGTGGCCGGTCGTGGTCGAGGAGAGTCCCTTCGGCCCCGGCTCCCGCCCCCGCAGCCGGAACTGGGGCGCTCGTCTCTACCGCCGGCCTCATCCCGCTAGAACGCTTGCGACACGCCAGGGCGTTGCCCTGATCGACGACATGGGCCTTCTCGCCCTGCTCTGCATCGAAGCCGGCTGACGGCGCGCTCACGGCGGACCGGCGGACGCGTCGCCCGAGTGTCGCCGGAGGACCACTTGGCGCTAGACATGACCCTCGCTATGAAGTCCACCGAGCGGCCCGACAGCAACCGCACTCTTTTGTCCGGGCTCAGTAGGAGGCAGGCGGTTTGATGGCGATCGAGATCGAGCAGCCCGGCCCTCCCCGCCCGACCTACCGAGCCACGGTCGGAAGCCAGGAGATCGACCTGCCCCTGGTGCAAGTGGCCGACGACATCTCGATAGCCCTACTCATCTGCGTCGACCACGGCCTCAACTTCTCAGCCACAGCAGGGCGGGAGCTGGCCGATCTCCTCAAGCCCTTCGACGTCGACATCATCGCCTCGGTCGCGACGATGGGCATTCCCCTCGCCATAGAGGTCACGCGAGCTCTCGGGCTCGACGACTATGCGATCTTGCACAAGACGCCGAAGATCCACCTGGCGGACGCCGTCGCCGAGCCCGTCAGATCGATCACCACAGCCACCGCCCAGCGCCTGCTGTTCGACCGGGCCCGAATAGCGGCCCTGCAGGGCAAGAGGGTCGGCATAGTTGACGACGTCATCTCGACCGGCGCCTCGAGCCGAGCGGCCCTCCGCCTTGTTCGCCGGGTGGGCGGTCAGCCGGTCGTCTTCGGCGCCCTCCTGACCGAGGGGTCCAGCTGGCGCGGGACCCTCGGACCAGACGCCGAGATGGTACGAGCTCTCGGTGCGATACCCATCTTCCGCCACGAGGCGGACGGAAGCCTCGAAGAAGTGTGGGGCCGGGTCTAGCCAGCGCTATCTTCACGCCCAGGTACCCATCATTGCGTAGCTTTGCTGGGTGCCACTCATCCCCTTCGAGTCGACTCCGACCGCGATCGACGGCCTGCTTGTCGTTACGCCGAAACAGGTCTCTGACCCGCGCGGAACCGTCAGGGAGCTGTTCCGCCTCACCACGTTCGCCAGTCTCGAGCCCACTGCGATCTCGCGCTGCGCTCAGGTGAACCTCACCGAGACAAAGCGGGGCGCCATCCGAGGCCTCCACGGCGAGGCCATGACCAAGCTCGTCGGAGTCGTTGCAGGCGAGGCCTTCGGCGCCTACGTGGACGCTCGACCAGCCTCAGCAACCTTCAGGAGGGTCGTGACGCTCGAGCTCACAGTCGGGCTGCAGGTGCTCGTGCCACAGGGAGTGCTGAACGGCATGCAGGCGACCGGACCGGAGGGTTGCCAGTACCTCTACTGCTTCGACCAGGAGTGGCGCCCGGACATGCCGGGCATCGCGGCCCACCCGCTCGATTCCGACCTCGCCATCGCCTGGCCCATCACCGTCGACCCGACCGACCGCGGGCTTCTCTCCGAGAAGGACGCCGGCAACCCCCCCTTCAGCGTGCTCTTTTGAGCAGGCCGAGGGGCTTGGGCTGCCTCTTGCACCGGTGCACTGGAACTAGAGCTCGAGGCCGTCCGGACCTCGCGCCGGGGGCTCGGGTTCTCGGTCGGCAGCTCCCATAGACAACCTGGCTGCGCGGGCTCGGCACATCGACGGCGGGGCGGCCGGTGCCGGGAGATCGGAGACTTCGCCTGGTGGGTACAACCCGAGTGACGAGGCTCCGCGGTCCAGGAACGACAGCCGGTCTCTCACACGAGACGGCCAGCTTGCGAGCAGAATATGAGATCAGCAGGCACCGCCGCACGCCCCGGCAGCTCCGTCGGCAGGAGCCAGCAGGCTCCATCGGGGCGTGCGGACGGCCAAGGCCATCAGCTGCAGCCGCTGGTGGCTCCACAGCTCGGGCAGGCATAGCAGGAGCCTGCCCTTTGCATGACGTTTCCGCAGGCGTAACAGAAGGGAGCGTCTCGGCTCTCGATCTGTGGCGCAACCGCTACGGCCGGAGCCTCGCCACCGACGTCGCCGCCGGCACCGAAGCGCTCCCGCTCCTCGGCGAGGGCCCTCTCACCCTCCACCTCCTCGAGACCCGGGAGGGTTGGCTGGGTCCGCTCGCCGGTCGAGAGGACTCCGAGCTCCAAGCGCTCGTCATAGCTCAGGTAATCGATGGCGAGGCGACGGAAGATGTAGTCGACCAAGCTCGAGGCGAGTCTCAGGTCCGGGTCGTCGGTGATGCCCGCCGGCTCGAAGCGCATATTGGTGTACTTGCGCACGAAGGTCGAGAGCGGCACGCCGTGCTGCAAGCCGAGGCTGACGGCGATCGAGAAGGCGTCCATCACCCCAGAAAGGGTGGATCCCTGCTTCGATACCTTCATGAATACCTCGCCCGGACGGCCGTCGTCATACTCACCGACGGTGACGTAACCCTCGCAGTCGGCCACCCGGAAGGCAAAGGTGTTGGAGCGGCGCCGTCTCGGAAGTCGCGCCCGGCTCGTCGTCGGAACGGTCACCTCCGGCTTTGACTCCGCTTTCTCCGTCTTCTTGGTCGTCGAGAGAGGCTGGGCCACCTTGCAGTTGTCGCGGTAGATGGCGATCGCCTTCAACCCCATCCTCCAAGCGTCGATGTGGAGCTGTTCGACCTCTTCCACCGTCACCTCTTCCGGCATGTTCACGGTCTTCGAGATGGCGCCCGAGATGAACGGCTGGGCCGCCGCCATCATCTTCACGTGACCGGAGTAGTGGATGACGTTGTCGCCCATCGAGCAGGCGAAGACCGGAAGGTGCTGCGCCTTGAGCGCCGGCGCTCCAACGATCGTCTTGTGCTCGTCGATGTGGCCGACGATGGCAGAGACCTGCTCTTCTGAGTAGCCGAGCCGGCGAAGCGCCCGGGGGACGGTCTGGTTCACGATCGACATCGTCCCGCCTCCGACGAGCTTCTTCGTCTTCACGAGGCCGAGGTCAGGCTCGATGCCGGTGGTGTCGCAGTCCATCAGGAATGAGATCGTCCCAGTCGGGGCGAGCACGGTGGCCTGAGAGTTGCGCACTCCATAGGACTCGGCGAGCTCGACCGCTGAGTCCCAGGACTCTTGGGCGGCCGAGAGCAGCTCGGTTGGCACCAGCTCCTCGTCGATGTCGGCGACGGCCGAGCGGTGCATCTTGAGCACGTTCAGCATCGGCTCGGCGTTCTCGTGAAAGCCGGCGAAGGGACCCATCCGAGCCGCAGTGCGAGCCGATGTCTCGTAAGCAGCACCCGTCATGAGAGCCGTGATGGCAGCGGCCAATGCCCGCCCTTGATCTGAGTCGTACGGAATCCCCTCTGACATGAGAAGCGCCCCGAGGTTGGCGTATCCGAGGCCGAGCTCCCTGAAGCGTCGGGTCGTCTCGGCGATCTTCTCGGTCGGGTAGTCGGCGTTGCCAACGAGGATCTCCTGCGCGGTGAAGACGACCTCGCAGGCAGCCTTGAAGCCAGCGACGTCAAAGTTGCCCCTCTCGTCACAGAACTTGAGGAGGTTGATGCTCGCCAGGTTGCAAGACGAGTTGTCGAGGTGGACGTACTCAGAGCAGGGGTTGCTCGCGGAGATGCGCCCGGAGTTGGGCGCAGTGTGCCACTTGTTGATCGTCGTGTCGTACTGCAGGCCAGGGTCGGCGCACTCCCAGGCTGCCTCTGCGATCTCCCGGAAGAGGTCGCGAGCCCGCACGGTCTCGATCACCTCGCCGCTCGTTCGAGCCGTCAGGGCCCAGTCGGCGTCCTCGAGGACCGCCCGCATGAACTCGTCGCTCACCCGCACTGAGTTGTTGGCGTTCTGGTACTGGATGGAGTGACCGTCGTCACCGTCGAGGTCCATGTCGAAGCCGGCCTGGGCGAGCACGCGAGCCTTGCGCTCCTCCTTCGCCTTGCACCAGATGAACTCACGGATGTCGGGGTGATCGGAGTCGAGGATGACCATCTTGGCCGCCCGCCTCGTCTTGCCACCCGACTTGATGGTGCCTGCCGAGGCATCGGCCCCCCGCATGAAGCTGACCGGACCGGACGCAGTGCCGCCGCCGTTCAGGTGCTCCTTCGAAGACCGGATGCGAGAGAGGTTCACGCCCGAGCCCGAGCCGCCTTTGAAGATCGTCCCCTCCTCGACGTACCAGTTCAAGATGGCGCTCATCGAGTCCTCGACCGCCAAGATGAAGCAGGCCGAGGCCTGCTGAGGCACGCCCTTCACGCCGATGTTGAACCAGACCGGCGAGTTGAAGGCTGCCTTCTGCTCGACGATGAGGTGCTTCAGCTCGTCGCTGAAGCAGGCGGCTTCGGCGGCATCGACGAAATAGCCGTCCTTCGCGCCCCAGCTGGTCACGGTGTCGACGACCCGATCGATCACCTGGCGGAGCGACCACTCACGTCCGGGGGCGCCGAGCGTGCCCCTGAAGTACTTCTGAGCGAGGATGTTGGTGGCGTTCATCGACCAGGTGCTCGGAACCTCGACACCGAGCTGCTCGAAGGCGACCTCACCGGTGCGATAGTCGGAGATGCGCGAGTCCCGCCGCTCCCAGGCGACCTGGTCGTAGGGGTGCTTTCCCTCTTCGGTGAAGTGTCGACGGATCCCGATCCCGAGTCGCTCTCCTGCTACGGCCATAACTTGTTCCCTTCCCCTGACGCCCGGCTCTTCCCGAACAGCTTATCGACTTCAACCACAACATCTTGTGTAGCTGTTTGATACAGCCACCAGATAGCCGGGTAATTACAGCACCGTAACTACCTCGGTGTCAATGGGCGAGCGGCCGTGGCCCCGCAGGTCAGAGGCCGTTCGCGAAGGTTTGCGCGCAAGCTAGCTTCCGGATGTGACAACGATCGTCGCCATCGACGCCGGCACCACCGGCATCCGAAGCCTGGCCGTGAGCGAGCGAGGCGAGGTCATCGGCATCTCCTACCGCGAGCTCACCCAGCACTTCCCTCGGCCCGGGTGGGTCGAGCACGACGCGGCGGAGATCTTCTCTCTCGTCGAGGAGACTCTGGCCGAGCTGGCGGGCCGTCTGGGCGAAGCAGGCGAGACCGTGGCGGCCATCGGGATGACCAACCAGCGCGAGACCGCCGTCGCCTGGGATCTCACCACGGGAGAGCCGCTGCAACCGGCCATCGTCTGGCAGGACCGCCGGACGGCCGATCGCTGCCGCGAGCTCGAAGAGGCTGGCCACGGCGAGCTCGTCCGGACCCGCACCGGGCTCGTGCTGGACAGCTACTTCTCTGCCACCAAGTGGCAGTGGATGTTCGAGCACGGGGGTCTCGAGCCCTCCTCCTCCCTCGCCCTCGGCACGATCGACGACTGGGTCGGTTGGAAGCTCACCGGTCGGCACGCGACCGACGTCACCAACGCCTCTCGCACCCTTTGCTTCGACCTCGGAACGAGCAGCTGGTCAGAGGAGCTCTGCGAGCTATTCGGCATCGAGATGGCCTTCCTCGGAGAGGTGGTGGCCTCTTCGGGCCGCCTGGGAGCCGTAAGGCGCGAGGTGGCGGGCGGCCGCCTCGCCGACGTACCCCTCTCGGGCGTCGCAGGCGACCAGCAGGCAGCCCTGTTCGGTCAGGGCTGCACCACCGCCGGTATGACCAAGGTGACCTACGGCACCGGGAGCTTCGTGCTCATGAACGTCGGGGCCGAGGTGCCCGATCCCGTCGACGGTCTCGTCACGACGGTCGCCTGGCAGATCGGAGAGGACCGGGCCGCCACGGCCTACGCCCTCGAGGGCTCGGTCTTCTCCTCCGGCTCGACCATCCAGTGGCTGCGCGACGGGCTCGGCCTCATCGAGGAGGCGGCCGAGATCGGTCCCTTGGCAGAGAGCGTCCCCACCTCGGGCGGAATCTACATTGTCCCCGCCTTCGTCGGGCTCGGCTCGCCCTGGTGGGACCCGAGCGCCCGCGGCGTTATAGGCGGACTGACCAAGGGCGTCGGCCGAGCCGAGCTGGCGCGAGCCGTCGTCGAGGCGATGGCCTTCCAGGTGCGCGACGTCCTCGACGCCATGGTGGCCGGCTCGGGCTGCGAGCTTGAGACCATCCGGGTCGACGGAGGGGCGTCCGCTCTCGACCTCCTCTGCCGCCTGCAGGCGGACCAGTCTCGGGTAAGCGTCGTGCGTCCGGCGACGACCGAGGTGACCGCTCTCGGAGCCGCCTTCCTCGCCGGGGTGGCCGAGGGGGTCTGGCACCTCGAGGAGCTGGCTTCGCTCGCCGGAGAGGAGGCCCGCTTCGAGCCGGCCGTCTCAGCCGCCAGAGCCGACGTCGACCATCGGCTCTGGCTTCGGGCCCTCGAGGTGAGCCGTCGTCTTGCCTGAGAGGCTGCACCCCTCCTGGTCCTGCCTCGAGGCGTAGCAGTCGACGTAGGGCTGACCGGAGAGCCGGGCTATCTCCACCATGACCTCGTCGGTCGCCTCCCTGAGCGCCAAGGGCTCCTCTCGCCGCGAGCCGTAGCGGGAGGCGAGGTCGATCGGTCTGCCAAAGGCGATCTCGACCCTCTTGAACGGCCGGAGCACCCGGGCGCCTATCGGCTGGATCACCCTCGTCCCGCGAATCCCGACCGGTACAACCGGGCAGCCGGCCTCGATGGCGAGGCGGGCCGCTCCGGTCCGGCCCTTGTGGAGGTGCTCGTCCGGTGAGCGGGTTCCCTCGGGGTAGATGCCGATGCATCCGCCTTTCGAGAGCACCCGGGCAGCCTCGCCCAGTGAGCGCCGCGAGCCGGCCCCGCCGCTTCTGTCCATCGGTATCTGGCCGACCGCCCGGAAGAACCAGGCCGTCCGCCAGGACTCGAAGTAGTCCGACTTGGCGACGAAGGTAACCCGCCGCGAGAGGACGAGCGGGATGAACAACGAGTCGCAGAAGGCCTGGTGGTTGGAGGCGACGATCACCGCTCCCTTGGCGGGCACGTTCTCGAGCCCGCTCACCGCGACCCGAAAGGCGAGCCTCAAGAGCGGGGTCAGGACAAGCTTCAAGAGCCCGTAGACCACTGGGAAAGGCTAACGCTCCGCGAGAACGAGGACCATGGCGAGTTTGCGATGCCGTCCCCGCCCCGTTCCCCGCCTCAAAGCTTCGGCAGAGCTCTTCTCAGCGAGCGGACCGCCTGGGCGATCCGCTGCTCGTTCTCGATGAGGGCGAAGCGAAGGTAGCCCTCTCCACCCGGTCCGAAGCCGACGCCCGGCGAGGTGGCCACGTCGGCCTCGGCGAGGAGGAACTTGGCGAACTCCAACGAGCCCATCTCCTTGTACGCCTCCGGGATTGCGGCCCAGACGAACATCGTCCCCTTCGGGCGGCTCGCCTCCCAGCCGATCCGACCGAGCCCATCACAAAGGGCGTCTCTTCGCGACCGGTAGACGGCGTTCACCTGAGCGGGGTACTCGGCCGCCTCGTTCATGGCGACCGTGGCGGCTATCTGGATCGGCTGGAATGTGCCGTAGTCCAGGTAGCTCTTCAAGGTAGTGAGCCCGGCCACTATCTCGGCGTTTCCGAGCAGGAAGGCCACCCGCCAGCCGGCCATCGAGAAAGACTTCGTGAGCGTGTAGAGCTCGAGAGCCGTCTCCTTGGCCCCCGGCACCTCGAGGACCGACGGGGGCCGGTAACCGTCGAAGGCGGTGTCAGAGTAAGCGAAGTCGTGCACCAAGATGACCTCCCGCTCCCTCGCCCAATCGACCAGGCGGGTCATTGCCGCGAGGTCGATGCAGGCCGTGGTGGGGTTGTGCGGGAAGGAGAGGATGGCCACTCGAGGCTTCGGCCAGGCCGAGCGCCAGGCCTCCTCGAGGTTCGACAGCAACACCTCACCGGCGAGTGACTCGTCGCGGCCGAGCTCTTCGAGGCGGACCATCCTCACGTCGGCCCCGGCGAACAGAGGGGCGTAGATGTGAATCGGGTAGGACGGCGATGGGACGAGGGCGGTGTCGCCCGGCCCGACCAACACCCACATGAGGTGCGAGAGCCCCTCCTTGGCGCCGATAGTCGAGACGACCTCTGTCTCGGGATCGAGCTCCACCCCGAAACGGCGGGCGTAAAGGTCGCATATCGCCTGGCGGAGCTTGGGTATTCCGCGGCTCGCCGAGTAACGGTGGTTACGGGGGTTGAAAGCCGCCTCTGCCAGCTTCCTCACCGCCGCCTCGGGCGAGGCGATGTCCGGGTTGCCGAAGCCGAGATCGATGACGTCTCGACCGGCACGCCGGGCGGCAAGCTTGAGGCCGTTCATCTCACTGAAGACGTACGGCGGGAGCGAGGTGACGCGTCGAAGCTCCATCCAAGGACGCTAGGACGAGAGCAGCTCCTCGGTCTAGTCGCGAAGGCCCGCCAGCACGGCCGCCTCGCAGACAAGCTCGAGCGAGGAAGGCCATCCCCATACCGCCCAGGTGGCCCCGGCCTTGGCCACCGACTGGAGAACCGCGGCCGCCTCGTAAGCCGTCTTCGGGAGAGGCCCTCCCCAGCTGACCGGCACGGCGAGCTGGGCGACGGCCGTCAAGAGCGTCTCGGGTGCCACCTGCCAGTAGTTGACGGTCGCCCCGACTTCCTCGGCTAGCTCAACGGTGAGGCTCAACCCCTCGGTCAGCCGCCCCGTCCCGGCCCCCACCCAGCACTCGATCCCCTCTCGACGAAGAGACCGCACCAGTCCGGCCAGGCTCTGTTGCCTGGGCGTCACCCCGAGAAAGGGAAGGCCGTAGACGAGGTGCTCGGGCGCACTCGCCCGGTCCCCCGTGCCGACACCGGCGATGAGGCGCTCGCCCAAGATGAGGTGAAGGCTCTCGAGCGAGGCGAGGACCACCTCGTCTGGCAGCAGGCCTACCCGGGCGACGAGCGAGCCGGCCCTGATCCTCGAGGTGACGGCCGCCACGGCCCCGAGCAAGGGGTAGACGGAAAGGGCGGGCCGCGATGGCTGGCCCATCGGGAAGAGATGGTCGAAAGAGAAGACACCGTCGATCCCGAGCTCCTCTGCCCTCTTGGCAACCGCCAGGACGGCTGGCGCATCCTCCTCGAAGCTGGGAAGGGCGACCCCGAGCTTCACCGGCCGGCGACGAGCTCTACGCCGGCCGCCTCCAAGGCGACGGTCGCCGCCCCGACGGCCCCGCCCCGATCTCCGAGCGCCGCGCCCACTATCTCGATCGGCGGCCGCAAGCTCGCACCTTCGAGCTGGGCTGCGAAAGCGCCCCGCACCGGCCCCAAGAGGGCGTCGCCGGCCCGGACGAGCCCGCCCCCGATGACGATCAGCCGTGGGTCGAGGACAGCCGCCAGGTTGGCAAGGCCGAGGGCCACCCACCAGGCGAACTCCCCGAGGATGGCCGAGGCCTCCTCGTCTCCCTCTCCGATCGCCCGCACGACGTCCTCTCCCCGCACCACGTCAGGATCCCCGCCTGCCAGCTCCACGACCCGGGACGCCCGGCCGGCCAGGGCATAGTCGCGAGCCACGCGGCCGAGCCCGGAGCCGGAGGCATACCGCTCCCAGCAGCCGCGGCGCCCACACCCACAGGGCGGACCCTGCGGGTCGACAACGAAGTGACCGATCTCGCCGGAGAAGTTGTTGGCCCCGCGCAGGAGGCGGCCGCCCGAGACGATCCCGCCGCCTATCCCGGTGCCGAGCGTCACGAAGAGGACATCACTCTCACCGCGGCCGGCTCCGAAGCTCGACTCGCCCGCCGCCGCGCAGGTGGCGTCGTTGTCGACCTGGATGACCGGGGCGAGATTCTCGAGATAGCGCCTGAGCCCGCCCCTCACGTCGAGGCCGCCGGCAGCCGAGAGGTTGGGTGAGAAGGCCAACAGTCCGCTCGGGTCGACCAGCCCCGGCAGGCCTACACCGAGCGGCGCCGGTCCGCCGGCTCCTTGCTCCGAGGCGCTCTCGCTGCTGAGCGCCCGGTAGAGCTCGCAGAGCTCCTCGAGCAAGCCGGCGCCGTCGTTGACCGTCGCTCGCCGCGCCTCGCGCAGCACGATCCCTTCCCCTGTCATGGCAACGCCGAGGATCTTCGTACCGCCGACGTCGAGGCCGACGCTTATCACCCTGGTGACTCTACGCGTGCCTTCAGGTCGCGGATGGCGGCATGCAGGATGTTTCCCTCTGCCCGGCGCTTTATGAAGCCCGGGAGCGGGACTCGCAGCTCGGCCACGAGCTGGTAGGTGATCTCCGTCCGGCCCTCGTCGACCGGGCGGAAGCGGTAATAGCCGTCGAGCCGATTGGTGAGGTCGCCATCGCGCTGCACCCAGGCAAACTCCTCGGGCGCCTTCGAATAGTCGTAGACGAGGGTGTAGGAGGTCGACCGCCCGAAGGCGGCCGCCCTGAAGGCGCAGACGACGGGGCGGCCCTCGTCGTCGCGCTCGAGCACATCGACTTCTTTCAGGTCGGGCACCCAGTCCGGATAGGACTCGATGTCAGAGACGACCGCGAAGCAGCGCTCGGGGGATGCCTCGACCAGCATCCGTTCCGTTGCGTGCTCGGTCACCGCTCCTCCTTCGCTTCGCCAGCATCTGACCCTCCGGACAGTACCAACCAGAGGACCCGCTGTCGGATTATTGCGCGCCGTGCTACAAAGCCGCGAATCCCTCGAGCGCCCGCTCGAGCTTGAGCGCCACCTTGTCATAGGAGAATTCAGCCTCCGCTCGCTGCCTGGCAGCCTTCCCGAGTCGAAGGCGCAGGCCGGCGTCGGTCACGAGCGCCTCGAGCGCCTCGGTCACCTCTCCCACGTCAGCCGGCCGCGAGACGACCAGTCCGGTCTCGCCGTCGACGACGGCGTCTGCCGCCCCGCCGCTCCGGCCGGCCAGCTGGGGCACCCCACAGGCGGCTGCTTCCAGAAAGACGATCCCGAAGCCCTCCTGCTCGAGACCGCCCCAGCGGTTACGGCAGCACATCGAGTAGACGTCAGCTGCCCCGTAGAGGGCCGGCTTCTCCTCTTCGCTCACCGCTCCGAGGAAGAAGACCTCGAGACCGGCAGCAGCTGCGATCTTTCGCAGGCGGGCCTCGTCCCGGCCGCTTCCCCCGACGGCGAGCACCAGTTCGGGATGGGAGGGCCGCAGCCGCGCCACGGCCTTTATCAAGACGTCGACTCCCTTGCGGGGGACGAGGCGGTGAAGGCTGAGCAGCAAGAGACAATCGGCCGGAAGCCCGAAGCGCTCCCTCGCCTGGCGCCGGGAATCCTCCCCGAGAGGCGAGAAGCGCCCGACGTCCACCCCTGGCGGGATCACCGCAACAGGCGGCAGCCGGGCGCCGGCCGCCCGGCGAGCTTCGGCCTCTGGATAGGCCCCGGCTGCCAGCACGAAAGAGGCAGCGGACAGCACCGAGGAGAGCAGCTTCGAGGCTCCCGGCGTGCGACCGGGCACGGTCACCTCGGCCCCGTGGAGGATGAGCCCATAGGGCCGCGAGAGGCGACGCCCGACGAGGCCGAGAGGAAGGGCGGGGTCGATGAGGACCGCCCTAGCCAGGCGGCTCGCCGCCAGCTCCTCCACCTGCCGCGTCACGCTCGGGGTCGGCCAGAGCTGGGTCCGCCTGGCGCGCACCACATCGAAGGGCTGCTCGGAGTCGAAGGCCTCCGCTCCTGGGTAGCTCGTCGTGTACACAGCCACCTCCTCTGGAGGAAGGCGCCGCCAGAGCTCGTGAAGGTAGGACTGGATCCCGCCCAGCTTGGGCGGGAAGTCGTTGGTCGCCAGCAGATGGGCCACGCCTCAGATTCTCACAGCCGCCGCCACGACAAGAGTTACCAGCTCAACGGCGCTGTCACAGCCTCTCTTTATCCTTGCCGACAAGCAAGCCGCCAGTCGGCGGGGAACCAGAGACCGAGACGAAGTGCCAGCAAAGATACCTGGAGGCGACGTGGCGACCACCCCTGTTGCGATCAGCTGTGACGAGTGCAGTCTCGAGGAGACGGGAGCCTGCGACGACTGCCTGGTCTCTTTCCTGCTAGGTCCACCCTCGGGGGAAGCGGTCATCGTCGACGTGATGGAGGAGAGGGCTATCCACCTCCTGCACGAGGCTGGCCTCCTGCCAGAGATCCGCTTTGCGAGGAAGGCAGGCTAACCCGGCGAGAGGGCGGCCGGCCCGATTGGCTCGACCGCCTTCGAGGAGCCGCACCAGCGGCAGCTCACCTCTTCGATCCTCTCTTCGAGCGTCGCCACCTCTTCGACGGACTCCTCCCCACCGAGCGAGAAGTGATGAAACGCTCTCGTCTTCCGAGTGGCGACGACGTCGAAGCGAGTGAGGTTGCCGCAGCTGTTGCACCTATAACGCGCCATCGCCACACGGTACCGTTCAGCAGATGAGCAAAAGAGGATCTCTCCCCGAGCGAGTGAGCCCACGCCTCCGGGCCGTCTGGGAGATGCAGATCCCAGAGATGCGCGAGTACGCCGGGGTGCACGACTACGACGGCGAGGTGCTCGACCTCTCCCCGAGCGGGATCAGAGCTGGACTGGCAAGGCTCGGGCAGGGCGACCGGCTGGCTGACCGGCACGACCAGGCCCATCTCGAGGCGGCAGAAGCGGCCCTGCGGGCGAGCTACGAGATCGCCGAGATCCACCGGTGGAATCCGCTGGTCCACCTGGACAATCTCGACCTAGCGAGCTACGACCGCGAGTACGCGCCGTCGGAGGAGCGGGAGGCTGCCCGGCAACGCCATCTCTCCAGCTGGCCTGTCGCGGTCGACGCCTCCCTCGAGTCGCTCGACCGGGTTGCCGCTCCTGTCGCCCGGGCACTCCTGCCCGGCGTCCGCGGCCTGGCAGAGGGCGTCGAGGACGACAGCGCCCTCAAAGCCCTCGGCCGACTGGTCGCCCGCCTGGAGGAAGCCGTCCAAACCGGAACCGACCAGTGCGGCCTCGGTGAGGCGGTGCTGCGAAGTCTCCTCGGCGAGCCGGAGGCGATGCCGGTCGACCTCGGTCGCCTCGAGGAGCGGGCCGACGCCGAGAAGGCCCGGCTGCGGGAGCGCCTCGAGGAGGACTGCGCCCGCTACCGACCCGGCGCGAGGCCAATCGAGCTCCTTCCCGAGCTGCTGGCCGACCACAGCGACGCCGAAGGGATCTACGCCGAGGCCACCCGCCTCATAGCGGAGGTGACGAGGTTCACCCTCGGGAGAAACCTCATCGCCAACCCCGGCGGCTCATGCCTGGTCGGCCCGGCGCCGGCCTCACGCCGCTGGGCGACCGCCATGATGTCGGCCGGCGGCGCCTACGAGGACGAGGCGCCGGCCTGGTACTACGTCAACCCGCCCGACCCCGCCTGGGACGAGGAGGACAAGGCCGACTGGCTGGCCGTCTTCAGCGCCACCACGCTCCCGGCGATAACCGCCCACGAGGTCACGCCGGGCCACTTCGCCCAACAGAGAATCCTCATCTCCATGGCGAGCACGGACGTGCGGCGCTCGCTCCACTCCTACTCATTCGTCGAGGGCTGGGCGCACTACGGAGAAGAGCTCCTCGTCGAGGAGGGCTTTCGCCAAGACGACCCCCGCTATGCCATAGGAGTCTGGATCGAGGCCCTGCTTCGCGTCACCCGCCTCGCCTGTGCTCTCGGCATCCACCGGGGCACCCTGTCGCTCGACGAGGCTGTGGCCCGCTTCGAACAGGACGCCTTCTTGAAGGGACCGGCGGCCCGGGCGGAGGCCTCGAGGGGGACCTACGACCCGACCTATGGCCGCTACACCTGGGGCAAACTCGAGATACTGGCGCTGAGGGACGAGGCGATGGCCGAGTGGGGCACTCGCTACAGCCACCGCCGCTTCCACGATTCGCTCCTGGCTTTCGGCTCCCCGCCTCTCGGGCTCATAGGAGACGTCCTCGGCGACTAGCCGGCAAGGAGCGTGGCGCGGCCGACGACCTTCTGCTCGCCCTCGTCGTTCGCCAAGAAGCAGTCCACCTCCACGAGCTTTCGCCCGCCTTCTTCCCGCCGGCCCGTCACGACCACCCTCGTGACAAGGCTCTCGCCCGGCCAGGTCTGGCGGGAGAAGCGCACCTTGTAGTGAACGACGCTTCCCGGTCCCGCCCACTCGGTAAGAGCGGTGCCAAGGAGCCCCATCGAGAGCATGCCGTGGCCGAAGACCGAGGGCTGGCCGGCCGCTCGGGCCATCGGCTCGTCGTGGTGCATGGGATTGAAGTCGCCCGAGGCGCCGGCGTACCTCACGAGATCGGTCCGTGTCAGCCGGTGGCGCTTCACCGGGGCCTCGTCTCCGATCGCCGTCTCGTCGTAGCCGAGCCGCGCCATCGCCTAGGCCGGTCGCCCCGGACCGACGCCCTGGTCGGCTACGAGGCGACGGAACATGTCGTATCGCCTGGAGGCCGGCTCCACCCAGGCCTCGCTCGGCTCGAGCCGGTAGCCGACC
Source organism: Actinomycetes bacterium (assembly GCA_021803215.1). Classification (GTDB taxonomy): domain Bacteria; phylum Actinomycetota; class Acidimicrobiia; order Acidimicrobiales; family Bog-793; genus JAJZLV01. The sequence goes on along the minus strand of JAJZLV010000005.1, from coordinate 4,275 downwards.
CGCGCCCAGGCGGCCGCCCCGTCGAGGCTCGGCTCGAGACCGGCGGCCATCCGGGCAACGAAGGCGGCCCCGAGAGCCCCGCACTCGGGCACAGCCGAGACGTCCACCGGCAGGCCGGTACAGTCGGCCAGGGCCTGCAGCCACTCGGGACGGGCGGTGCCGCCGCCCGTGGCGACCACCCTCTTGGCCTCGACGCCCGAAAGGTCGATGTGCTGGCGAACGACGAAGCCGGCTGCTTCGACCGCTGCCCGCCGTAGGTGGCGCCGGTCGTGGGAGAGCTCGAGGCCGATGAGAGAGGCCCGTCGGGCCGAGTCGTGAAAAGGCGTGCGCTCTCCCCGCGGGTAGGGCGCCCAGACGGGTATCGAAGCCGGGCTCACATCTCCCTGGGCCGAGCCGGTGAACTTGGTCGCCCAGTCGAGGAAGAGCCCGCCGGCGTTCGAAGCGCCTCCGATGAGGGTCTTTCCGGCGCTCGTGTGCGGCACTGTCCAGAGCCCGGGCACCTCATGCCACTGGTCGGCCACCACCCAGATCACGAGCGTCGTCCCGCAGATGACGAGCACATCGCCCACTTCGGTCGCCCCCGAGACGATCTGCTCGGCCAAGGTGTCGACGATGCCGGAGGCAAGGATCGAGGGACCGACCTTTCCGACCGGCTCACCGAGGCCGGCCACCTCCGGCAGGCTCTCGGGCAAGCAGCCGGCCTCGGCGCAGATCTTTACGTCCCAGCGGCTCCCGTCGAAGAGGGGAGACATGGCGATGGCGGTCGTGACGTCAATCGACCCCGGGCCACCGAGCGAGGCGTTCGCCACCGCCTGCAGCGGCCAGTAGCCCTTCGCCCCGGGCGAACTCGCGGCCAGCTGGCGTAGCAGCTCGGGAGCCCGCCCGACGGGCATGGCCGCCACCTCCGGCGGAAGCGTGCCGCGGGTGTCGCCGTAGAGCAGTCCGGGCGAGATGGGGATCCCCTTCGCGTCCACCGCAGTCAAGGAGGGGACCAGACCGGCGACGCAGATGGCCCTCGCCTGCTCGATCCCGAGCTTCTCGATGTCGGCCAAGACGCGGCGCGGCGCGAGCCGCCAGGCCTGGCGAGAGTCGTGCTCCATCCGGTCGGCCGCCGGGAAGCCGAGCTTGTTGGCGATCCGCCTCCGAGCCACGACCTTGCCGTCCGGGGATGCCACCACCGCCTTCAAGGCACTCGTCCCGATGTCGATACCGATTGTGAGCTCGTCGGTCATGGGGAGGGAGTGCTCCTTGTGCGCACGAGGGTGTTCGAGCGCACCGCCACGGCTGGCTCGTGCCGCTTCTCGTTGGTCCAGAGCGTCTCGGTGATGATGAAGGTCATGGTGTAATCGCCCGAGACCTTCTCGTAGACGTCGCGGATGTAGCTCTCCCCCGAGAGGACGTCGCCGACGCAGACCGGGGCGAAGTACTCGAGCTCCTCCTCGCCATGGAGAAGAAGTCCACCCCTTTCCAGCAGAGGCCCGAAAAGCTCACCGAAGACCGGACGAACCGCCGTGCTCTCGGGCTGCATCTCGGCGAAGGATCCCCAGTGCTCCATCACGGCCGGAAAGGTGGGCGGCACCGGGATGCTCTCGAAGCCAGCCTCGGCCGCCGCTCCGGCGTCCCTGTAGATCGGGTCGCCGTCTGTCACCGCCTCGGCGAAGACGGCGACCGGACCCCGTTCAACCACGACCCGACGGACACCGACGCAGCTCCCGATGACGCTCTTGTCGACCGGCACAGCACCCTTCCAGTTCGCCTTCGCCCAACGACGCTATCGCCTGGCGGTAAGGCGGTCTGCCGAGCCCAAGACGAGAGCGCCTTGGCGCCCCGCCCTGACCACTCAGGCGATTTGGGCCGCCAGTCGCTCCGCGAGGAGGCGAAACGCCCGACCTCTGTGCGAGAGGGCGTTCTTCTCGTCACGGCTCATCTCGGCGAAGGTGCGCCCGTCTCCCTCGTCGGGGCGAAAGAGAGGATCGTAGCCAAAGCCGTTCTGGCCGGCCGGCGCCTCCGCTAGCTCGCCTGCGACGCTGCCGCGCGCCACAAGCTCTCTCCCGTCCGGGAAGGCGGCGGCCGCCACGGTGCTGAAGCGGGCCCGGCGGTCGCTCCTCCTCTCCATCTCGTGGATCAGCTTGGCGACGTTGTCGGCGTAGCTGGCTGCCTCTCCGGCGTAGCGGGCCGAGTAGACGCCCGGCGCCCCCCCGAGGGCGTCCACCTCGAGCCCGGTGTCGTCGGCGAGCGCCGGGAGGCCGGTCGCCTCGCAGAGGGCGCGTGCTTTCAAAAGGGCGTTCTCCTCGAGGGTGCCGCCTGTCTCCTCGACGTCGCCGATGTGATCAGGGCGGGGTACGAGCTCGAAGCGGTCGGCCATCGGAGCGAAGATGGCCTCGATCTCATCTGCCTTGTCCAGGTTCGCCGTGGCGAGCACCAGGCGAACCAGCCGGGCGGGCTCGCTCACGAGCGGGGCGGCGGCGGCACCGCCACCATCTCCTCTTGCAGGGCGTGCAACTGGGAGATGCCTGACTGCGCGAGGGCCAGCATCTCGTCGAGCTCGCTCCGGCTGAAGGCCATCTTCTCGGCTGTGCCCTGCACCTCGACGAAACGGCCATCGCCGGTCATGACGACGTTCATGTCGACGTCGGCCGACGAGTCCTCGGAGTAGTCGAGATCGAGCAGAGGCGTGGCCTCGACGATACCGACCGAGATGGCAGCGCAGTGGTCCGTGAGGGGGTGCCGGGAGATCGCGCCGGCGGCGCGCAGACGGCTGCAGGCGTCGTGAAGGGCAAGATAGGCCCCCGAGACCGAGGCGGTCCGAGTCCCACCGTCGGCCTGCAACACGTCGCAGTCGAGCACGATCTGGCGCTCGCCTAGGGCCACCATGTCGCAGACCCCTCTGAGCGAGCGGCCGATGAGCCGCTGGATCTCGTGGGTGCGCCCCGACTGCCTTCCGCGGGCGGCCTCCCGACTCACGCGCTCCGGCGACGAGCCCGGCAGCAGCGAGTACTCGGCCGTCACCCAGCCCTTCCCGGTGCCGCGCATCCAGCGGGGGACGTCATCGTCTACAGAGGCGGTGCAAAGGACGCGGGTGCGACCCATCGTGACGAGGATGGAGCCGGCGGCGAACTCGGTGTAGTCCCGCTCGAAGGAGACCGGACGGAGCTCACCGGGCAGCCGGCCGTCGCGGCGGCGCGTCGTGGCGTTGGTCATCAGGCGAGGATAGGGCAGCAGCCGGCCGGCCACCCCTCCTCGGTCGTCACCTGGCCGGCAGGGCACTAGGAGCCGAGCTCGACCTTCTCGGCACTCTCGAGCTCCGGGCCGAGGAGGCGCCGACCCATCTCGACAAACCAGTCGACATCGCCGGAGGAAAGCCAGCGATGGGAGGGCGGACCCCCAGCCAGCCGGGCGATCCCCTCCCGCTCGATGAGCGCCTTCACGTCAAAGGCCGTCTCGTCGGCCGAGGAGACGAGGACGACCTCTCGGCCCATCACGTCACCGATGGTGCGAGCCAGGAAGGGGTAGTGGGTGCAGCCGAGCAAGAGGGTGTCGACGCCGGCCCTCTTGAGAGGCGCCAGCAACCTCTCGGCGAGCACGTGCACCTGCTCGCTCGCCGTCTCGCCTCTCTCCACGAACTCGACAAAGCCCGGGCAGGCGGCGCAGAAGATCTCCTCGGTGGGGGCGACCCGCTGGGCGAGCTCCTGGTAGGCACCCGAGCCGATCGTCCCGACGGTGCCGATCACCCCGACCCGGCCGCTCTCGGTCGTCTTGAGCGCTGCCCGCATGCCGGGCTCGATCACTCCTACGACCGGGACCCCGAGAAGGGCCCGCAACTCCTCGAGCGCCACCGAGGCGGCCGTGTTGCAGGCCACCACTATGAGCTTGCAGGCGAACTCGCGCGAGAGAAATTCGCCGATCTCGAGGGCGAAGCCTCTAACCTCCTCGGCTGGCCGAGGACCGTACGGGTACCGGCCGGTGTCGCCGAAGTAGACGAGCGACTCGTCGGGCATGAGATCGATCATGGAGCGGACGACCGTGAGCCCGCCGAAGCCGCTGTCGAAGATTCCTATCGGGCGGTCGGGGACGGCTTCCACAGCCGTCGTCGCAGCGGTCATCTCTCCGGTCGATCCAAACAAGCTCGCAGACTAGCGAGGTGACTTTCGAAAAGGACCTCAGACCCTGATATTTCATCCGCGCTGGTCAACGGGGGTCTGAAAGACGCGGAAAGTGCTCCTCTACCTGGGATGATGTGAGTTGAGAAACCACATTCACGCCCAAGCGAAGGAG
>JAJZLV010000073.1 GCA_021803215.1 Actinomycetes bacterium | reverse complement strand
TCCTCTGAGCTGCAGCCACGGCTGCTGGCGCCGGCCGAGGTGACCGCCGGGGCCTCACCGGCCGAGTCCAGCAGAGCCTCCGGTGCCACCTGGCTGCCCACCACCGGCCGGAGGAGTGTCGGGAGGTTACTCTTGGCGAGGAGTTAATAGAGAGTTATCCTTCGCGAGACAACTCTCAGTAGTGGGCTCCTACCCACCAAGTCCGGGCAGCACCCCATGCCGTGCCCGACTGACCAGCGGACCCGGGCTCGTCCACCTCGCCGCCAGCCCTCTTCCTAGATGAGCGGGGCGGATCTGCCGACCAGCCAGGCCGAGTGGGTCCCTCGCCGGCTGAGAGACGCCACGGAGCTGCGGGCCCGCAGCCACCCGGTCCGCCTCGCCCTCTTCGAGGCGCTCAGCATGAGCTCGCAGCTGACCGCCACCGAGGCGGGACAAAAGAGCGCGAGTCGCCGACCACCGGCTCGTTCCACCTGCGCCAGCACGCCAAGTGCGGCTTCGTCGAGAAGGCCGGTGGCGGCCCTGGAGGCAGCTGACAGGGCTGGCTTCGGGTTCTCGGGTAAATGAGACGCCGAGGAGAGCGTCGCCGCCAGGGCTCCCCGGCCTCCTCTTGGAGCGCTGACTCGCCCGCCACCGGCGCTTGCAGCCGCGGGGGCGGCTCGAGGCCGACTGGTCGCTTGTCACCGGAACGTCGAACAGGACCGTCTCTCTCACCTTGCTCGAGACGGCGAGGCTGCAAGAGGAGATGGCCGTCGTGTTTGCCGTGGTCGGCAGCCACGTGATCGCCCTCATCGACTCGGTCAGCTTCTTCGTCGCCCCGCTCAGACCCGTCGTGGTGAGGGTGGACAAGCTGGCCGGGCCGGACCGCCCCGAGACCGACAGGGGCATCGGCTGGTTCACCGGGGTGACCGCCGACGCCCGGCACATGTGGCAAAGCGTCCTCCTTCGCCAGATAGTCATCGGGCGGTGGAGGGCACCGACGCCATCGTCGGCGGGCCGACGGCCGCCTCCTGCTGCGCGGCATCGACCCGGGACTCGTCGTCGGTCCGGCCCTTCCCTCGGTGACAGTCGGCAGCTGCACGGCCCTGCAGCTCGCGGCGCCAGCCCATCTGCAGGGCAGGGTCTGCTCGGCGACCGCTACCGTGCTCTTTATGCTGCAGAGCTTCTCGATCGGACTGGGCGCCGCCGCCGGCGAGGTGGTCGACTACCGCCTCTTGCCAGGGGCGATGGCCGCCGTGCTCGCCTGCTCGGCCCTCTGCCTCGTGAGCTGCCGGGAGGAGCGAGCCGTGTCGGCGCCGTTGGAGATGGCCGCGCCAGGCGAGGTGGGCTAGTGGCCGGATTCGGAGAGCACTCCGTCGGAGACCTGTCGGGACGGCGGGTCGTGGTGACGGGGGCGAACTCCGGCATCGGGCTCGAGACCTCCCGCATCCTGCTCAGCCACGGGGCCGACGTCGTCATGGCCTGCCGGGACGAGACCAAGGGCGGTGCCGCGCTGCGACTCGTCGGCTCGACCAGGGGGCGAGGCGAAGTGGCCCGTCTCGACCTCGCCGACCGTTCTTCCATCCGCTCCTTCGCCGATGGCCTCGAGGGAGTAACCGACCTCGTGAACAACGCCGGCATCATGGCCTGCCCGCTCGCCTTCACGGCCGACGGCCTCGAGCTGCAGATGGCGACGAACCACTTCGGTCACGCCCTTCTCACCGCCCTCTTGCTGCCGAAGCTCGCTCCCGGCGGGCGGGTGGTCTTCGTCTCGAGCATCGCAGCTCGGGGCGGGAAGCTCGACTCCACCACGACGGCCGAGGACCTCACCAGCCCGAGCCCGTACTCGGCCCAACGGGTCTACTCGAACACCAAGCAGGCGAACCTCCTCTTCGCCCAGGAGCTCGAGCGCCGCCTGCGGGCGGCCAAACGGGCGACGGTCTCGCTGGCCGCTCATCCTGGTGTGAGCGCCACCGAGCTTTTCCCCCGTCAGCTGCGCGACTCGAACCGGGCCTACCTGGTGCCGCTCCTCCGCCCGATCATGTCGTTTCTCCTGCAACCGGCGAGCGCCGGGGCCCTGCCGAGCGTACGAGCCCTCGTCGACCCGGCGGTGCAGGGCGGCGAGCTGATCGGCCCCCGGTGGCTCGGTCAGACCCGAGGGGCACCCGAGTTCCTGCCGGTCTACCGATCGGCCAGAGACGAGACCGCCGCCCGGCATCTTTTCGAGCTGACCGAGTCGATCCTCGGCCTCGAGATCGTCGGGGCCGCTTGAGAGGTGGCCGATCGCTACGAGATAAGCAGGCCGGGCGGACGGCTCGTCCTGCATGACATGGGTGGACCGGCGGACGGGCCGCTGCTGCTGCTCTGTCACGCCACCGGGTTCTGCGCCCGCGCCTACGGCCGCCTCGCAGCCGAGATGGCCCGTCATTTCCACGTCCTCGGCCCTGATTTCCGGGGGCACGGCGAGACCGCCCCCTTTGCCGACAAGAGCTTCGACTGGTCCGAGATGGCGGGCGACCTCGTGGCGGTGGCGAACTTCGCGATGGCCGAGCTGGCCGGGCCGGCAGGGCTCTTCGGCTTCGGCCACTCGTTGGGCGGAGCTCTCATCCTCCTCGCCGAGGCCGCCCGGCCCGGTCTCTTCGAGGCCGCCTACCTCTACGAGCCGATCGTCCTTCCCGACGACCTGACCGAGTCGTCGGGCTCTCCGCTCGCCGAGGCCGCCCGGCGACGCCGGCGGGCCTTTGGCTCCCGGGCCGAGGCGCTCTATCGCTACTCGTCCCGGCCTCCCCTCGACAGCTTCCAGGCCGGGGCCCTCTTCGACTACGTCGAACACGGTTTCGAGCAGGGCGAGCAGGGCGTCGTCCTGCGCTGCGCCCCCGAGGACGAAGCGGCCACCTATGAGGCGAGCGGGAAGCCTCGACTGAGCGAGCTCGACGGCTTGAAGACAAGGTGCAGGTTCGCCTGCGGGAGCCAGGACGAGGAGCGGCAGGGTCCCTCCTCGTGGGCACCGGCCATCGCAGCCGCTCTTGGGGCGAGCTTCGAGCGCCACGGGCAGATGGGCCACTTCGGGCCCCTCGAGGACCCGCGCCGGGTCGGCGCTGACGTCATCAGATTCCTCGGCTCCTAGTCGGCCGCCCTGGCGAGGCGGCCGTAGCCGGAGCGGTAGAAGACGAGGGGGCCCTCTTCGAGGGCCCCGAAGCCAACCTCTCGGACCCGGCCGATCGCGATCTCATGATCGCCGGCGTCGTGCACGAGCTCGAGGTCGCAGCAGACGAAGGACAAGACGCCCTCGAGGACCGGGGCTCCGCTCGAGGAGGCTCGCCAAGAGAGGCCCGGAAACTTGTCGCCGCCAGAGCGGGCGAAGCGGCGGGCGATCTCTTCCTGCCCGGCCGAGAGGACGTTGACACAGAAGCTGCCGACCCGGGCGATGCGGGGCCAGCTGGTGGAGGACTTGGCGGGAGCGAGCGCCACATAGGGCGGCTCGAGAGACAGAGAGACGATGCTCTGGCAGGTGAAACCGACCGGCTCCTCGCCGGAGAGGGCGGTAACGACGGCCACCCCGGTCGGGAAGGCAGCCATCGCCTTCTTGAAGGCGCTCGTTTGCACCCGGCTCGGGCGAGGCGCTTCGGGCTCGGCGGTCATAA
>JAJZLV010000083.1 GCA_021803215.1 Actinomycetes bacterium | reverse complement strand
GTCCACCACGCGGGGAGTCCCGGCGGTGGCGGCGGCGGCCGACCGGCTGGCCGGCCTCGAGCCCGGAGAGGGCCGGCACCGCCGGAGGGCGCACTGATGCCGATCTCCACGGGCTACGTGGCGCGCGAGACCGCCTCCAACCTCTGGCGGAACCGCCTCATGGCCGTCGCGGCCATCTTGACGGTCGGCATCTCGCTCTCTCTCGTCGGCACGGCTCTTTTGCTGCGCCAGTCTGTCAACCACGCCCTGGTGGCTCTCGGAGACAACGTCGACATGCAGATCTTCATGAAGGCGAGCGCCCCGCCGGGCGACACGAACGCCGTCTCCACCACCTTGAAGCAGACGGCCCAGGTGAAAAGGTGCTCCTACCTCGACCACCAGCAGTCCTACGAGCACGCCAGGGCCCTTTTCGCCCAGCACCCGGAGATCGTGGCCGTGCTGACGCCGAAGACGACGCCGCCGGTCTTCCAGTGCACCCTCGTGCACCCGAAGGAGACCGCCGTGGTGGCCAACATCTTCAAGCACCAGCCCGGCGTCTACGAGGTGACCTACCCCGCCCAGTCCATCCGGAGCCTGACGACGCTCTCGAGCGTCCTTCAGATAGTGCTCTTCGTGCTGGCGGTCCTGCTCCTTCTCTCGGCCGTCGTCCTCATCCTCATGGCGATCCGAATGGCGATATTCGCCCGCCGGCGGGAGATAGCTGTCATGCGCCTCGTCGGGGCGACCGCCTGGTTCATACGGCTGCCCTTCATGATGGAGGGCTTGGTGCAAGGCCTCGTCGGAGCGATCGTGGCCGGGGGCATCATCCTGCTCGGAGACCTCGGGATCCGTGCCCTGCTCCACCGCTTCGCCGAGTTCCAGCTCGCCAACGTGCCGAACCACGACCTCATCGTGAACGAGATCCTCGTCGTCCTGATCGGGGTCTTGATCGGGGTGGCCGGCTCGGCCGTCGCCGTCCGGCGCTTCCTTCGCACCTGAGCCGGCCCGCCGGGCAGCGTTAGGCTGCCGGCGTGAAAGGCGTCCTCCTCGCCGGCGGGACCGGCAGCCGCCTGTTCCCGCTCACCCGCATCACCAACAAGCACCTGCTTCCCATCGGAGACCGCCCGATGGTCAGCTACGCCATCGAGAACCTGGCGGCCGCCGGGATAACCGAGGTGATGGTGGTCACCGGCGGCACCCATGCCGGTGAGTTCCTCCGGCTCCTCTCGAACGGCCGCGAGCACGGCCTCGACCTCCTCACCTACGGCTACCAGGAGCGCCCGGGGGGGATCGCCGAGGCGCTCGGGCTGGCAGCCCACTTCGCCGACGGCGAACCGGTCTGCGTGATGCTGGCGGACAACATCTTCGAGTACACGATCGCCCCGTCGGTGGCCGCCTTCGCCGAGCAAGAGGTGGGCGCCCGCCTGCTCTTCGCCGAGATCGCCCAGCTGGAGCACCTCCGCCACCTGGGCGTGCCGGAGCTCGACCAGTCGGGACGGGTGACCCGCATCATCGAGAAGCCGGCCGACCCGCCTTCGAAGTACTGCGTGACAGGGGCCTACCTCTACGACCCGTCGGTCTTCGAGATCATCCCGACTCTCGTCCCCTCAGAGCGAGGCGAGCTCGAGATAACCGACGTCAACAACCACTACGTGGCGGCGGGCCAGATGAGCTACGACGTGATCGAGGGCTTCTGGGGAGATGCCGGCGAGTCGATCGACGCCTATTACGCCGTCAACGACTTCGTCCGCCACAACGGGGCCAACCACCCCACCGCCTCTTAGGAGGGCGGGCCGAGCCGGCTCCTCGCCGTGGCGGTGAGGCTCTCGTAGTCGACCTTCCCGGCCGGGGAGCGGCCGACGCTCTCGACGAACAGGAGGTGGCGCGGGGCCTTGTAGCCGGCCAGGTGGGCCTTCACGTGCTCGATGAGCTCTCCCGGGGATGCCTGGACGCCCGGAGCGAGTTGGACGAGGGCGGTGATCGCCTGGCCGAAGCGCTCGTCCGGCACGCCCACCACGGCGGCGTCCCGGACGCCCGGGTAGGTCTTGAGGGCCTCCTCCACCTCTTCGGGGAAGACCTTCTCGCCTCCGGTGTTGATCGAGACCGAGCCCCGTCCTAGGAGCTGCAGGCTGCCGTCGGGCTCGACTAAGGCGTAGTCGCCCGGGACCGAGTAGCGCTGGCCCTCGATCACGACGAAGGTGGCCGCCGTCTTCTCCTCGTCCTTGTAGTAGCCGAGCGGGAGGCGCCCCCCGAGGGCGAGGCGCCCGGCCCGGCCCGAGCCGGGCGGGATCTCGCGACCCTCCTCGTCGATCACCTTGGCGTGCTCGCCGAGGCTGAACCGGGCCGTGCCGGCGGCCGCTCCGGCCGTCGAGATCGAAGAGCCCATCCCGAGCGCCTCGGAGGAGGAGAAGGCATCGACGAGCGTCATGTTCGGGTTGTGGCGGAGAAGTCCCCGCTTGGTCTCCTCGCTCCAGATGACGCCCGAGGAGATCATGCCGAGCAAATTCGAGAGGTCCCAGCGACCGGGCGCGGCGTCGAGGGCGCGAAGGATCGGCTTGGCGAAGGCGTCGCCGACGATCGTGATGAGGTTCACCTTCTCCTGCTCGGCGAGGTCCAAGAGGGCGACCGGGTCGAAGCCGCGCCCGGTGAGGGTGACGACGGCCCCGCCGAGGATGAGCGAGCTGAAGGCGGTGAAGGCGCCGGTCCCGTGCATGAGCGGGCAGGCTGGCAGGACCGATGGCGGGCTCTCGTTGAGGGCCTCGAGGAACGAGGTGATGCCCTCGAGGCCGGCGTCGTCGGGCATCGGGACCGGCGAGCCGCCGTTCAAGAGGACGAACAGGTCGTCCTGGCGCCACATGACGCCCTTCGGCATGCCGGTCGTGCCCCCGGTGTAGAGGAGGTAGAGGTCGTCGCCCGAGCGCCCGCCCGGCGACTCGAGGTGCGTCGAGGAGCGCTCGCCGAGCGAGGTGGCGGCCGGCTCGTAGGGCTCTGCCCAGTCGGGCAGCTCGACCGCCAGCTCGCCCGAGGCCGACTCGGCGGCGCAGAGCCAGAGCCTCACCCGCGGGACTCGGGGCCTCACCTCTTTTACGAGAGGGAGGAAGCCCTCGTGGAAGACGACCGCCTCCACGTCGGCGTTGTCCCACAGGTAGGTGAGCTCGTCCGCCCCGTAGCGGTAGTTGGTGTTCACCGGGACCATCGAGACCTTGAAGGCCGCGAAGAGCGACTCGAGGTACTCGTTGCAGTTGTAGAGGTACTGGGCGACCTTGGCGTCGCGTTCCAGACCGGCGGCGACGAATCGGCTCGCGAGGCCGGCCGCCCGGCGGTCGAACTGCGTCCAGGAGACCCTTCGCCCTCCGTGGACGAGCGCCCGCCTGTCGCCCCTGATGCGGGCGGCCAGCTCCCAGACATCGGCGAAGTTCCAGTCCGTCATCTAGCTCCTAGTTCTTGTCATCCGGGGCTGTGAGCTGCTTGGAAGGACGAGTGATTCTGTCCCAGGCGAAGCTAGGTGCCACATCCCTTGTAATGATGGTGGCATGGTGCGTCCTGAAAGCTGGACCAGACCTGCGGGTGCAAGTCCCGTCTGGGTAATCGCCGGAGAGCCCAGTAGCAGGCCCCGGTTCGTCGTCGAGAGGCGGCGGGCTGAGCGGGGTGTCAAAAGCC
>JAJZLV010000042.1 GCA_021803215.1 Actinomycetes bacterium | reverse complement strand
GTTGGGCAAGATGGGCCTCTTCTCCTTCACCGGGCAGATCGCCATCTGGCTGTGGCTGACCGTGCTGTTCGCCAACTTCGCCGAGGCGATGGCCGAAGGCCGCGGCCAGGCCCACGCCGACGAGCTGCGCCGCACACGGACCGAGACCGAGGCCCGAAAGCTCACCCCAGAAGGCATCCAGGTCGTGCCCGCCACCACCCTGCAGGTCGGCGACGTCGTCGTCGTGGCGGCCGGGGAGGTCATCCCCGGCGACGGCGAGGTGATCGAGGGCATCGCCTCGGTCGACGAGTCGGCCATCACCGGCGAGTCGGCGCCGGTCATCCGGGAGTCCGGCGGCGACCGCAGCGCCGTCACAGGCGGCACCACCGTGCTCTCCGACGAGATCCAGGTGAAGATCACCGCCGGGCATGGCGAATCGTTCCTCGACCGCATGATCACCCTGATCGAGGCCGGCGTCCGCCAGAAGACCCCGAACGAGATCGCCCTCGCCCTTCTGCTCGCCGGCCTGACGCTGATCTTCCTCGTGGTGGTCGTCACCGTCGCCCCGTTCTCCACCTACTCCCATGCCGCGGTGTCGGTCACCGTCCTCATCGCGCTCCTCGTCGCCCTCATCCCCACCACCATCGGCGGGCTCCTCTCGGCCATCGGCATCTCTGGGATGAACCGGCTCCTCGAGCGCAACGTGCTCGCGCTCTCGGGTCGGGCGGTCGAGGCGGCGGGTGACGTCAACGTCATCATGTTGGACAAGACGGGAACCCTCACCATGGGGAGCCGCCAGGCGAGCGCCTTCGTACCGGCGCCGGGCGTCGAAGAGCGCCAGCTGGCCGAGGCGGCCCAGCTCTCCTCGCTGTCCGACGAGACGCCCGAGGGGCGCTCGATCGTCGTGCTCGCCAAGGAGCGCTTCGACCTGCGGGCTCCGGACCTCGACGAGCCGACGGTCTCCTTCGTCCCCTTCAGCGCTCAGACCCGCATGAGCGGCGTGGACCTCGACGGCCGCCAGATTCGAAAGGGCGCCGCCGACTCGATCGCCCGGTGGGCCGGTGTCGAGCTGGACCCACAGGTCAAGTCCGCTGTGGAGCGGATCTCGCGGGCGGGGAGCACCCCGCTCCTCGTGGCAGAGAACCGCCGGATCCTCGGCGCCGTGGAGCTGAAGGACGTCGTCAAGCCCGGGATCAAAGAGCGCCTGGCGTCGCTGCGGGCAGCCGGCATCAAGACGGTGATGATCACCGGTGACAACCCCATCACCGCCAACGCCATAGCCCAGGAGGTCGGCGTCGACGACTTCCTGGCCGAGGCGACCCCCGAGCGCAAGATGGACTACGTCAAGTCGATCCGAGCCGAGGGCTACATGGTGGGAATGGTCGGCGACGGCACGAACGACGCCCCGGCGCTCGCCAACGCCGACGTGGCCGTCGCCATGAACACCGGAACGATGGCGGCCCGCGAGGCCGGCAACATGATCGACCTCGACTCGAACCCCACCAAGCTCATCGAGATCGTGGAGGTCGGCAAGCAGATCCTCATCACCCGGGGCGCCCTTACCACCTTCTCGGTGGTGAACGACGTGGCCAAGTACTTCGCCATCATCCCCGCCATGTTCGTCGTGGCCTACCCGGGTCTCGAGGCGCTCAACATCATGCGCCTCACCTCTCCCCAGACGGCGATCCTCTCGGCCATCATCTTCAACGCCCTCATCATCCCGGCCCTCATCCCGCTCGCGCTACGCGGCGTGCGCTACCGGGCCACCACCGCCGTCGCGATCCTGCGCAAGAACCTGCTCATCTACGGCCTCGGAGGGCTGGTGGTGCCCTTTGCCGGCATCAAGCTGATCGACATGGTCGTGACGGCCCTCCACCTCGTCTCGACCGCCCACTGATGAGGTCGGCCATGACCGCTCGCCCCGCCCGCCGCAAGAAGGAGGAGCCATGCGCCTCAAGGTGATCTGGAGCGCCGTCCGGATGGTGCTGCTGTTCGTCATAGTCCTCGGCCTCGGCTACAACCTTCTCATGGTCGGGATCGGCGAGGCCGCCTTCCCCGGCCAGGCCAACGGCAGCCTGGTCACCTACCACGGTCGGGTCGTGGGATCGCGGCTCATCGGCCAGCAGTTCTCAGCGCCGCGCTTCTTCGAGGGCAGGCCGAGCGCCACGACACCGCCCTACAACGCCGCCTCCTCGGCGGCGAGCAACTACGGGCCCACCAACCCGGCGCTGCTGAAGGAGATCCGCACGAATTTGTCCAGGGTGCTGAGGGAGAACCCGGGCATCAAGGCGAGCCAGGTCCCCCCGGACCTCGTCGAGAGCTCGGCCAGCGGTTTGGACCCCGACATCTCCCCGGCGGCCGCCTACCTGCAGGTCCCGCGGATCGCCCGGGTAGACCACCTGCCCGTCAGCGAGGTGAGGGCGCTCGTCGCCCGGCACGTGGCCGGACGCTTCCTCGGGCTCTACGGCGCGCCCCACGTGAACGTCCTGGAGCTGAACCTGGCCTTGCTCAAGCTGATCGGGCGGCGTTGAGCGAGCGCCGTCGAGGCAAACCGAACAGGAGCGAGCAATATGGCATATGCATGGGAGACGGTCGGCGGGATCGTCGCCGTCGTGGTGATGTTCGGGCTCTTCTGGCTCTACGCCCGCGCCTGCGACCGGCTCTGAGACCCGCCGCGCCCGAGTCGACCAAGGGATACGAAGCGCTATGAGCATCATCGAGATGACGGCTTTCATCGTCAGCATCGCCCTGCTGATCTTCCTGTTCTACGCGATGCTCCGACCTGAGAATCTCTGACCTGCCCGCCGCCAAAGGAGGCGGCGCCGTCTTGCCGGCGCAACCCGGCACCCGGCTCCCGTCCAGAGCACCCGGGCAGAAGAGGGCCGCTCGGCGGGGCGGGCAGTATGCCGCCCTTCTCGTTCAACTCCGTGGCAGCCATCTCCCCGCCAGAGGAGACCGACCAACGAGAGCCCGGCTGCCGCGAGCCCACCAAGCTGCCAGAGCCCGCAGCCCGGACCGGCGGCGCTGTCATCGAGCTCGGCGCAACGGCGGTCTCGGCGGCCATCACAGGCTCGCTGCCGCGAGCCGCCCACGGAGAGCTGTTCAGTCACCTCCTCGACGAGGCTGGCGTTCGGGCAGCTCTCGCAAGAGCCAGGATGTCGTGGCGAGCCGGCCTGTAGGCGGGGTTCTGTCCGCCGGTCTCCCGGCGGGGTGGCCATCCATCTAAGCGGCCTACCCGGAGACATCGGGCGGGCAGCCCGTCTCCTGTCTGGCCTTGCTCCGGGTGGGGTTTGCCAAGCCGCCCGAGTCACCCCGGACGCTGGTGCGCTCTTACCGCACCGTTTCACCCTTGCCTGTGCGAGACCGGAGCCTCGCCATCGGCGGTCTGCTTTCTGTGGCACTTTCCTGCGGGTCGCCCCGACTGGCCGTTAGCCAGCACCCTGCCCTGTGGAGCCCCGACCTTCCTCAGCCACCTGCGAGAGGTGCACCGCGGCCACCCGGCCGGCTCGCCAGCTCCATTCTCGCACGCCTCGTTCAACCCGGGAACATCTGGTCTCTCTCAGCGTTGATCACTCGTAGACAACAGAAACCTTGAGTCAGTCTCCATCAAGTATTATGATGTGGTCGTAGTAAGACGATGAAGTCGTAGTCAGAGGTAGAAAGGAGATGCCATGTTGATGCGATTCGATCCCTTCCGTGAGATGGACCGCCTCGTCCAGGGAACCTGGCCAGGTCGCAACTCGGTGCCGCTCGACGTGTACCGGCGGGGCGAGGAGTTCGTCGTCCGTGTCGACCTGCCCGGCATCGACCCGTCGAGCATCGACCTCTCGGTCGAAAAGAACGTCCTCACCATCACCGCCGAGCGCACCTGGGCGCCCTCTGACGGCGACGAGGTGCTGGTGAGCGAGCGCCCGCAGGGCAACTTCACCCGACGGCTCTTCCTCGGCGAGGGTCTCGCCACCGACAAGATCAAGGCCCACTCGGACAACGGCGTCCTCACGATCGTCGTACCGGTGGCCGAGGACGCCAAGCCTCGCCGGGTCGAGATCGCCGTCGGGCAGTCCGGCAATGTGATCGACGCTCCGGCCGCCGAGGCGATCGCCTCCTGAGAGCCTCGCCTCCTGAGAGCCATGGGCCCGGGCCGACGGCCCGGGCCTCTTCATCTCTCGAGGCTGAGGTGGGATGACTCGCCGAAGCTGTGGAGCGAGCGGGGGGAGGTCGAGATGCGGGTGATGGTGCCGACCCCGAGGCTGAGGCGCCATGAGAGCTCCGGCCCCAGCCCGACAGCCCAGGCCGCCGCCGCCTTTATAGGAGAGACGTGGCTTACCGCCACGACGTCTCTGGTGGCGGCCTCCTCCGCCCTCTCCTCGCACCAGGAGGCCACCCTCTCTTGCACCTCGATCAGGCTCTCGCCCCCCTCGGGTCGGTAAGAGGGGTCGGCCCGCCAACTCGCCCAGGTCTCGGCCGGTACCTCTGCAGGCCTCAGACCCTCGAGGCTGCCGTAGTCGAGCTCGATCAGGCGCTCTTCTATCTCGACGTCCCCGAGTCCGAGCGAGAAGCCGATGAGCTCGGCGGTGGCGCGGGCCCGCCGGAGCGGGCTCGAGACGAGGCGGATCTGGTGGTGTTGGCCGCTGCGGGCCTGTTCGCGGGCGAGAAGCCGGCCGACCAGCTCGGCCTGGCAGGAGCCGATCTCGGTCAGGGGCGGGTCGTGGCGCCCGACCAGCTGGCCAGCCGCGTTCGAGTCGCTCTGGCCGTGGCGGACGAGAAGGAGCATCTCAGGGTACGAGGATCCGCCCACACTGGTCGCAGTAGGCGACTGTGCCTGTCGGGGCTCGGGAGAGCCGGTCCCGCTCGCTGGTCGGCAGCGCCAGATGGCAGCCGCTGCAGTGACCGTCTATGAGCTTGGCCGCCCCGACGCCCCCGAGGCGTTCCCGCAGCCTCTCATAGGTGCTCGCCAGCTCCGCCGGCAGTCCGGCGGCGAGCTGCGCCCGCTGCCTTGCGATCGCGCCCGCCTCCTTGTCGATCTCCCTCTCTGCCGCCGAGAGCGCCTCGGCCGCCTCGGTCCGGGCAGCGGCCAGCCGGACGAGCTCGGCCTCGGCCTCCGACAGCTCCTTCTCGGCGGGCTCGAGGGCTTCCATCACGTCGAGCTCGTCGTCCTCGAGTCCTCGCTTGTGGCGTGCCAGCGAGTCGAGCTCGCCGCTCATGGCCTGGGCATCTCTGTAGTCGCTGCCCTGGCGCAGCCTGGCCTCGATCGCCTCGATGCGCTTCGAGTAGCTCTCGATGTGACCCTCGATCTCGGTCTGGCGCTTTGCCAGGAGGTCCTGTCTGGCGCCGAGCTCGCCGGCTCTCTGGCGGAGGGCCGCCACGGAGTCGTCGATCTCGGCGAGATGGGCTCGCTCGGGGAGCTCCTGTCGCCTGTAGGCGAGCTGGTCCAAGAAGAGGTCCTTCTCCTGCACCGCGAGGAGGAGACCGAGTGGGTCGTTCTGAGCGGGCGTGCCAGTCTCCCCCATCGCGGCTTCAGGCTATCGCCCGCCCGGCCGGTTCACCCGAGCCCCCCGAAGGCCTCCTTGCGAGCCGCCATCAGCTGGCGAAGGAGGCTCTCGGTGCAGCCGGCCATCGGTATGCGTCGCTCGCCCTCGGCGGTGACCGCAAGCTCCCTCCCGTAGGCGTCGGCCACCGCCGCCCCGGCCTCGGTGCAGACGAGGGCACCGCCCAGGTAGTCCCAGGGGGCATGGCCGCCCTGGGAGCAGTCGACGTAGCCGTCGAGGGTCCCGTCGGCGACGGCGCAGAGGTCGAGGGCGCACGCCCCGAGGGCCCGGAACTGCCGCCACCCGAGGTAAGAGGGTGGGTAGCCGGAGAGCCCCAGCACGGCCCGACTGAGCGAGGCCTCGCTTCTCGGCACGATGAACTGGCCGTTGCGGCTCGCCCCCTCGCCTCTCACCGCCTCGTAGCGCTCTCCGGTCGCCTGGTTGGCGACGAGGGCCACGAAGGGGCCCTCGTCGTCCAGCACGCAGATCGAGGTGGCGAACCACGGGATGTTGCGGGAAGCATTCGTCGAGCCGTCGACCGGATCGAGGACGGCGAGCGGGCCGGCCGAGCCGGACACCGTCACCCCGGACTCCTCGCTCAGCACGTCCAGCCCCGCCTCCAGGAGCACGGGGAGGGCGGCCTCGTCGGCCACGAGATCGCTCCGGTACTGCCCGGGCAGGGTCTCGGCCGGCCCCCAGTCGTCCAGGCCGTCGAGGGCCGTCCTCACCCGCTCGGCTGCTTCCCGCATTGCCTCGAGGAGAACGGCGCTGTCCATCGCCGGGCACGGTAGCGGCTCGGGCCTGAGCAGAGAAGCGGTGCGGCTCGAGAGGCCCTCTCGCCACCCTCTTGGCCTGGCCGGAAAGGCCGGGGCTGGGCACGGGAGCTGCGGCGCTCGTTCTAAGCTCGTGTCGAAATGGCGGTCATCGACGTCGCGGGGTATGTAGCCGAGCTGAAGGACCACGCCGTGGACCATGGCTTTCACGTCCACGACGAGCGTCACTTCGTCGAGACTTACTCCCTCCGGCAGTTCTGGGAGGTCGACCTTCATCCCGAGGAGGGCTGCGGAGGTCCGATCGACCTCCACTTGGCCCTCGAGGTGGAGCCCCGCTCCCTGCTCGCCTTCGAGGACGCCGTCATGGCACTGCCGGAGGAGGCCGACCCGCCCGACAAGTGGTTCTTCCCCCTCACGTTCAACTGGGGCATCCCACCCCTGCCGAACGGCCCCGACCTCCTTCACCTGGCGCTCGACCTCTCTCAGATCGGCGGCATCGAGCTGCCGCTCGAGATATCCGCCACCGATTCCTACGGCTCGGTGACAGACGCCCCGGTTCGGAGGCTCACCATCGTCGCCCGGCAAGAGGTCTCCCTCGCCCGGGTCCTAGCTGGAGAGGAGCTACTTTGCGACACCTTCGACCGCGCCCTCGGCGTCACCCGCTTCCTGCTGGACGCCGCACCGGCCTGGCTGGCCTCCCTCGGCGAGTGAGCCCTGGGAACGGCCGACTGGCCCGCCTGGGTGCCGGAGTCGCCGGCGTCGCCCTCTCGGCCGGGCTCTTGAGCGCCTGCGGCTCCTCGTCAGCCGGCCCAGGCGCGCAGGCCTGCCGCGACGTCACCGCGGCCCAGCACTACATGAAAGCCGCCTCGGCGACGAGCGGCCCGGCCGCCACCTCCTACAAGCGCCGGGCCCTGCACGAGCTCGACCTCGCCGAGCCTCTCGCCGCCGAGGCGGCCGGGACGAACGGCAGCTGGCAGGCGCTGCAGGCCAACCTGCAAGAGGTGAACGGGCCGCCGAGTCAGGTGATCGTGCGGGCCGTCGTGGCCGACTGCTCGGCCATCGGCGGCTAGGAGTCTCCGGAGCCCTTCCCGTCGTCGACCTCGGTCACGACGGCGTGCGAGGCACGAGGCGAGAGGTTCTCCCAGTGGGAGTCGCCCTCCCACAGCCGTATCCCTCCGAGGATGCCCGCCACGTTGTCGACGATGGTGATCGACTCGTCGAGCTGGCCCGCCATGTGGCGGGCGTTCCCGCCGCCCACGTAGAGCCTGTCGTAGTTGACGAGGGTCTCGAAGTTCGAGATCGCCTGCAGCACCCGCTTTCGCCACTTCTTGAGCCCGACACGCTTCAAGGCGGCGTCACCGATCTGGTCGTTGTAGGTGCCACCCTTCCTGAAGGGGTGGTGGGCCAGCTCGAGATGGGGCGCCAGCCGCCCGTCCATGAAGATGGCGCTGCCGAGCCCGGTCCCGAGCGTGATCACCATCTCGAGGCCCTGCCCGCTCACGACCGCCCAGCCCTGCAGGTCGGCGTCGTTGGCCACCCGCACCGGGTGGCCGAGGCGCCTCTCGAGCTCGCCGGCCAGGTCGAAGCCCCGCCAGGCTCTCTCGAGCTCTGGCACCTCCGGCGAGCCAGGGCCGGACCGGGTGACGAAGTGGGGTGCCGTCAGCACGTGCCCCTTGCGGACGACGCCGGGGAAGCCTGCCGAGGCGCGATCGGCTGGCGGCAGCGGGGCGACGAGGGAGACCAGCGCGTCGACCATCTTCCCCGGCGGCATGGGATAGGTCGTCTCGACCCGGACCCGGTCCGCCAAAAGCCGCCCGTCCGGACCGAGGACGGAGGCCTTCAGTCCGGTTCCCCCGATGTCGATGGCGAGGGTGGCGGGCCTGTTCGGGGCCTCGAGGGCGGTCAACTCAACCGACCTTCACGTGGTCGGCCAGACGGCCGGCCTCACCGACGGCCTCGAAGCCGCGCAGGAACTCGACCAGGGTGCGCACGCCGAAGGCGGTGGCCCCCCGCCGGTACTCGAAGGCGTCCTCCTCGGTCTCCGAGACGCCGGCGATGTCGAGGTGGGCCCAGGGGCGGTCCGAGACGAACTCCTCGAGGACGAGCCCGGCGATCAGCGAGCCGGCCTGGCGGGCCCGCCCGACGTTTTTTATGTCGGCTATCTCCGAATCGATCTCCTTGCGGTAGGCGCGGGGGAGCGGGAGGCGCCAGAAGGGCTCGCCGGCCCGCTCGGAGGCGGCCTCGATGCCGCCGACCACGGCCGAGTCGTTGCCCATGACGCCCGCCACCTTACGACCGAGGGCCACCACCACGGCACCGGTCAGCGTGGCGACATCCACGATGGCGTCGGGCTCCTCCTCGACGGCCAGCGAGAGCCCGTCGGCCAGCACCAGGCGGCCCTCGGCGTCGGTGTTGAGGACCTCGATCGTCTTGCCGTTGCGGATCTTCAGGACGTCTCCGGGCTTTATGGCCTTCCCGCTCGGCATGTTCTCGGTGGTGGGAGCGATCGCCACGACCCGCACGCCCACCTTGAGAGCCCGGCAGGCGCTGATGGCCGCCACGACGGCAGCCGCCCCACCCATGTCGCCCTTCATGCCGATCATCCCTTCCGGCGGCTTCAGCGACAGACCGCCCGAGTCGAAGGTGATGCCCTTTCCGACCAGCACCACCGTCGGAAGCCGGCCGTCCGGGCCGCTTCGCGCCACCGAGGCGTCCGGCTCGTAGCTGAGCCGCACCAGGCGGGGATCCTCGTCCGAGCCCCGCCCGACGCCGAGCAGCCCGCCGAGGCGCTCGGCGACGATGCGGTCCTTCTCCATCACCTCTGCGACAAGGCCCGTGCTCCCGGCGAGCTCGCTCGCCATCCTGGCGAACTCGCTCGGGGTGAGGTCGGTCGGCGCCCGGTTCGAGAGGTCGCGGGCGAAGTTGACCGCCTCCGCGATGGCTCTCCCCCAGCCGATCCCCTCCTCTGTCGCCGCCTGCTCGCCCTCTCCGACGACGAGGACGACTCGTTCGAGGTCGTTGCTCTCCCGGCTGCTCTTGTAGGCCTCGAAGCGGTAGGAAGCCCCGGCAGCCCCTTCGGTCACCGCCTGGGCGAGCCTCGCAGGCTCGCCGGAGACGACGCCCCTCAGGTCGATGGCGATGGCTCTCTCGGTCCCCCTGGCCCGGACCGCCGTGGCGCCGGCCCGCCTGGCTTCGGGCAGGCCGAAGTCGCCGGCGGGACCCACTCCGACGAGAGCCTCGAGACCGCCCGGGCCCTCGAGGACGAGCGAGTCGCCCTCCTTGCCTCGAAAGCCGCGGGAGGCTGCCAGGTGCTCGGGCAGCGAGGTGGCGGCCGTGAAGGGGGCCGGACCCTCCGCCACGAGGCGGACCGCTAGAGCCCCTGCGGGAAGCTCACCTGCGACTTCGAAGCTCGCCAGCATCGCTACATCAACTCGCTTTCTTCCTGGCCGCCAGGTGCTCTTTCTCGACCGCCCGGGCCAAGAGCCAGCAGAGGTCCGACAGCCTGTTCAAATAGGGGATCACATAGGAGTCGTCGCCCATCTCGAGGGAGACGGCCCGGCGCTCGGCTCTGCGCACGACTGCCCGCGCGACGTCGAGGGCGGCGGCCGGTTGAGACTGGCCGGGAACGACGAACTCAGAGGGCACGACCTCTGTCGCCTCGAGCTCCGACACGAGCAGGTCGAGGCCGTCGAGCATCTCTCTCGTCACGAGCGAGACGCCGGGCCTGAGCTTCTTGCGGTTGGCAGGCCTCGTCGCGACCTCCGCCATGAGCACCCAGAGATCTCGCTCCACCCCGACGAGGATCTCGTCGAGGCGGCCCTTCGAGAAGCCGGCCGACCCGCCGGCCCGGGCGGCGGCGATCGACGCCCGGGCCAGACCCAAGAAGGCCTGCGCCTCGTCGACCGCCCCGTTGCACTCGATGCGGACCGAGTCCTTGCGCACCCGACCGCCGTACAAGAGCCCGGTGGTGCCCTTGTCGCCCTTTCTGGTCGCGATGCTCACAGGAGCGCAATCTAGACCGGGGCCGCCCGCCAAGACCCATCCGATGGCTGCTTGCTGCCTTCCCGAGCGAGCTGCCCCCTTGCCGAGCGAATAACCTGAGCGGCCGTGGTGGTGGTGCTCCTGTCGCTCTCGGCGGCGCTCGTCTTCGCCTTCGGTGCGGTCTTCCAGCAGCAGGCCGCCTCCGGTCAGCCGCTCGAGCACAACATGCGCCCCGCCCTCGTGGCCGGCCTCTTGCGCCGGCCGATGTGGCTGGCCGGCATCGCCTTGAACGGGCTCGGCACCCTGGTGCAGCTGGCGGCTTTGTGGAAGGGCTCTCTCGTGACCGTGCAGCCCCTCCTCGTCTGCGGGCTGTTGTTCGCACTGCCGATCAACGCCCTGCTGTTCCACCGCCGCCGGCCCGGCCTTCGCGAGGTCGCCTCGGCCGGCGCCGTCTGCATCGGGCTCACGGCCTTCCTCCTCGCCACCTCCCCCACCCCCGGGAACGGCACGGCCGCTCCTCTCTCCTGGGGAGTCACGCTCGGCTGCCTGGCGGTCCTCGTAGGCGGCCTCCTGGCGGCTGCCCTCGCCTCGCGAGGGGTGCAGCGGGCGGTCCTCTTGGCCGTGGCAGCCGGGACGGTGAACGGGCTCTCGGCCGCCTTCATAAAGGGCATCGCCCACCGCCTCGGGGCCGCCGAAGCCTTCGGGTTCGGCCGGCTCCTCGGGAGCTTCTTCGGCAATTGGGAGCTCTACGCCTTCGCCGGCTCTCTGCTGGCGGCCACCTTGATGGTGCAAAGCGCCTACCAGTCGGGGCCGATCCGCTGGTCCCTCCCGGCTCTCACGGCCGCCAACCCGGTGACGAGCGTCATCCTCGGCGCCGCCTTGCTCTCAGAGCGGGTGAGCACCGGGCCGCTCGCCCTCCTCGGCGCCGTGGTCGGCCTCGGGCTCGTGGCAGGCGGGATCCTGTTCCTCTCGTCGTCGAGCCTGATCGCGGTCGACATCGCCCCGGTGGCCGCCTCGCCGGTGGCCGACGCCGACTGAGCGACCGCTCGCTCGCCTCTTCGGCGGGCGCAAGCCCCGCTTTTTCCTCTCGGGCCGTAGCATTGGGCGTGTGAAGGTCTCGACCCGAGGCGACTACGCCAGCCGGGCGCTCTTGTCGCTGGCGCTCAACCAAGGAGAGAGCCTTCCCACCTCGGTGCGGGACATCGCCGAGCGGACCGGGCTCCCCCAGCCCTATCTCGAACAGATCCTCCTCGCCCTCAAAGGGGCCGGCCTGGTGCGCTCCAAGCGGGGGGTCGGGGGCGGCTACGTGCTGGCCCGGCCGCCGGGCGAGATCACCCTCGGCCAGATCGTGAGCGCCGTCGACGGCCCCATCGTCGCCGGCGACTTCGGCCGACCGCACGAGAACGGAGCCTGTGCCCACGAGGGGCAGTGCGTCCTCCTCTCAGTATGGTCCGAGGTGGGCGAGCACATGCGCCAGCACCTCGACTCGTTCACGCTGGCAGACATGGTCGAAAGGGCCCGGGGCACCCTCGTCGCCCCGGTCGGCCCGCTCAGCTGAGCCGGGACGGTTCCAGCTCGCCTGAGTCGCAGCCGGGATAGTTCCAGCGGAGGATCGCCGGATCCTCGTGCGACCAGCCGAGCACCGAGATGGCTCCCGTCTCGAAGGGAAGCGCACGACCCACCTCCGGCTCCACCCCGACCCAGACGGCCGCCAGCACCCGGAGGAGGTGTCCGTGCGAGAAGAGGAGGGCCGGCCGCTCGGGGTGCGAGAGGGCGTGGTTGGCCCGCAGGCGGGCAATGACCCGAGCCGCCCGGCGGGCCACCTCGGAGGCGACCTCGCCGCCGGGACAGCCGTCCCTGAACAGCTCCCAGCCTGAGCGCTCGAGTCGTATCTCAGAGGTCGTCCGCCCCTCGTAGAGGCCGTAGTCCCACTCCATGAGATCCTCGTCCAGCTGGGCCTCCTCCCCGAAGCCGGCCAGCCGGCAGGTGTCAACCGCCCGGCGGAGCGGGCTCGAGAGGACGACGCCCGGCCGGCGGCCGCCCAGGAAAGCTGAGAGTTTCTTGTGAAGGTCCCTGGCCTCCGTTTCTCCCTCTCCGAGCAGGGGTAGATCGGTCCTGCCGGTGTGCTGTCCGCTCCTACTCCACTCGGTGGCGCCGTGTCGCACGAGAACGACGGTTTGCGGGGTGTGGGGGATCGGCTCCATGCTTGTGCGGCGCACGTCCGGCGACGCTAGCTAGAGAGACGGTCCCATCAGGCAGGAGGAGAAGCACCGGGCCCGGGGAAGGAATGAGAGGCGCCCCCCGGGCGTTGGACGACGTAGGAATTAGTGAAGGGAGCTGGAACGATTCCGGCCAAGTCGACGATGGAATACGGGACAGGTGAGGCGGCCGCCGAGCGCGCCTCGTCTGCGAGCGACCGAGGAGCCAACGCGCCCGACCTGATGCGGCTGTTCCTCGACGATCTCGGCAAGTACCCCCTGCTCTCGGCGGACGCCCAGGTCGAGCTGGCCCAGCGCATCGAGCAGGGCGACGAGGAAGCCCGCGAGAAGATGATCGGCTCGAACCTCCGCCTCGTGGTCCACTGGGCCCGGCGCTACCAGGGCCGCGGGGTCGACCTGGTCGACCTCGTGCAGGAGGGCACCTTCGGCCTCATGCGGGCAGTCGAGAAGTTCGACTGGCGAAAGGGCTTCCGCTTCTCTACCTATGCAACCTGGTGGATCCGCCAGGCGCTCCAGCGGGCCGTCCAGTCGAAGGGTCGCGCCATCCGCCTCCCGGAGGACGCTCTGGCAGCCGAGCTCGAGGCCGACCCGGACCAGGCCCGCCTGCCCCGGGTGGTGGCGAGCCTCGACCAGCCCCTCACGAGCGAGGCGACCGCCACCTTGGGTGACGTGGTGGCGACCGACGACGACCCCTTCGAGGAGGAGGTCGTCCACTCGATGAGCCTCGGACGGCTCGAAGAGGCGATCGGACGGCTTCCCGAGCTCGAGCAGTCGGTCGTCCGGCTTCGCTTCGGCCTCGACGGCGCCCAGCCGGCCTCTCTCGAGGCGACCGCCCGGGCGCTCGGCATCGGAGTGCGGCGGGTCCGCCGGGTCGAGGCCTCCGCCCTCCAGTTCCTCTCCGAGCAGCCCGAGGTAGAGGGCGTGAACAGCGCCGCCTGAGCCTCAAGAGAGGGCGTCGAGCGCCTCTTCGAAGTCGTCGGGCAGCGGTGAGGAGAAGCTCATCTCCTGGCCGCTCGCCGGGTGGGCAAGCCTGAGGGCCGCCGCGTGCAGCATCGGCCGGCCCACCGCGAGCGCCCCTCTTCTCCCTCCGTAGCGGCGGTCGCCCAGCACCGGGTGGCCAATCGCAGCCATGTGGACCCTGATCTGGTGGGTCCGACCCGTCTCGAGGGAGAGCTCGGCGTAGCTGGCCGCCAGGGGAGACGAGAAGAGACCGAGTGCCTCGTAATGGGTGCGCGCCCTCTTCCCGGTCGCCAGCACCGCCATCTTGGTCGGGTCGCCCTCGGACCGGCCGATCGGGGCGTCCACCACTCCCCTCTCCGCCTCCAGACGGCCGAGCAGGATCGCCCGGTAGCGCCTCGAGACGCTGCGGGCCGCCAGCTGGGCGGTGAGCGAGGTATGCGCCCGCCGGCTGCGGGCGACGACGACGAGCCCCGAGGTCTCCTTGTCGAGACGGTGGACGATGCCGGGCCGATCGGCCTGCCCGGCACCCGCCGCCGGCAGCTCCGCCAGCTCCGGGTAGGCCGCCAGCAGGCCAGCCACGAGGGTGCCTGACCTGTTGCCCGCCCCCGGGTGGACGACGACTCCGACGGGCTTGTCGACCACGATCAGGTCGTCATCCTCGTACACGACCTCGAAGGGGATCCCTCCTTCGGCCTTCACCTCATCGGCGGCTGCCGGCTCGGCGCGAAGGGACTCGTCGAGCAAGAGGAGCTCTTTGTCCTTCAGGCGGCGGGAGCTCTCCCTCACGACCTCTCCTCCGAGACGAGCGCCGCCCGCTTGCACGAGCCGGGCGGCCTCGGCCCGGGTCATGCCGGTGAGAAATGAGACGGCCCGGTCGAGGCGCATGCCGGCGAGGGCGGCCGGCACCTCGAGCGACCTGTCAGTCGGCTCGCCCATCCGGCCTCTTCTCCTTGGGCGAGCCGGAGCGGATGAAGGCCCAGGCGACGATGGCGCAGCCACAGACGATGGAGGCGTCCGCGACGTTGAAGGTGGGCCAGTAGCGGGTGTAGATGAAGTCGATCACCGCCCCGTGGTTTGAGCGGAAGATGCGATCCGAGAGGTTCCCGATGGCACCGCCGAGGATGAGGCCGACTCCCACCGCCAGCTGGGTGGTCGGGACGTGGCGGGCGAACCAGGCGACGGCCGCCACGAGCACGACCACGACGAGGATGATCGGGCCGGTGAGCCCGGTCCCGATCGAGAAGGCGACACCCGAGTTGTACTCGAGGCGAAGGGCGATCGGGCCGATGAGGTGGATCGAGCGGTGCGCCAGGTCGGCCACCGCCAGCGACTTCGTGACCTGATCGACCAAGATGACCGCCAGGGCGATGCCGACCAGCAGGAGGAGGCGGCGGCGGCGCTGCTGGCCGGCCGGAGGCTCCTTCAACGCCGCGAGAGCCCTCCGCTCTTGCAGTCGATGCACAAGCGGGCATAGGGCAGAGCTTCGAGGCGGGGCTTCGGGATGAGGCGGCCGCAGTTCTCGCAGATGCCGTACGACCGGTTGGCGATCTTGGCGAGGGCGTGGTCGATCTCCTCGACCGCCTGCATCGCCTGGGCGGAGAGGGCGAGGTCCCGCTCCCGGTCGACGGTCGAGGTGGCTCCCTCACCCGACTCGTCGTCGAATTGGATGTCACCCGGCTCCATCTCCTCGACGAGAGACTCGGCCTCGGCCTTCAAGGACTCGGCCTGGGCGATGTAGGTGGCCCGCTCCTCCTCGAGCAGGTGGCGCTGGTGGTTGAGCCATCGCTCCTCGGTGTAGCCCTCATGCCTCCTCTCGACCGGCTTGGAGTGGCGCGAGAGGAGCCCAGCGCCCTGCGGCCTGTCGGGAGGGGCTGGCGCGGCTTCTCTCGAAGCGACAGAGGAGGTCTTGTTGGCCACTGCTTCCTTCCCACTCGGGATGCCTCCGGCCGCCTTCTTCGCGGCGGCCTTGTCGGTCTTCTGCCCGGCCGCCTCGCGAGGAGCCCTCCCGGCCCCTCCACCAGGGGCGGCCGCCTTGGTCGGCTGCTTGTTCGCCGCAGCCGCCTTGAGAGGAGCCCCCCGGGCTCCCGGCGGAGCCTTGGGCGGCTGTCCCTTTGGCGAAGCGGCCTTCTTCGGGGCCGGGGCGGCCTTCTCCGTCGGATCGCTGGCGCTCGCCTTCTTCCTCGTCGCCGTCTTGGCCGGAGCCTTCTTGGCCGGGCCAGCCTCATTGGCAGCCGGGCCAGCCTTGGCCGGGCCAGCCTTGGCCGGGCCAGCCTTCGCCGGGCCAGCCTTCTTGGTCGGGCCAGCCTTCGCCGGGCCGGGCTTCTTGGCCGGGCCAGCGTTCTTGGTCGGGCCAGCGTTCTTGGTCGGGCCAGCGTTCTTGGTCGGGCCAGCCTTCTTCGCCGGGCCAGCGTTCTTGGTCGGGCCAGCGTTCTTGGTCGGGCCAGCCTTCTTGGCCGGGCCAGCGTTCTTGGTCGGGCCAGCGTTCTTGGTCGGGCCAGCCTTCTTCGCCGGGACAGGCTTCGCCGGGACAGCCTTCTTCGGGCCAGCCTTGGCCGGCTTGCTGGCGGCCGGCACAGCCGCTTTCTTGGCCGGCTGCGCCTTGGCCGCCTGGGCGGCGGTCGCTTGTCTTTTGGTCGTCGCCATCGGTCCCCGACCCTCCTTCCCGACGGAGCGCTAGAGGATAGCGCCTAGGCGTCCTGACCGGGCGCAGCGGGTCTGGCGGCCAACTTGGCTCACCTAACCTGGGGACATGTCCTATCTGGCTGGCTCGATCCCGAGAGACGACGGTGACCGTCACCGGCCCTATCCGGCCGTACCGAGCCAGCCGAGCTATCCAGCCATCGAGGAGGAGATCCTCGCTTTCTGGTCGAAAGACGCCACCTTCCAGGCATCGGTCGAGGCCCGCGACCGAGACAACGAGTTCGTCTTCTACGACGGCCCTCCTTTCGCGAACGGACTTCCCCACTACGGCCATCTCCTCACCGGCTACGTGAAGGACGCCGTGCCTCGCTTCCAGACCATGCGCGGCAAGCGGGTCGAGCGGGTCTTCGGCTGGGACTGCCACGGCCTGCCAGCCGAGATGGCAGCCGAGAAGGAGCTCGGGCTCTCCGGACGGCTCGACATCATCGACCACGGGATCGGGTGCTTCAACGACTACTGCCGAGCCCTCGTGCAGCGGACGACTGACGCCTGGGAGCGCTACGTGACGCGCCAAGCCCGCTGGGTCGACTTCGCCCACGCCTACAAGACGATGGACCTCTCTTACATGGAGAGCGTCCTTTGGGCTTTCAAGCGATTGCACGAGAAGGGCTACACCTACGAGGGTTACCGGGTCCTCCCCTACTGCTGGGAGTGCGAGACCCCCCTTTCCAACATGGAGACTCGCCTCGACGACGCCTACCGGGAGCGGACCGACCTCTCGGTCACCGTCCTTTTCGACCTCGAGGAGGCGGCCGAGCCGAGCGACCTCGGAGCCGTCGCCGCCGGTCCGCTCCGGCTGGCGGTCTGGACGACGACGCCCTGGACCCTTCCCGCGAACCTCGCCATCGCCGTCGGACCGGATCTCGACTACCTGGTGCTCGAGCCGGGCGAGGCCGGCGGCCGGCCGATCGTCATCGGCGCCGACCGCCTCTCGGCCTACGAGGCCGAGCTCGGCAGGGAGCCGGCGGTGCTCGCCCGTCTGAAAGGCCGGGAGCTGGTCGGGCGGAGCTACCGGCCGCTTTTCGACTACTTCGCCGGCACCGAGAACGCCTTCAGGGTGCTGGCCGGAGACTTCGTCACGACAGAGGACGGCACCGGTGTGGTCCACATGGCGCCCGGCTTCGGCGAGGACGACCAGAACGCCTGCGAGGCGGCCGGCATACCTGTCCTCGTCCCGGTCGACGACAAGGGCCGCTTCACAGGCGAGGTGCCCGACTTCGCCGGCCTGCAGGTGTTCGACGCCAACCGGCCGATCGCCGAGCGGCTCTCGCAGATGGGCGTCCTGCTGCGCCAGGAGGACTACCCGCACTCCTATCCGCACTGCTGGCGCTCGGACACACCGCTCATCTACCGCGCCGTCTCCTCCTGGTTCGTGAAGGTGACCGCCTTCAGGGAGCGCATGGTCGAGCTGAACCAGCAGATCGACTGGGTGCCCTCCCACATCCGCGACGGCGCTTTCGGAAAGTGGCTCGAGGGAGCCCGCGACTGGTCGATCTCCCGCAACCGCTTTTGGGGGGCGCCGATACCGGTCTGGAAGTCGGACGACCCGAGCTACCCCCGGCTGGACGTCTACGGCTCGCTCGACGAGATCGAGGCCGACTTCGGCGTCCGCCCGCGCGACCTCCACCGCCCCTATGTCGACGAGCTCACCCGACCGAACCCGGACGACCCGACCGGGCGCTCGACGATGCGCCGGGTGACCGAGGTCTTCGACTGCTGGTTCGAGTCAGGTTCGATGCCCTATGCCCAGTGGCACTACCCCTTCGAGAACAAGGAGCGCTTCGAGGAGCACTTCCCGGCCGACTTCATCGTCGAGTACGTGAGCCAGACCCGCGGCTGGTTCTACACATTGCACGTCCTCTCGACCGCCCTCTTCGACCGCCCGCCCTTCAAGAGCTGCATCGTGCACGGGGTCGTGCTCGGACGAGACGGCCGCAAGCTCTCCAAGCGGCTGCGCAACTTCCCCGACCCCGAGCAGGTCTTCGCCGAGCAGGGCTCGGACTCGATGCGCTGGTACCTCCTCTCCTCGCCGGTCCTGCGGGGGCTCGATGTCGTGATCGAGGAGAAGGCCCTCGCCGAGCCGGTCAGGCTCGTCTTGAACCCCATCTGGAACAGCTGGTACTTCCTCTCCC
The DNA here is from genome assembly GCA_021803215.1 of Actinomycetes bacterium. Lineage (GTDB taxonomy): Bacteria > Actinomycetota > Acidimicrobiia > Acidimicrobiales > Bog-793 > JAJZLV01. Next base: position 4,012 of record JAJZLV010000042.1, on the reverse strand, counting down.
TCTACTCGAACGCCGACCGCCTGCGGGGACGCTTTCGCACCGACCAGCCGGGCGAGCTCGACCGCTACGTGCTGGCGAAGACGCGCCAGCTCGTCGAGCAGGTGACCGCCCACATGGACGCCAACGACCTGGCGGGGGCCACCTGGTCGATCGAGTCCTTCCTCGACGTCTTGACGAACTGGTACGTCCGCCGCAGCCGGGACCGCTTCTGGCGAGCCGGCGGCGAGACGACCGACGACTCGGACAAGCTCGATGCCTACGACACCTTGCACACCGTCCTGCACGTCCTCTGCCGGGTGGCGGCGCCCTTCCTCCCGTACCTGACCGAGGCGATCTACCGCGACCTCACTGGCGAGCGGAGCGTCCATCTCACCGATTGGCCCGATCCGGCCGAGCTGCCGGGCGACGAGGAGCTCGTGGCCGCCATGGACCTCGCCCGCCAGGTGGCCTCGGCCGGCCACTCGGTGCGTAAGGCGGCCGGCCGCCGCGCCCGGCTCCCGCTGCGCCGCCTCGTCGTGGCCACGCCCGAGGCGGGACGCCTCGAGGCTTTCAAGGGGTTGCTGGCAGACGAGCTCAACGTGAAAGAGGTCGTCCTCGAGAGCGAGATCGGCCCCTCGCGGGCCGAGAACGTCCTCGCCGTCGTGCCGGCCGCCCTCGGGCCCCGGCTCGGAGCCGACACCCAGAAGGTGATACGAGCCGTGCGAGCCGGCGAGTGGTCGCGGCGGGAAGACGGCCGGGTCGAGGCGGCCGGGCTCCTGCTGGCCGAGGGTGAGTACACCCTCAGGCTGCAGCCCGTCGACCAGCAGTCGAGCCGGGTGCTGCCAGGAGATGTCGGGGTCGTCTCGCTCGACCTCGAGACCGACGAGGCCCTCGAGGCAGAGGGGACGGCTCGAGATGTCATCCGACTGGTGCAGCAGGCGCGGCGCCAGGCCGGCCTCGAGGTCTCGGACCGGATCGAGCTCGAGCTCACCACCTCAGGTCCGGTGGCGGCTGCCATCGAGCGGTGGCGGGAGTTCGTCTCGGCTCAGGTGCTGGCGACCGGCCTTTCGGTCACAGTCGGCCAAGCGGCCGGAGAGAGGCTCCCGAGCGGCGACGAGGTGCGCATCTCGCTCGCGAGGGCCTAGATCACGAAGCCGGGGAGCCCGCCTCGGGGTTGAAGGTCCATCCGACCGTCGGCTGGGTGTCCTCCTCGATCCCCAGCCCCTCGATCGAGGGAAGGGCCATGAGGCTCGGCCGGACGAGCTTCTCGTCGGCCTCCGGCGGGCGGGGCGGGCCGCCCTGCACCGGAGCGGCGGCGGCGGCGTCCGCCGCGATGGCCGCCTCGAGCGGGTCCGGCGCCTCCGGCTCGGCGAGCGGCCCCGACGACGGCCCGGTCGAGGCGAGGAGGTCGGGCGAGGAGACGAGGTTCTTCTCGACGAACGAGAGCATCGCCGAGAGCGACTCGGTGAGACGCTGGCGCTCGGCACCGAGCAGGCCGCCCAGGGCGTCGACCTCGGTCCGGAGCCGCTCGCGCTCGGCCTGGAGGCGGCTCACCTCCTCGCGCAGCTTGAGATCGGACTCGGTGACGATCCGCTCGGCGGCCCGGCGGGCGTCGGCCACGATCGACTCGGCATCGCTCCTGGCGCCGTCGAGCAGCTGGGCCGCCTCCTGCTGGGCCTCTTTGATGGCGAGGTCGGCCGTCCGCTGGGCAAGCACCAGGGTGCGCCGGATGCTCTCCTCGTCCTCGAAGCTGGAGCGCTCGATGGCGGCCCGCTCGGCCCGCTCGAGTCGCTCTCTAAGGGCGAGGATCTCCTCGTGGGCACGATCTACGGCGGCGGCCACCCTCTCGAGGAAGTCGTCGACCTCCGAGGTCTTGTAGCCACGCAGCTCGGAGCCGAACTCGACTTGCCGCAGTTCTTGTGAAGTGAGCTCCATGGGGCGAATCGTAGTTTTCGGCCCGCCGGGTTGGGTGGATGGTCGGCCTGCCCGAGAGAGGAGCTCGCTTTGCTCAGGGGAGGAAATTCATGATGATTATCACCGCGAACGAGACGAGGATCGGCGACAGGTCGATGGCGCCGGCACCGACCCGCGGAGTCGGCAGCACGCGGCGCACCGGCCGGAGAATCGGCTCGGTGACGGTGTTGGCGACGCGGTTGACGCTCTCGGCGGGCCCGCCGGGACGGAGGCTGAAGTAAGAGAGGATGACCCGCGCCCAGAGGGACAGAAGGAAGATCAGGCAGATCCACCAGATGAAGTGCGCGACCAGATTCATGACAAAGGCCTCCCGGGCAGCCCCCGGCCGGGGCTCGTCAGAACAAGCCCCGTTCTGAAAGCCGCTGGCGTTCCTCTTGCGATACCTCGACGTTAGAGGGTGTGAGGAGGAAAACGCGTTCGGCCACTTTCTCGAGGCTGCCCGAGAGGGCGTAGGTGAGCCCGGAGCAGAAGTCGACCAGCCGGCGGGCGAGATCGCGGTCGCTCGCCTGCAGGTTCACGATGACCGGGTTGTTCGCCTTCACCAGGTCGCCGATCTGCTGGGCGTCGGCGAAGCCCTGCGGGACGATCACCTGCGGCTTGCTCGTGCGGGGCGAGACCATCGGCCGCACGACCCCCCGCTCCCTTGGGGGGGCCGGCTGCTCGCGCACGAGGGGCCGCACCGTGGCGGCCGGCCCGCTCGGCACCGGGTTGGGCTGCTCGGGGTAGCTGGTGCGATGAGCTGGCGCCTCGGGCTCGTACTGGTCCTCGTCGTCGTAGAAGTCTTCGTCCTCTATGTCCTTCAGACCGAGATACTGCAGCGCCTTCTGCATGAAAGTTGCCATCAGAAGTCCTCCTCTGGAAGGGACATTCTTGCAGCGATCACGGAGCCGTGTGGGGATCTCGCGGGCCGAACAGGGCGCGGCCGACCCTGAGCATCGTCGAGCCCGCCCGGACGGCAGCCTCGAGATCACCGGTCATACCTATCGAGAGCTCCTCGAGTCGAAGAGAGCTCCGCAGGCGGGCGACGACGCCGAAGGCCTCCTCGGCGCTCGGGCCGCTGCCTGGACGGGGTGCCACGGCCATGAGACCTCTGACGTCGAGGCCGGCCTCGAGCGATCTCCTCACCAAGCCCGGCACCTCGTCGAGCGGCGCCCCAGGCCGGTGCGGGTCGGTCGCCAGGTTCACCTCGACGAAGACGGCCGCTCTCTCGCCCCCGGCCCGGGCCGCGATCGCCTCCGCCTCGACCGCCCGGCTCAGCCCCTGCCAGACCGAGACGACGCCTGCCAGCCGACCTACCTTGTTCCGCTGGATGGCCCCGAGGTAGTGCCAGCGGGGCCGCCCTCCCGCCTCTTGAACCTGGGCGGCCTTCTCGAGGAGCTCGGCGGCGTAGTTCTCCCCGACCTCGTCGAGGCCGGCCGCCTGAGCGGCCAGGACGGCTTCCGGCCCGAAGGTCTTCGTGACCGCCACGACCTTCACCGACCCGGGATCCCCACCCGCCGCCGCGATGCGCCCTCTCACGACCTCGAGGCGCTCGCTCACGAGCGGGGCGAGGGGGGCCGCCGCCTCCCTCGTCTCTGCCGCCGGTAGTCTCGTCACCGCAGAGGGCTCACTACGAGGCCGTGGCGACCTTCCTCCTGGCGGGCCCGGTAGGAGAAGTAGAGAGGCTCGCCGTCTCTCCCCCGGCCACAGGAGGTGCAGCTCTCGACGGTGGCGACGAGGCGGATGCCGGCCCGCCCGCAGGCGACCTGGAGGCCCGCCCGCAGGTCGAGGGCTGGCCGGCCCGAAGCCGCCCTGGCGGCCAGGCTCGGGCCGTAGGCGGCCACCAGGCGGTCGAGCTCCTCCTCTCCGAACTCGTAGCACTCCGGTCCGATCACGGGTCCCCGCACGGCTACCAGCTCGCTGGCGCCCTCCCGGCGCATCTGCTCGGCCGTCTCCTCGAGCACGCCGGCGAGGAGGCCTCTCCAGCCGGCATGGACCGCCGCCACGACTCCTTCGGGGCTCACGATGCCGAGAAGGCCGCAATCGGCCGCGAACATCGCCGGGCTCAACTCGCCGACCC
>JAJZLV010000135.1 GCA_021803215.1 Actinomycetes bacterium | reverse complement strand
CGCCTCCGGCCGAGGTTTCGCAGACGCCGCGGGTGACCGGGGCGTCGGTGAGGATCGTGTCGCCGAGCCGGTAGCCGACGTTGGCATGGGTCGTCCCGCCGATGCGGGCGAGCTCGTCGGCGAGGAGGGCGATGGCGGCCGAGCCGTAGAGGTCGTCGGCGTTCACGACCCCGAAGGCCCCCTCGACCGCCTCGGCAGCCGAGGCGACCGCCTGGGCCGTTCCGGCGACCGGTCCCTGCACCACCGGCCGCACCTCGAGCTCGGAGGGCCAGTGGGCCCTGATGTGGTCGAGCAGCTCCTGGCGGACCTCCTCGCGGACGATGAGCACCACCCCGTCGAAGCCCGCCGCGACGGCGTCGGCGGCGGTGTAGTCCATGAGGGCCTCGCCGTTCGGGCCGACGGGGGCGAGCTGCTTGAGGCCGCCGAAGCGGCGTCCGTGGCCGGCGGCGAGAACGACGAGTTGCACCTCGCCATGCTACGGGTTCCTACACTCTCTTCGGGAGGAGAGAGCGTGACGAGCGACGAGCGACCTGTAACCGACGAGCGACCTGCGGCGACGGAGGCCGGCCTCGACGACGACGAGCGCGCCCGCAGGGTCGCCGCCCTGAACGAGCTGCTCGACCTGATGCGCCCGGCCGTCCAGGCCGACGGCGGCGACCTCGTGCTGACGGGCCTCGACGTCGAGCAGGGGATCGTCGAGGTCGAGCTGCAGGGCGCCTGCGGCTCGTGCGCCATCTCCGGCATGACCCTGAAGGGCGGCGTCGAGCGGCTGCTCCGCCAGCGCCTCGACTGGGTCACCGAGGTCCGCGGCGGCGTCGACGAGTCGATCGACTTCTTCGAGAGTGTGTCGCTCGGTCGCGGCGGGTACGTGCCCCGCAGCTGAGAAATATCCCGCTCCGGTGCAACGGACCCGGCCCCTCGTGCGTCTCATGGTGTGACGCCGCCCCGGGCGGGCGGGCACCGGATGGCCGACAGGGGTTCGTATGCCTGACCACGTTGCGACCGACCAAAGGCCCTCGCTCCAACCGGTGATGTTCGTGCTCGGACTCCTCGTCCTGGCGGCCGCAGCCGCAGCGGGGACCACGAGCGCCGGGGCGGCCAGGCAGGGCCCCGTCCACGGAACGTCTCCAGGCGCCCACTCGGCGGTGCTCGTCACCGCCCGCGCCGGGAGGCCCTGATCCCTGTCGCCCGGCGCGCCCCGGCGCGCCGGGCGACAGCTGGGTGGTCCGGCCTCAGGCCCGCTCGCCGGCAGGCCTGCGCCGCAGCGAGGGCTCGCTCACCGGGGGCGGAACGTAGCCGGCGTCGGCCGGGTTGACCATCGTGCCCGGTTCCACGAGGGCGTCGACGGCGTCGAGGATCTCGTCGTCGAGCTCGGCGCCTGCTCCGGACAAGAGGTCCTCGAGCTGGTCCATCGTCCGCGGCCCGATGATCGTCGCGCTGACGGCGGGATGGGCGAGGGTGAAGGCGAGGGCGAGGTGGGTGAGCGACAGGCCGGCCTCGCCGGCGACGCCCTCCAGCTTCTCGACGAGATCGAGCTTGCGCTGGTTCTCGGGCAGCGCCGGGTCGAAGCGGGACGGGAGGCGGCTCGCCCGACCGGTGGAGGTGTCGACCTCGCTGCCCCTGCGGTACCGGCCGGTCAGCCAGCCGCCGCCGAGCGGGCTCCAGACGATGACACCCATGCCGTAGCGCTGGCAGGTGGGAAGGACGGAGGCCTCGATCCCCCGGGCGAAGATCGAGTACGGCGGCTGCTCGCAGCGGAAGCGCTCGTAGCCGCGGCGCTCGGCCGCCCACTGCGCCTCGACGATCTGCTCGGCCGGGAAGGTCGACGAGCCGATGGCGCGCACCTTGCCCTCCCGGACGAGGTCGCTCAGCACCGAGAGGGTCTCCTCGATGTCGGTCGCCGGGTCCGGGCGGTGGATCTGGTACAGGTCGAGGTAGTCGGTCTCGAGCCGCCGCAGGCTCTGCTCGACCTCGTGGCGGATCCAGCGCCTCGAGTTGCCCCTCTCGTTCGGGTCGTCACCCATCTGGCCGTGGACCTTCGTGGCGAGGACGACCGAGTCCCTCCGGCCCTTCAGGGCGGCGCCGACGATCTGCTCGGACTCGCCCCTCGAGTAGACGTCGGCCGTGTCGACGAAGTTGATCCCGCCGTCGAGGGCGCGGTGGATGATCCTGGCGCACTCCCTGCGGTCGGGATTGCCCCATTCGCCGAACATCATCGCCCCGAGGCAGTAGGCGCTGACCTTGATCCCGGTGGCACCGAGTGTGCGGTAGTGCATAGCTGCACGCTAGAGGGACCCGACAGCGCCCCGGCAGATCAGGCGGGCTTGGGCTCCTTCGGCAGCCCGAGCACCCGCTCGGCGACGATGTTCCGCTGGATCTCGGCCGTCCCGCCCCAGATCGTCTCCGAGCGGGAGAAGAAGAAGCTGGCCTGCATCGGGCTCACGGGGTAGCCGGGCCGGCGGTGGCGGGCGCCGACGCCCGGGACGAAGTCGGTCTCGTCGTCCTCGTCGCCGGTGAGGACCTGGCCCTCCATGCCCATGATGTCGAGGTAGAGCTCCATCACCTCGCGGTGGTACTCGGACCAGAACATCTTGTTCGTCGCCCCGAGCGCCACGGTCGAGTGGTCCTCTTTCAGGGCGGAGGTGAGCGTGCGCAGCCCGTTGATCTGCATGATCTTCACCTTGGACCAGGCCCGGGCGAGGCGCTGGCGCACGAGCGGGTCCCGGTCCCGGCCCCGCTCGCGGGCCGCCTCGATGACGCCCTCGAGCTCGCGCTGGAAGCGCCGGTAGCCGGTCGTGGCCGAGGTGCCGCGCTCGAAGCCGAGGGTCGTCATGGCGACCTTCCAGCCGTTGTTCACCCCGCCGACGACGTTGTCCCTCGGGCAGCGGGCGTTCGAGAAGAAGACCTCGTTGAACTCGGCCGACCCGTCGATCTGGGAGATGGGGCGGACCTCGACGCCCTGCTGGCGCATCGGGACGAGGAGGTAGGAGATGCCGGCATGCTTGGGAGCCTCGGGGTCGGTCCGGGCAAGCAGGAAGATGTAGTCGGCGTACTGGGCCTGGGTCGTCCAGACCTTCTGGCCGTTGATCACCCACTCGTCCCCGTCGAGCTCGGCCCGGGTCGTGAGCGAGGCGAGGTCGCTGCCGGCGTCGGGTTCGGAGAAGCCCTGGCACCAGGCGATCTCGCCCGAGAGGATCTTCGGCAGGAAGAACTGCTTCTGCTCCTCGCTGCCCCAGGTGAGGATGGTCGGCCCGACGAGGGTGTCGCCGAAGAAGTCGGCCCGCATCGGGGCGTTCGCCCGGGCGAACTCCTCGTTCAAGACGACGCTCTCCATGAGGCTGAGCCCCCTGCCGCCGTACTCGGCGGGCCAGGAGGCGCAGATCCAGCCGCCCTCGGCCAGCTTCTTCGTCCACTCGGCGTTGAAGCTGCGGCGCTCCTCGGACGTCATCTGGAACCCCGGCGAGCCCCAGCCCTCGGGGAGGTTCTCCTCCAGCCAGGTCCGCACTTCGGCCCGGAAGGCCTCGGCTTCTCGGGGGTAGGTGAGATCCATGTCTCAAGGCTACTCGCCGGTCACCGCCGGGCGCCCGGGCCGGGCGCTAGCATCCGCTCGGACGTCGCGCTCGGGCGTGGCGACGGAGGTGGGCACCATG
>JAJZLV010000109.1 GCA_021803215.1 Actinomycetes bacterium | reverse complement strand
CGTCTCGGCCGACTGGAGGACGAAGGGAAGTTGCATCTGGCCGGAGCCGAAGAGCTCGCCGACCGTCTTCATGCCCGGGAGCAGCATCTGGTTGACGATGTCGAGCGCCGGGTGCCCCTCGGCCAGAGCCTCGTCGAGCTCTTCTTCGAGGCCGTTGCGGTCGCCGTCGACGATGCGTTGCTCGAGGCGCCGCGAGACGGGCCAGCCCGAGCGGTCCTCTCTTGCCACCGAGCTGCTCGCGCCGGCATCCTCGAAGCGGGCGATGAGGGCCTGCAAGGGGTCGTAGCCGTCGGCCGGCCGCCGCCGGTCGTAGATCAGGTCGAGGCAGATGGTGAGCTCTTCCTCGCTGATCCGGTTGAGCGGCAGGATCTTGCCGGCATGCACGATGGCGGCGTCGAGCCCGGCCTTCACGCACTCGTGCAAGAAGACGGAGTTGAGCACCTGGCGGGCGGCCGGGGCGAGTCCGAACGAGACGTTCGAGAGGCCGAGGACGGTGTGGACGCCGGGCAGCTCTGCCTTTATCGCCCTGATGGCCTCGATCGTCTCGATGCCGTCACGCCGCGACTCCTCCATCCCGGTCGAGAGCGGCAGGGCGAGCGGATCGAAGAGGAGGTCTTCGGGCAAGAGGCCGTAGCGCTTCGTGGCCAGGTCGTGGACTGCCCGGGCGGCCCGCAGCTTCCAGGCGGCCGTGCGGGCCTGGCCCTCCTCGTCGATCGTCGTGCAGATGACGGCTGCTCCGTAGTCCTTCGCGAGCGAGAGGAAGCGATCGAGGCGGGTGCCCTCGCCGTCGCCGTCTTCCAGGTTGACCGAGTTGAGCACCGCCCGGCCACCGACCCACTGCAGGGCGGTCTCGACGACGGCCGGCTCGGTCGAGTCGATGACGAGCGGGATGGTCGACTGGGTGGCGAAGCGGCTCGCCACCTCGCCCATGTCGGCCACTCCGTCGGCTCCCGTGTAGTCGACGCAGAGGTCGAGCAGGTGGGCACCCTCCCGCACCTGCTGGCGGGCCATCGCCACCGTCGTCTCCCAGTCGCCGGCGAGCATCGCCTGGCGGAACTTCTTCGAGCCGTTGGCGTTCGTCCGCTCGCCGATCACGAGGAAGGAGGCCTCCTGCTCGATGGTGACGCTCGAGTAGAGGGAGGCGACCGAGGGCTCGTGGACCGGCTGGCGCCTCCTCGCCTCGACGCCTTCGAGGGCGGCCACCACCTTGGCGAGGTGCTCGGGCGTGGTGCCGCAGCAGCCGCCGACGGCCGAGACGCCGATCTCGCCCACGAAGGCCTTCAGGTGCTCGGCCAGCTGGTCAGGCTCCAGGTCGTAGTGCATCCTGCCCTCGAGCACGCTCGGGAGCCCGGCGTTGGGGAGGGCCGACACCGGGCGGGTCGAGTGCTCGGCCAGGTAGCGGAGCGTCTCGTACATCTCGACAGGTCCGGTGGCGCAGTTGGTGCCGATCACCTCCGGATCCATCGACTCGAGCGAGGTGAGGGCGGCCCCGATCTCGCTTCCGAGCAGCATCCTGCCGGTCAGCTCCACCGTCACCTGCACCTGGATGGGAACGCTCCGCCCGACCCGCCCCATCGCCCGCCGGCATGCCTGGATGGCCGCCTTGGCCTGCAGCAGGTCGTAGACGGTCTCGATCAGCAAGAGGTCGACCCCGCCTCGCAACAGCCCCTCTGCCAGCACCTCGTAGTTGTCGCGGAGGTCGGCGAACGGCACCTGCCCGAGGGTCGGGAGCTTGGTCCCCGGTCCCATCGAGCCCGCGACGAGGCGGCGCCGCGAGGGGGTCGAGAAGTCGTGAGCCAGCTCCCGCGCCAGGCGGGCCGACTCGGTGGCGAGCTCGAGGGAGCGCTCTGCGATGCCGTACTCGGCCAGCACGAGCGGGAAGCACCCGAACGAGTCCGTCTCGATGACGTCGACTCCGACCTCGAGAAAGGAGCTGTGCAGCTGGCGGACCACGTCGGGCCGGGTGGCGACGAGCAGCTCGTTGCAGCCTTCGTAAGCCTCCCCGCCGAAGTCGTCAGGTCCGAGCTCACGCAGCTGCAGGTTCGTGCCCGTCGCGCCGTCGAAGATGACGACCCGCTCGGCGAGGAGCTCGAGGTAGGGAGAGTTGGCCGAGGTAGGGTTTGACACAGTTGTGTCAAGCTTACTGCGAAGCGGCCCTCCGGCCCAGCGGGTCGCCTGGGCCGGTGCCCGGCCGGCTCGCTCAGGCCGGGCGGCTGCCGCGACCCCCCGGCGGCTGGCGGCGGCCAGCCCGCCAGGGGCGCAGCCCGCCGGTCGGCCGCGGAGGGGAGCCGGCCGGTCCGCCTCGGCTCGGGGGCGGTGGCGGGCGGACCGGCCGGGGGCTCAGGCGGCGCCGGCCCGCCTCCTCGCCACCACGATGCCGGCGAAGTCGGCGCACTGGCGGGCGAGGGTGCGGTCGAAGCCCCACCGGACGAGCTGGCTCTCGGCGGCCGCCTGGTCCTCGCCGTAGTCGAGCAGGCTCACGGCGAGCCTTCGGCCGTGGCGAACGAGCCGCTCGTCCACCGGGAGCCAGGTCGAGAGGGCCGACTCGTGCTCCTGGCGGAGGGAGTCGGGCAGGCGGCGCAGCTGTCGCTGGGCAAGGGGAGGAAGGCGCCGCCGCACCGCCAGCGCCGGTTCCTCCCAGCGGGCCATCTGGAAGTCGACGCAACGCTTGACGGTGCGGCAGAACGGAGCGCTCGGCCCGATCCTCTCGCCGATGCCGAGCTCCCGAGCGAGCTGGGCGGTCTCGATGACGGCAACTCCGCGGGAGTGCTCGAGCAGGCTCGCCAGGCGCCGGAGCAGCCAGACGGTCGAGGGGCCGAGGACCGGGAGCCAGAAGCGCTCGACATAGGCGGAGCGGGGGTCGTGACCGATCGGGTCGATCACCGGGTCACGCCAGTCCGACACCGTGAGGACCGTCGGGAGAGAAGTGGCGCGGGCCTCCTCCTCCTCCCGCTCTCGGCTCCGGGAGTCGCTCGAAGGCGATGTCATCACGGCTCCTCCTTTGTATCTAAGGCCCTTTAATGTTGTTTCAGTGTACCTCAGCTCGAAAGCGCGCGCAAGGTGTTGGGACGGGTGGTCCCCGCTGCAGGCCTCCGCACGAGATAACGTTGAGTCAGCAGCTAATTGTTCATCGCCGCGGAGGTCGGACAGTGCAGCAAGCCAGCTCAGGCGGTGAGGACAGGGGCCGGGTCAACGTGGCGGGCCGACGCTCTGCCGCGAGCAGGCGGGCCCGAGAGGCGGCCCGCCGCCGGGCCCGCCGCCGCGGACAGCTCCGCCTGGCCGCCTTGCTGGCGGCCGTGGCGCTCGCCGTCGTGCTGCCGCTCTCGCTCTCATCCTCACCCCGGGCGCCCGGGCGCCCGGTTGCATCGCGCCTGGCCACCGGGCGGGCGAAAGCAGCGCTCGGCAGGCTGCCGTTCGCCTCCCCGAGCGGGCTCCACATGCGCCCCGGGCCGAACCTGGCCCCGGGGTCAAACCCGGCTGTGCTGCCGGGTGACGTGCTGATCGCCGACGAGGACAACAACCGCCTGCGCGTCGTCAACCCCGCCGGGAGCATCGTCTGGCAGTTCCCTCGTAAAGGGGCCCTGGCACCGGGCCAGAGCTTCCTCACGCCCGACGACGCCTTCTTCACGCCGCAGGGGACCGGCATCATCGCCAC
>JAJZLV010000148.1 GCA_021803215.1 Actinomycetes bacterium | reverse complement strand
CACGCAGCCGTCGACGCACGAGCGCCTCGAGCTCGCCGAGACCCGGTCCGCCGGTCGCCTCGGCCGGCACCAGGAACAGGATCAGCTCTCCCTCCCGTCCGAGCTCGGAGGAGTCGACGACGAGGCTGTCGGCCACCTCGTCGATCGCCTCCACCACCCGGTAGAACTCTGAGGTGCCCATCCGCACCCCGCCCCTGTTCAAGGTGGCGTCGGAGCGGCCGTAGACCACAAAGGTGCCGCGGGCCGTCTTCTTCACCCAGTCGCCGTGCCGCCAGAGGCCCGGGTAGCTCTCGAAGTAGGCCTCGTGCAGCCGCTTGCCGTCCTGGTCGCCGACGAAGGCGATCGGCATCGAGGGCATCGGGGCCGTGATGACGAGCTCGCCCACCTCCCCGACGACCGGCCTTCCCTCCTCGTCGAAGGCCTCGACGGCGGCCCCGAGGCCGGCGCACTGCAGCTCGCCGGCGTAGACGGGCAGAAGCGGGCAGGCCAGGAGGAAGGCTGTGCAGACGTCGGTGCCGCCCGACGCCGAGCCGACCAGGACGTCGTCGGAGAGTGCCCGGGTCGCCCAGGCGAAGCCCTCGGGAGAGAGGGGCGCCCCGGTCGAGCCGACGGCTCGCAGCGAGGAGAGGTCGAGGCCAGAGCGGGGCTCCAGCCCCGACTTCCGGCAGGTCTCGATGAACGGAGCGCTCGTCCCGAAGAAGGTGACCTTCTCCTCGGCCGCCATCTCATAGAGGGCGAGCGGCCCAGGGTGAAGCGGGCTCCCGTCGTAGGCGACGATCGTGGCCCCGCAAAGGAGCCCGCCGAGCAGGAGGTTCCACATCATCCAGCCGGTGGTCGAGAACCAGAAGAACCGCTCGCCCGGACCGAGGTCGTTGTGGAGCCTGAGAGCCTTCAGGTGCTCGAGGACGATGCCACCGTGTCCCTGCACGATCGCCTTCGGCAGGCCGGTCGTGCCCGAGGAGTAGAGAATCCAAAGCGGATGGGAGAAGCCGACCGGCACCGGCGCCAGCGGGCTCGGGCCGCCTGCCAAGGCGAGCAGCTCCTCGAAGGTGGCGGCCCGGCCGAGGCCGGAAAGTCCGCCGATGAGGGCCTCGGTCTTGCCGGCCAGCTCGAAGCGCCTCCCGCCGTAGCTGTAGGAATCGGTCACGATGAGCACCTTCGGCTCGATCTGGGCGAAGCGGTCGACCATGGAGGAGGCCCCGAACTCCGGGGCGCAGCTCGACCAGGTGGCGCCGAGGCTGGCAGTTGCGAGGAAACAGGCGGCTGCCGCCACCCCGTTCGGCAGCACGGCGGCCACCCGGTCGCCCTTGTCGACTCCGAGCGCCTTGAGGCCGGCCGCCGCCCGCCCGGCGAGCTCGGCCAGCTCTCCGTAGCTGAGCTGGCTCCGGCCGCCCGACTCGTCGCGGGCGATGAGCGCCGGGGCTCTCCCGTCTTGTCGCAAGAAGAGGTCGACGTAGTTGAGCTCGGCGCCTTCGAACCACCTGGCGTTCTCGGCGCCGCCGGCGGGACCGAGACGGAGGATCTCGAGGGCCGGCTTGGAGAAGGGCACCTGGCACCACTCGGCGAGGGCCGACCAGAAGCCCGGCAGGTCCTGGACAGACCAGGACCAGAGGCTCTGGTAGCTGTCGAAAGAGAGCCCCTTTTCGTGCAGGAACGAGATGAAGGCTGCCATCTGAGATGAGGCGGCCCGCTCCGGGCTCGGGGTGTACAAAAGGTCGCCCTCCTTCACCGCCTCGTCCCCGCTCACCGCTCTTGTCCCATCAAGAGCAGGATCTTTCCCAGCTTTCCCCCTTCGGCGAAGCGGTCGTAGGCCGCCTGGCAGTCAGCGAGGGGATAGGTGGCGGCGACGAGGACCTTGAGCCGTCCCTCGCCGAGCGCCGGGCCGGCCTCCGCCGCCAGGGCCCGGGTCGCGGCGGCTTTCTCGGCCACGCTCCTTGCTCGAAGCGTCGAGCCTCTCACCACGGCGCGCTTTGCCATCAGCTGGCGGGCGTCGAGCCCGGTGTGCGGGCCGCTTCCCGCCAGGCCGATGAAGCAGATACGCCCTCCGGTCGCGAGCGCTGCCAGGTGGGCCGGGAAGTCCGCCGCCCCGACCAGCTCCAAGACGACGTCGTAGGGCCCGGCAGCTTCCTCCTCGGCCGGGTCGATCACCTCGGCACCGAGGGCGGCCACCGCCGGGCGGAGCTCAGCTCGCCGGACGCTCGCCACGACCTGGGAGCCCTTCAGCTTCGCCAGCTGGACAGCTGCCACACCGACGCCGCCGGCTGCGCCGGTGACGAGCACCCGCTCGCCGGCCGCCAGCCCGCACTGGGTGAACAGGGCGTCATGGGCGGTGGTGAAGGTCTCGGGGAAACCACCCGCCTCTTCGAGAGAGACCGAGCCCGGCACGGCCATGGCGACCGAGTCCTCGACAAGGCAGAGCTCGGCCTGGGCGCCGCCGCCGACGATCCCCATGACCCGGTCTCCGATCGCCCGCTCGGCGTCGGGACCGGTCGCCACCACCGTCCCGGCGCACTCGAGCCCGGGGATGTCGGCCGGGACCCCGGGCGGCGGCGGGTAGTGGCCCGCCCTTTGCAACAGGTCGGCTCCGTTCAGACCGGCTGCGGCGACGGCGACGAGCAGCTCCGAGCCGGTCGGGACGGGATCGGGGCGCTCTCGCACGACGAGCCTTGCCTCTTTGATCACCGCGGCACGCACGGACCCGAGGTTACGCTGCGGGCATGGCTAGCCTCGACGGCCAGGTGGCCCTCGTCACGGGCGGCGCCTCCGGCATCGGTCTCGCCGCCGCCCGCCTCCTGCGGGGCGAGGGAGCCCTGGTGGTGGTGATCGACATCGCCGAGGAGGAGGGGCGCCGGGTCGCCGCCGAGCTCGACGGCCGCTTCGTGGGCTTCGACGTCGCCGAGCCGAGGGGATGGGAAGAGGCGGTGTCGTCCATCGAGGAGGAGCTCGGCGGGCTCGACGTCGCCTTTCTGAACGCCGGGGTCACCACGGGGTCGAACGTCCTGGCGGAGGTGACCGACAGCGCCTACAGGCGGATCATGCGGGCCAACGTCGACGGCGTCTTTCTCGGAGCTCGCGCCGTTGTTCCTGCCATGGGGCGCCGGGGAGGGGGAGCGATCGTGGCCACGGCCTCGATCGCCGGCCTCGTCGCCTACGAGCCCGATCCGGTCTACGCCATGACAAAGCACGCCGTCGTCGGGCTGGTCCGCTCCCTCGCTCCCCAGCTGAAGCGGCTCGGCATCAGGATCAATGCTGTCTGCCCCGGCATCGTCGACACTCCGCTCATCGGGGAGGAGGGTCGCCGGCTGATGGAGGCGGCCAGCTTCCCGATGATCCCGCCCGAAAAGGTGGCCGAGGTTGTCCTGGACTGCGTCGTCAGCCAGGCGAACGGCGAGGCCTTCGTGGTGCAGCCGGGCCTCGGCGGGCTCGCCTACCGCTTCCCGGGCGTACCGGGCCCCCGGGGCGAGGGGGCGGGTCGCAAGCCGCCGAGCGGGCTCGCGGGCGGCTAGGGCTCAGGGCCGCCCGGCGCCGTAGGCACCGGGCGGGATCGGCGTGAACATGACGTTCGTACCAGTCGTCTCGGCCTGGATGACAGTGTCGGCTCCGTAAGGGCCAGAGCCGACGTACATGACGACGTGGTAGAGGTAGCTGGCGTTCCCGTAGAAGATGAGGTCACCTGGCTGCAGGTTGCTCATCGAGACATGGGCTATCTCGTAGTACTGCTCGGTGGCCCCGTGCGCCAGGCTGACGCCGGCCTGCGCCCATGACCACATGGTGAGCCCGGAGCAGTCGAAGCCGACGCCTGGCGTTGCACCGCCCCAGACGTAGGGCACCCCGAGCTGGGACTCTGCGGCTCTCACCGCCACACCGCCGGCCCCGGCGCCGACTGGGGCCGGGGCCGAGGCGGGCGGGCTCCCGCTCTTCGGGGCCGACACCTGCTGGGTGCGGGCGAGCGCCGCCGCCTGAGCGGCTGCCTCGGCGGCGATCTGCTTTCGCTGCTCGGCCGCCGCCACCGCCGCCGCCAGCCGGCCCTTGATGCTCGACAGCTCTGACTCGAGCTGGGCGGTGATCTGGTCGGCGAGAGCCCGGGCGGCGCCGATCCTCTTCTGGGCCGCCCTGGCGCTCCTCTCGTCGAGGCTCAAGACCACCCGCCTGTCGGTCAGGGTGTGCTCGGCCGTGCGGAGGTTCGCCTCTGCCTGGGCGAGGTTGCCCGAGGCGGCGTTCATGTAGGCCTGCTGCATCGGAGCCGACGTCCCCTTCGAGCTCATCAAGAGGGCGACGCCGCCCGGGTCGCCGCCCTGCACGTAGGCGTCGATGGCGACGCTCCGCAAGCGACGGCGGTCGCCCGAGAGGCTGCGCGCTGCCCTCAGGATGCCGGCCGTCACCTCGTGGGCCGCCTCCTCGAGCTGGAGCACCTTGGTGCGCGCCTGGTTGTAGGCCTCGTCGAGCACCTGCAATTTGGCGTAGTCGACCTGGATCTCGCTCGCCAGCCTGTCGGCCCGCTGGCGGAGCGACGGCATCGAGGTGGCGCTCGCCGGCGAGGCTTGGAGGGCCACAGGCAGCGTGGCTCCGCCGAGGAGAGCGAGCACTCCGGCCGCGACGAGACCAGCTGGTCGAGGTCGTCTCAGCCGGCGTCCGCCGGCTCGAAACCTGTCCGCGGCCTCGCGGCCCCCCTCAGCAGGAATCACAACGCTCCGAGAAGCTAAGAGACCCGGGTGAGCTCGGCAAGGAAAGTGCAGCTTTTGTCGGCAAACCGTCATTGACCCGTAACAAATCCTCTGGCGGGCCGTCCCGGCCGGTGGCGGCGAAGAGCTGTCCTTTGCTGTGACGAATGGGGAGCCGAGCCCGGCCGAGCTCGGGTCGCGACAGAGACTCGCCCGGCCGCTGCGGCCGCTACCTTTGCGAACATGGCGACAAGTGAGAGCAGCGGGGCGAGTGGGCTCAGAGCCGACGCTGGGACCCGGATCGAGCATGACTCGATGGGCGAGGTCGCTGTGCCGGCGGACGCCCGCTGGGCGGCCCAGACGCAGCGGGCGGTCGAGAACTTCCCCATCTCGGGAAAGCCGGTCGAGCCGGCTCTGATCGAGGCGCTGGCGCTGATAAAGGCAGCGGCAGCCGCCGTCAACGGCGAGCTCGGCACGATCGACCCGGAGGTGGCGGCGGCGATAGAGGGTGCCGCCACCGAGGTGTCAGAGGGCGCCTACCTCGAGCACTTCCCGATCGACACCTTCCAGACCGGTTCGGGCACCTCGACCAACATGAACATGAACGAGGTGCTGGCGAACCTCGTCTCCGAGCGCCTCGGGCGGCAGATCCGCCCGAACGACGAGCCGAACGCCTCGCAGTCCTCGAATGACACCTTCCCCTCGGCCATCCACCTGGCTGCCGCTCGCGAGCTCAGCCGGGACCTGCTGCCCGCCCTGGCCCACCTGGCAGCGACCCTGCGGGAGAAGTCCGCTGAGTTCGCCTCGGTCGTGAAGGCGGGCCGCACCCACCTGATGGATGCCACGCCGGTCACCCTCGGCCAGGAGCTCGGCGGCTACGCGGCCGCCATCGAGCACGGCGGCGAGCGGGTAGAGGCGGCCCTTTCCCGCGTGGGCGAACTTCCGCTCGGCGGCACCGCAGTCGGGACAGGGCTGAACGCCCTCCCGGGCTTTGCCGAGAAGGTGATCGAGCGGCTCTCTCGGCAGACCGGGCTCGAGCTTCGTGAGGCCCGCGACCACTTCGAGGCCCAGGGAGCCCGTGATGGCCTCGTCGAGTGCTCGGGCGTCCTGCGGACGATAGCCGTCTCGCTCTACAAGATCGCCAACGACCTTCGCTGGATGTCCTCGGGCCCCCGCTGCGGGCTGTCGGAGATCCACCTGCCGGACCTGCAGCCGGGCTCGTCGATCATGCCGGGCAAGGTGAACCCGGTCGTTCCCGAGGCCGTCTGCCAGGTCGTCGCCCAGGTGATCGGAAACGACGCCGCCGTCGCCTTCGGCGGCTCGGCCGGCAATTTCGAGCTGAACGTGATGCTGCCCGTCATCGGGCGGAACCTCCTCGAGTCGATCCGCCTCCTGGCGGCGGTCTCCCGCAGCTTGGCCGACAAGTGCGTGAGCGGGATCGAGGCCGATGAGGAGAGGTGTCGTGCCTACGCGCTCTCCTCACCGGCGATCGTCACCTCGCTCAACCCCTACATCGGCTACGAGGAGGCGGCCAAGGTGGTGAAGGCGGCCCTGGCCGGAGGAAAGGACCTCCGCAGCGTCGTCTTAGAGCGCGGCCTGCTCTCCGAGGAGGAGGTGGACAAGGCTCTCGATGTCCTCGCCATGACGCGCGGAGGTGTCGTCGGTTGACGTGCACCCGATAGAGCGCCTCCGCTGGATCGCCCGCTCCGAGGGCGAGGAGGACTCGGCCGTGGCAGCCGAGGCCGCCTGGAGCCTCGCCGAGCTGGCGGTCGAGGAGCCGGCGGCCGTCCTCACCGCCGGGAGGCGACTCGTCCTTCGCCAGCCGAGCTGCGGGCCGCTCTGGTGGGCCTGCGCCAACATCATCGAGGCCCTCGGCGGCCAAGACATCTTGGAAGTGGCTCACCGGGTGGCCCTCGAGCTGGCCGGCGAGGGCGTCTCGGCCCGGCTGGCGGCCGCCTTGAGGAGAGAGGTCGCCTCCGGTGAGGCCCTGGCGGTGACTCCTCCTGTCGGGACGACGGGCCGGGCGCTCGAAGCCGGGCGCTACGCCGTCCGGCTGCTGGCGCCCTACCGGGAGCTTCGCTACGAGATGGCCCGCTTCGGGAGCGCCGACGTCACCGGATTCGAGTTGGAAGAGTCGCAGGAGGCTCTCGAGGGCTGCCGCCTTTTGCTGGTGGAACCCCGCTTCGCAAGCTCCGAGCGCCTCTTCGTGAGCGCCGCCGCCGCCCGCGCCGTGCGCGCGGCGCATCGGGTCGAGGTGGTCTGCTGGGCGGTCCTCGGTCCGGGGCGCCTTCTGAGCGAGCCGCTGGCGGTCGCCGCCGGCCAGCTGGTGCGCGGCGAGTCCGAAGAGCTCGCCGCCTCGAGCTTCGCGGCCGCCGTCGACTCCGAGGGCCTCGCCCCGCCGACGGAGGCGCTCGGGCGGTCGAGCTGCCCGGCCGCCGCGGAGCTGGCTCATCTCTCGGGCCTGGCGCCCTAGCCCCTGCGGCCTTCGACCGGCGCGCTTTGTTGTGGCGCAGGCTGGTGCAGCTGGGAGAGGGGGCCACGGTGGCACTCGGAAGCGGGCGAGCGCCGCCCGACAGGCAGCGGCTCTGCGCGCTCGGCTCGCTCGGCCGCCACGGGCCCCGTTAGCCTTGAGGTCTATGGGTGAGATGATCGAGTTCCCGAGCAATGGCACTACCGGAGAGGGCTACCTCGCGACCCCTGCAGGCGGCTCCGGGCCGGGAGTGATCGTCATCCAGGAGTGGTGGGGTCTGGTCGACCACATCATCGACGTCTGCGACCGCTTCGCCGTCGAGGGCTTCGTGGCGCTGGCGCCCGACCTCTACCACGGCAAGAAGGTCTCCGAGCCCGACGAGGCCGGCAAGGAGATGATGGCGCTTCGCCTCGACAAGGCCGCCAAGGAGATGTCAGGCGCCCTCGACGCCCTGCGGGAGCGGTCCTCGGGAGCGGGGGTCGGAGTCGTCGGCTTCTGCATGGGCGGCGGCCTCGCCCTGGTGCTCGCCGCCCAGCGAAACGACGCCGTGAGAGCGGTGGTCCCCTTCTACGGGGCGATCCCCTGGGAGGGCGTCCAGCCCGACTACACCGCCATAAAGGGCGGCCTTCTCGGCCACTACGCCGAGAAGGACGAGTGGGCGAGCCCCGAGGTGGCCCGCAAGCTCGAGGCGCAGGTGCGCGAGGGCGGCAACGAGGACGTGACGGTGCACATCTACCCCGGCACCGACCACGCCTTTTTCAACGACACCCGCCCCGAGGTCTACGCCGCGGAGGCCTCCCGCCTCGCCTGGGACCGCACGATCGAGTTCCTCCGCTCCCGCCTCGCCTGAGGCTTCGGGCCGGGCCATCTGGCCTCGGTTCGCAGCCCGGTGCAAGTATCTCCCTATGTCAGCCCGAACCCGCACCCTGCCCCGGCGCAGCTGCCTCTCGGTCCCGGGCTCGAGCGAGCGCTTCTTGGAGAAGGCCCCGAGCGTCCCGGCCGACATGACCTTCCTCGACCTCGAGGACTCGGTGGCGCCCCTCGAGAAGGAGGCCGCCCGCCACAAGGTCGTGAAGGCGATCAGAGAGCTCGAGTGGGATGACCGGGTGCTCTGCGTCCGGGTCAACGCCTGGGAGACCAGGTGGACCTACGGCGACGTCGTCGAGGTCGTCGGCAACGCCGGCGAGCGTCTCGACGAGGTCATGCTCCCAAAGGTCGAGAGGGCGGCCGAGGTCGTCGCTCTCGACCTGCTCTTGGGCCAGGTCGAGCAGAACGCCGGGCTGCCCGAGAACCACATCGGGATAGAGGCCCAGATCGAGACGGCCCGGGGGCTCATCAACGTCGAGGAGATCTGCGCCGCCTCGCCCCGCCTCGAGACGATCATCTTCGGGCCGGCCGACTTCGCCGCCTCGATGGAGATGCCGGTTCTCACCGGTGGGGTGCAGATCCCCGAGTACCCGGGCGACCACTTCCACTACGTCTTCTCGAAGATCCTCATGGCCGGCCGGGCGAACGGCCTGCAGGTGATCGACGGGCCCTTTTTGAAGATCCGCGAGCTCGATGCCTTCAAGGACTTCTGCCAGCGGACGAGAGTGCTCGGCTACGACGGCAAGTGGGCCCTGCACCCCGAGCAGGTGACGGTCTTGAACGAGATCTTCTCGCCCACCCAGGAGCAGTTCGACCGGGCCTGGGCGATCCTCGATGCCTACAGGGAAGCGACCGAGTCGGACCGCAAGGGCGCCGTCATGTTCGGCGACGAGATGATCGACGAGGCGAGCCGCAAGATGGCGCTCAAGTTCGTGAGCCGGGGCGAGCGAGCCGGCCTCAAGCGCTCGAGCGGCTAGTCAGGCGGAGGCGAGCCGGCTGCCGGCCGGCTCCTCGTCGGGCCGGCAGGGCTCGGCCGCCTCGCCGTGGTGCGCGGCGGTGAAGTCCTTCTGGCGGATGAGCCCCAGACAGAGAGCGCCCGCCCCGAAAGAGACGACGGCTCCGACGAGGAGGATCTCGTTCAGGCCGTGCGCGAACCCGCCGACAGCTGCCCGCTCGACTATGCGGGCCGCCGCCGCTCTCCGCTCGGTCGGGCGGGCCAGCTTCCCGTTGGTGACCCGGCTGGCGATGGCGCTCGCCTCGGCCGACAGGGGGGTCTTCCGCAGCTGCGAGACGATGCTCGAGCGCACCTCGCTCGTGAAGACCGACCCGAGCGCCGCTATGCCGGTGGCCGTCCCCACCTGACGAAGCGTCGAGTTGATCCCGGAGGCCATGCCGGAGCGTGCCGGCTCGACCACGCCGACTGCCGTCGACGCGAGCGGCACGTTCACGAGCCCGACGCCGATGCCCGAGACGATGAAGCCAGGGATGAAGTGGCTCCAGGAAGAAGCTGGCGTGAGCCCGCCCATGAGCAAAAGCCCGATGCCCGCGAGGACGAACCCCGGGGCGATGAGCCACTTGATCGGGACTCGAGAGGTCAGCCTGCCGGCCACCGCCGCGGTCACGAAGGTGGCACCTGTGAGGATGAGGAAGCGGATGCCGGTGGCGACGGCCGAGAGCCCGAGCCCGTCTTGCAGGTAGAGGATCAGATAGGTGAAAAGGGCGAAGATCGACCCGTTGATCCCGAAAGCCGCCACGAGGCCCCCCGAGAAGGTCGGCTTGCGCAAGAGCGAGAAGTCGAGCATCGGCTCTCTCCGGGCGAGCTCGGTGGCGACGAAGCCGACGAGCAGGAGGCCCGCCGTTATGAGCGAGCCGACGACCGTGGCTGACCCCCAGCCGCTCGTGCTGCTCTCGATCAGCCCGTAGACGAGGGCGGCGAGGGCCCCGGAGAAGGTCACGAATCCGATCCAGTCGGTGCGGTGCGCCCTCGGGTTGCGCGACTCGTCGACTCGAAGCAGCGTGATGCAAAGGGCGGCCGCCCCGATGGGAAGGTTCACGAGAAAGATCCAGCGCCAGGAGAGCCCGCTCGTGAGCAGCCCGCCGAGCACCGGCCCGACGGCGACGGCGATGCCGGTCACCGCGCCGAAGACGCCAAAGGCGATTCCTCGCTCGCGCCCCCGGAAGGCTTCGGCCAGCAAAGCGAGGGAGGTGGCGAACATGATGGCACCGCCGATCCCCTGGAATCCCCGCGCCAGAATGAGGAAGAGCGATCCGGTCGAGACGCCGCACAGGAGCGAGCCGAGGGTGAAGGCGACGATGCCGATCGAGAACAGCTTGCGCCGGCCGAACGAGTCGGCCAGCGACCCGGAGGTGAGCAGGAGCGAGGCGAGGGTGAGGGCGTAGGCGTCGATCACCCACTGGAGGTCGGAGATGGAGGCGCCGAAGGCGTTGGCGATCTGGGGCAGAGCGACGTTCACGATCGTGAGATCGAGCAGCAGCATGAAGATGCCGGTGCAAACCGCCCAGAGGGTCCACCACTTGCGATCCATGCGCCGACGCTACCCTTCGTTGACCAGACAATCCATTGACGAAACAATCCACACGCCGAACTATCGGGCTAGCATCGAGCCGTGGCCGCTGTCGAGCCGAACCCGCTCTTGCTCGGCTCTTTGCTGCGACTGGCCCGCCAGGCCGCCTGCAAAGGAGCCCTCGAGGACGGGACACCGGTGGGCAAAGCCTGCCGCCACCTCGGAGCCCTCGGCCTTCTCGAGAGCTCGGGGCCATGCTCGCAGGCCGAGCTGTCCGAGTACCTCGCGGTCAACCGCTCGGTGATGGTGAAGCTTATCGACGACCTCGAAGCCGCCCGGGCGGTCGTGCGTGACCGATGCCCGAACGACCGTCGAAGCTACGCCTTGGCCCTAAGCAGCCGGGGGCGCAGGCGGGCGCACGACCTGGCGGGCGCTCTCGGAGAGCGAGAGGAGCTCGCCTGCGGGCGCCTCGAGTCGCCAGAGCGGCGGCGCCTATGCCGGCTGCTCGCCCGGCTGGCCGAGAGCCGCCGGGCCGAGCCGCTGCCGGAGCTGCTTGCCGGCTCGCTCTTGTTCGTCCTCTTCCTCTCCGGCGAGCTGGCGGAGCAAGCGGTCGGGCCGGTGCTCCGCCGTCTCGGGACGGACCTGCGCGAGGTCACGGCGCTCTCGTTGCTCATAAAGAGCCCTTGCTCGCAACGCATCCTCGGCTCCTGGCTCAGCATCGGGCCGGCCACGACCGTCGAGCTCGTCGATTCGCTGGAAAGCCTCGGCGCCTTGAAGCGGGCGAGGAAGCTCTCCGACCGGCGGAGCTACCTCCTCGAGGTGACTGCCAGAGGAGAGAGGCTGGCTCGAAGAGCCGAAGCGGCCCTCGAGGCAGGAGGCGACGCCTTGGCGGCCGCGCTGGCTCCCGGCGAGCGGGCCGAGCTCGCCGGACTCCTCGTGAAGCTCCTCCTTCCGCCCCTGGAGCGGGCCGGTTCGCGCCGGGCGCCGGCTGCGACGAGCCCCGCCAGAGGAGTGTGAGGAGCGCTTTCGGGGTAAAACCCTTTTGTTCCAAGAGCATCCCGTCAAAGGATGCCGCACTGCAGGAGGCAGAAGTGGCTGGAGTAGGACTTGGTTTGATCTTGGTGGCGGTCGGAGCCATCCTCCGGTTCGCCATCTACGCCCCGAACCAGCACGCCAACTGGGGCACCATCGGTGTCATATTGATGATCGTGGGCGGCGTCGCCTTCGTCGTCGGTCTCGTCTTCGAGACGCCGCGCCGCTACCGGCGGAAGGACACCTACGTCCGTCATCCGGACGGCAGCGCCGAGAGAGTCGTGAGCGACCAGTCGAGCTTCTGACGCTTGGCGCAACACTGGGCTATGGGACGGCCGGTGCCGTCTGCAGCTCGACCTAGGTTCCGGCCTGGTCTCAGCCCGCCGCCTGCTCGACCAGGCGGCGGGCTATCACCTTCAAACAAAGGGTCTCATCGGCCCCTTCGAAGATCGAGAGCACCCGGGCGTCGACGAAGAGGCGGCTCACCTTGAATTCCTCGGCGTAGCCCATGCCGCCGTGGATCTGCATCGCCTCTCGCGTGACCCACTCGGCCGCCCGGCAGGTGTAGGCCTTCACCATCGAGGCCTCCATCGAGCCCTCGCCCCGCGCCATCATCGAGGCGACCTCGTAGGCGAACTGCCGGCTCGCCTGGATCATGGACGCCATGCGGCCGAGCTTGACCCGCGTGAGCTCGTAGTCGACGATCGCCTCTCCGAAGACCTTGCGGTGCCGGGCGTAGTCGAGGGCCGCCTCGTAGGCGGCCTGCATGACGCCGAGGGCGCGGGCGGCAGTCTGCAGGCGGCCGTTCTCGAAGCCGGCCATCTGCAGGTAGAAACCCTGACCCCGGCCGGCCTCACCCCCGACCAGGTTGGCCTCGGGCACCCACCAGTTGTCGAAGGCGAGCTCGTAGGAGTGCATCCCCCGGTAGCCGAGCGTGTCGATAGGCCGTCCCTCGAGGCTGCCCGATCCGAGCCCGGCCGGCCGGCCGGCGCCCTCCTCCTGGCGGAGCAGGAAGCCCTTCGAGTCGGCCGGCGGCTTGTCGACGACGAAAAGGGAGAGGCCCCTGTGGCCCTTCGAGCGGTCCGGGTCGCTTCTGGCGAGCAGCATGAGGATCTCCGCCCGGGCGGCGAAGGTGCACCAGGTCTTCACCCCGTTCAGCAGGTAGCCGCCTGCGGCCGGGGTGGCTGTCGCGGTCAGATTGGCCACGTCGGAGCCGAAGTCGGGCTCGGTGACGGCCACGGCGACCATCTTGTCGCCGGCGGCGATCGGACCGAGCAGCTCCCGCTTTTGCTCCTCGGTGCCGCCCTTCAAGAGGGCTCGGGTGAGTATCTCCGGGCGGGTGATGAGGGCGCCGCCTGCCCCGAGCGAGGCTCGCGAGAGCTCCTCGGTGGCGACGACCATCGCGAGGTAGTCGTTCTCCCCGCCCGAGGCGAAGCCGCCGTACTCCTCGGGCACGGAGAGCCCGAAGCCGCCCATCGCCGCCAGCCCGCGAAGGAGCTTCTCGGGGATGTCGCCGTTGCCGCGGTGGATCTTCTCGGCCACCGGCTCGATCTGGTCCTCGGCGAAGCGGCGAAAGCTCTCTTGCACGAGCTCGAAGTCGCCGTCGAGCCGGCGGTCGCCTGGCGTCTCCGCCAGGCCGGCGAGAGCCGCCGGCGACCGGCCGGCGGCGAGGAACTCCGAGATGGCGTCCTGCCAGCCGGCCCGGGTGCCCCAATCGGCCTCGCGGCCGAGGCTGCGGGCGACGATGTCGGCGACAGCGTCGGCTGTGAAGACGGCTGCGAGCCGGGCCTCGACGTCGCCGGCGGCTCCGTAGGCCAAAGCCGTCCGTGCCGTCGCCAGGCCGGCGGCGCAGTGCGCCAGGTCGTAGGCGAGCAGCTGGTGGTCGTCGAGCCGGCGCCCTCCCTCGCTGGCGGCGCGCAGGGCCGAGATGGCGCCTTTTACGATGGCGTCCGCCTTCTCGAGGGCGGCCCAAGCGGCCGTGAGGTCGGTGAGCTCTCGCGTCATGGCGGTGACACTAGGAGCTGGCACCGCCGCCCGGGACCTTTCCTATGACCGTCACGAGCGGCGGGAGCACTATCGCCTCGTCACCGGGGTCGACCCCGGTCAGCTCCGCCAGGTAGCTCGCGACCGGCCCGGGTCCGGCTCCGGCGGGCGCCTCGGCCCAGGCGTCGATGATCTCGAGGCCTGTCTGGCGGAAGAGGCCCGGCAGCAGGGCACCGATGTCCTGGTGGAGGGCGTCCGGCATCGAGAGGGGGCCGCCGGCGATCCGGCCGGCGGTGGTTATCGGCTCTTCGGCGACGACGTAGCCGCCCGGGCGGACCACCCGGGCCATCCGGACGAGGACCGCCGGCGGCTCGGGCACGTGCAGCAGCAAGAAGCGGCAGAAGGCGAGGTCGACCGGCTCGGGGAGGAGGAGCTCCTCGGCCCATTGGGTGAGGGCCACCACCTGGGCCTCACCGGCCCGGGCGGCGGCTTTGGCCGTCTCGTCGCGCGCGATTGGAGAGGAGTCGACGGCGTAGACCCGCCCGCCGGGTCCCGCCAGCCGGGCCAGCTCGATCGAGACGTCTCCTCCCCCTGCCCCGAGGTCGACACAGCTCCAGCCCGGGCCGAAGCCGAGGAGCTCGAGCGCCCGGGCGAGCGGTCGCCTGTAGAGGTCGCTTCGGAGCTCTATCGATGCCATGGGGCGAGGTTATGGCGAGGCTGCTCAGCTTCCCAGCTAGCTTGGCCGGGGTGAGAGTGACGATGCTGCTGTGCGACTCGGCTCAAGTGGCCGACGGGAAGCTCTACATCCTCGGGGGAGGTTGGAGCCTCATCGGCCCCGACCCGATGCCGTCGGCGGTGGCCATCAAGATCGACGTCGACTGGACCGAGACTGGGACGCCCCATCACTGGGAGCTCTTCCTCGTCGACGAGGACGGCCAGCCGGTCATGATCGAGACGCCCGACGGCCCGCAACCGATGGAGGTGCGGGGCGACTTCGAGGTGACCCGGCCGGCGAGCGTGCCGGAGGGAGCGCCGATCGACGTTGCCCTGGCGGTGAACTTCGGCCCCCTGCCGCTGCCGCCGTCCAGCCGCTTCACCTGGCAGCTCACGATCGACGGCGACAGCTCGCCGGACTGGGTCCTCTCGTTCTCGATCCGCGAGCCCGGCGCCGCCGAGGGGGAGTGAGGATGGCCGCCGAGCACGAGCGCCCCTTCGGTCGCGCCCTCGAGGACTTCGCGGTGGGCGACGTCTACCGGCACTGGCCCGGAAAGACGATCACCGAGTACGACGACCATCTCTTCTGCATGATCACGATGAACCATCATCCGCTCCACACGAACGAGTGGTACGCCGAGAACGACACCCCCCAGGGCCGCAACGTCGTCGTCGGCAATCTCGTCTACTCGCTCGTGCTCGGCATGAGCGTGCCGGACGTCTCGGGAGCGGCCATCGCCAACCTCGAGGTCGAGACGTTGCAGCACAAGAGGCCCACCTTCCACGGCGACACCATCTACGCCGAGACGAGGGTGCTCGAGGTGAGAGCGTCGCGCTCGAAGCCCGACCGAGGGGTCGTGACGGTCGAGACGAAGGGCTTCAACCAGCGAGGAGAAGAGGTCTGCTACTTCCGGCGCAAGGTGCTCGTCTGGAAGCGCTCAGCCCTGCCGGAAAGGCACCGCCCGTACGAGTCGAGCTGGGACCAGCGCGGGCCGTGAGCTGGCAAGGACCACCTATTGTCAGTCCATTCTCCAATGGCTATCCTGCCCGCCCGGAGGGGGGAACCTGGGACCTGTCCCAGGTCGGGAGCAGGCGGCTGCTACTGGCTACGGTCTGAGCCAGCTCAGCCTCGGCCACGATGCTCAGTCGTGGCCGAGGCTGCCCGCACCGACGGCCGCCGCGGAGATCCTCACGTCGCCGCTCATCGTCCGGCAGCTGAGGGTGAGATCGGCCGCCCTCTCGAGGCTCTCGTTCATCGGCAGCTCGCAGTCGATCTGGCCGGAGAGGCTCGTGAGGTCGAGGTAGGCCCCCACGCCGGGCGCTACCTTGATCGAGATGTCGCCCGAGGCGCTCTGCACGCTCACCTTCCCTGCGTGGACGCAGCCGAGCTCGACCTCGCCCGAGGCCGTCGCCGCCCTGAGCGAGGCCATGAGGTCGCCGATCCTCACGTCGCCGCTCGCGAGGGTGATCTCCGCCGGCCCGCCGACGCTTTTTACCGAGACGTCGGAGCTGGCCCCTTTCACCTTCAGCCGGCCCGTCACGACCTCGCAGCGCAGGTCGCCGCTCGCCCCGGTGAAGACGAGCTCGCCTTCGATCCGCCCGAGGTCGACGTCGCCGCTCGCCACCGCGGCGGAGAAGTCGCCGAGCGTTCCGCCGGCTTGGATGTCGGCCGAGGCAGTTCTGGCTCTCACCGAGGAGCGGCTCGGAAGAAGAATCGTGCACTTGAGCCCGGTGCTGCGAAAGGGCCGTTGCGGGACGTGGACCCTGAGCCGGCCCTCGGCGAAGGAGACCTCCGAGGCCTCGATCAGCTCCTCTGCCCGGCGCCCGCCCGAGCCGAAGGGCGCGAGGCTCACACTCAGCTCGCCGTCTCCGACCGGGCGCAGCTCGATCTCGCCGGACGGCAGCTCGACCTCGGCCTGCACCGCTCCGGCTCCTGCGAATGACCACTCCATCTCGCTTCTCCTTTTCGCATCGGTCGTCCCTCTCAGCCCTGCACGTAGCCGGTCATGCGGCGCGGGAGCCGGCGCGAGCTTGCTGGCGGGAAGCCGAAGCCGGCCGGTGCATCGAGAGCGCGGGCGACAGCCGAGACGATCCAGGAGTTGATGGAGGTGCCGGCGCGCCAGGCCGCCCGCTCGACCTGGTTCTTCAAGCTCTCGGGGAGCCGAAGGGTGAGGCGGGCAAGCTCGTCCTCCCCGTAGGAGGCGCCCGGCTCGCCCTCGGCGCCGCCGGCACTGCGGGCCGGGCTCGAGAGCGAGAGGGTGAGGACCGGATCCCTGCCTTGCATCCGGACCTCCACCTGGGCTCCCGGGAAGGAGTCAGACAGCTCGCGGGCGGCCTCCTGGAGCGCTTCGATCACCCGGAGCCCGAGGGGGGCCTCGACGCTCGTGACGAGCAGGTCGGCTATGCGCCGGGTCTCCTCGGTCCCGACGGCGCCCGCTCGGCGCAGGTCATCGCCGATCGCCTCGACAATTGGCGACAGCTCCATGACGTCACTATGACATCAAACGTGCCGTCGATCAAGAGCCGCATTGGTGTCGATGCTGCCTCTCCAGGCCCTCGCCGGCAGCCGGTAGCCTTCGGACCGCTCGAAAGGCGAGCTCGCCCGGCCCGACGGAGGTCCATTTGCCGACGGTGACGTTCCATGGGACCAGGGGCTCTTGCCCCTGCTCGGGGCCGGAGCTTTCCCGATACGGCGGAGCGACAGCCTGTGTGTCGGTCGAGCTCTCAAAGGCCGAGCCGCCGGTCGTCTTCGACCTCGGCACCGGCTCTCGGACCCTCGGAGAGACGCTCGCCGGGACGGCGGCCTTCCCCCATGCCGGGAGGGGCGGGACGGCCGGTCCGTCGTACCTTCTCTCGTGCCTCGTGACCCACCTCCACTTCGACCACCTCCAGGGGCTCCCCTTCTTCCTCCCTGCCATCACGAGCGGGGTGCACCTCGACCTCTATGCGCCGGCGCAGGACGGGCCCAGTCTCGAGAAGGCGCTCGACGGTTTCATCCGCCCGCCCTACTTTCCGGTCGGCCTCGACGGGCTCGGCGCCGAGCTCGAGTTCCACGAGCTCGGCGACGGGAGCGTCCTCGAGCTGCGCGGTGGCGCCCGGGTGACGGCCCGCCAGGTGCCCCACCGTGGGCCGACCCTCGGCTACCGCCTCGAGGCGGCGGGCTTGGCCATCGCCTACCTGAGCGATCACCAGGCGCCCTCCGCCGGCTCCGGAGCCGTCGGGGAGGCGGCCCTCGAGCTCGCCGACGGGGTGGACCTTCTCATCCACGACGCCCAGTACACCCCGGCGGAGTTCGCCGCCAAGTCCTACTGGGGCCACTCGACTCCCGGTTACGCGCTCGAGGTGGCGAAGGCCGCCGGAGCCAAGCGGCTGGCTCTTTTCCACCACGACCCCACCCACTCCGACGACAAGCTCGATCAGCTGGGAGAGGAGGCCGCCTCTCTCGCCGGTAGCCTGCTGGACGTCCTCGTAGCAGCAGACGGCCTCGCGCTCAGGCTCGGCTGAGGGGGCGGGAGGGCGCCCTCCGAAAGTGGGGGGCTTGCCCGCTTGAATATTGTTTTCGTTGGGCTGGCCTTATTTGGTCAGGAACAGGGACCGAGATCTCATGGACGCCCTAATTGTCATCGGGCTGGCAGCTGTCATCTCCATCGGCCTCGTTTGGTCGAGGGTCGGGCTCGCCCGCTCCGAGCGCCGGTCGATGAAGAACTACAAGCACGGTCTCGAGGTGCTGGGCGGCGTCTCCCGGCGAAGCAGCCGCGCCGCCCCCATAAGGCCGGTACCCCCGGAGCGGGCCACCTACGGCCACATCCGGACAGAGCGACCCGAGCCCTCGGAGCCGGCCCGCCCCCCGGCCGGCGAGAGCCCGCCCCCCGGCCGGCCGCGCATACCGGCCCCGCGGGCGTTCACCCCGATCCCGCCGCCCTCGGAGCCGGCCCGCCCCCCGGCCGGCGAGAGCCCGCCCCCTGGCCGGCCGCTCATACCGCCCCCGCGGCCGTTCACCCCGCTCCCAGCGCGGCCACCGAGGGCCAGCATCGCCTCGCCGCCGGCCGGGACCCGCTTCGGGGACGAGGACGACGCCCTCGGCCCGCCGCGGGAACGAGACGAGAGCACGAGGGTGCTGCCCGTCATGGCGTCGAGCCTCAGAGAGGGCGTCCGCTTCGAGCGGGCGGACCCGAGCCGGCGAAGCGACCCCGCCGGCGCTCGAGGCCTCTCTTCCCGCCAGGCCGGAGAGGGCCGGCGCTCGGCGCTCGGGCCGCTCCTCGGCCGGGTCGGGACCATGGCAGCGGTCGCCGTCATCCTGATCGCCCTCTCGCTCGTCGGGGTCCACCTGGCGGCGAGCAGCTCGCAGGCGGCCGGCAGCACGAGGCCGGCGACCAGCCACCGCGCCGGGGCGGGCCACCACCGCCGGCACGGCCACGCCCCGACCGGAACGACGGCTCCGAGCGCCCTCGTGCCGGTCTCGACCTCGCCGACCGAGGTCGCCTTCGTCGCTCCGAAGGGGAGCTACACGGTCCAGATGACCGACACGGGCGGCCTTTGCTGGATCGGCATCCAGCAGACGACCGGCGGGCCCTATGTCTGGCAGGACACCCTCATCGCCGGCCAGACCACCACCTACAAGGCGAGCGGGCCGCTCGTCATCCGCATCGGGGCGCCGAAGTACCTCGGTGTGAAGGTGAACGGCCTTCCAGCTCGGCTGCCCGGCTTCGTGCAGCCCTACGACGTCGTCTTCAACCCGGCCTCGCCGCCCTCTTCGGCCTAGGCGGTCAGGCCTTCTCGAGGGGGGCGATCCGCTCGGTCGCCCCGATGGCATCCAAGGCGAAGGCCATGACGAAGGCCCTCTTCTTCCAGGCGTCGTAGCGGCCCGAGGGGCCGAAGTGCCCGGCGCCCAGCTCCATCCGCAGAAGGATCCGCCCGGGGTTCTCCACGTGAGCTGCCCGTAGCTTTTGCACCCACTTGGTGGGCTCGAAGTAGCCGACCCGAGGATCGGTCAGCCCGCCCGTCACCAGCATGCGCGGGTAGAGCTCGTCCCGGACGTTGTCGTAGGGGGAGTAGGCCTTGATCCAGGCGTAGGCCTCGGGATCCGAGATGGGATCGCCCCACTCCTCCCACTCGTTGGTGGTGAGAGGCAGGCTGACGTCGAGCATGGTCGTCAGGCAGTCGACGAAGGGCACCTCTGCGATGACGGCTCCGAAGGCCGACGGGTCGAGGTTGAC
Source organism: Actinomycetes bacterium (assembly GCA_021803215.1). Taxonomy (GTDB): domain Bacteria; phylum Actinomycetota; class Acidimicrobiia; order Acidimicrobiales; family Bog-793; genus JAJZLV01. Next base: position 2,958 of record JAJZLV010000148.1, on the reverse strand, counting down.
CGACGCCCCCATGAGCAGGCCCCCGGCGCTCCCGCCGTTGGCGACGAGCCGGTCGGGGCTGGCATAGCCCTCCTCGACGAGGAAGCCCGCCGCCGCCAGGAAGTCCTCGAAGCTGTGGTGCTTGTTGGCGAGCTTGCCGTCGAGGTACCAGCGCCGCCCCATCTCCTCTCCGCCCCGCACATGAGCGATGGCGTAGACGACCCCCCGGTCCAAGAGGGGGTGGATCGGCCGGATCGTGCTGAAGATCGGATCCGAGCTCACCCCGTAGGCGCCGTAGCCGTAGAGGTAGGCCGGTCCTTCCCCGGCCGGCCGGTCGGCCCGCATGGCGAGGGTGATCGGGACCCGGGTGCCGTCGGCCGAAGTGGCGAAGTGGCGCTCTGTCCGGTACTCGGCGGGGTCGTAGCCGCCCGGCAGCTCGCTTTGGCGAAGGAGCTCGTCGCGGCCGGTCGCCACGTCTCGCTCTCGCAGGGCCCGCGGCTCGATGAGAGAGGTCGTCTCGTAGCGCACCTTGGTCGTCTCGAATTCGTGGTTCGCCCCGAACAGGGCGCAGGCGGCGGGCGCCGCCTCGATCACCTGCTCGGTGCCGCCCGAGAGCGGGAAGAGCCTGATCGAGGTGGTGGCGTTGCCTCGCTCCGCCAAGAGGGCGTAGCCCTCGATCACATCGAGCTCCTCGATCCGGATGTCGGGTCGCTCGGGGAGAAGGAGTCTCCAGTTGGAGGGCGAGGCATCCGCGAGCGAGGCGCTGAAAAGGGCGAAGTTCTCGGCGTCGTCGTTGGCGATGATGACGAGCTCGCCGTGGTGGTGCTCGACCGAGTACTCGACGCCCTGGCGGCGACCGGCCACCAGACGAGGCGCGCTCTCGGGCTCGCCGGCCGGGATGTAGTGCCACTCAGAGGTGGTGCTCGACTGGAGCTGCAAGAAGACGAGGGCATCGTCCTTGCTCGTTCCGACACCGAGGAAGAACCGCTCGTCGGGCTCTTCGAACACCTTCACGTCCTGTCCGACCGGGGTGCCGAGGCGGTGGCGCCAGAGCTGGTAGGGGCGGTGCGAGTCGTCGGGCCGGGTGTAAAAGAGCGTCGAGCTGTCGGCCGAGAAGCCAAGGCCGTAGTAGACGTCCTCGATCACCTCGGCGAGGTCCTCGCCGCTCGCGAGGTCTCGCACCCGAAGCGTCAGCCGCTCGGCGCCGGTCGTGTCGATGGCGTAGGCGAGCAGGCGTTGGTCGGGGCTGAGGGCCCGGTCCTCGACCACCAGGTACTCGTAGCCCTCGGCCAGCAGGTTCTCGTCGAGCACGACGACCTCGTGCGGGTCCTCAGCCGGCTCGTCGTCGCCGAAGAGCCCAGGAGGCAGCGGGGCCTCGACCGGCCGGCGACAGTAGATGGAGTGCTGGAGGCCCTCTGCGGTGCGGACGTAGTAGGCCCAGGCTCCTCGCGGGGCCGGGTAGCTCACGTCGCTCAGGCGGGTGCGGGCGATGATCTCGGAGTTGACCTGGTCGGCCAGCGGTCCGAGGTGGGCGGTGGCCCCGTCGGTGTAGGCGTTCTCGGCCTCGAGGAGGGCGATGACCGCCGGGTCGTCCCTCTCCCTCAGCCAGTACCAGTCGTCCACCCGCCGGTCGCCGTGGGCCTCGATGACGTGGGGGCGGCGCTCGGCAACGGGCGGCTTGAGGAGGTCGCTTGCTTGGGTAGTCACATCGAGAGCTTGGCATCCCGGCTCCCGCTCTGGGCCAAGTGGCGGAGGTTTTCTGGTGAGAGCTCTCTCTAGCTGGTCTTTAGGCTCTGCTCGAGGCCGAAGCCTCTTGCGGCCATGAGGTGGCTCAACCAGCCGGCGAACCGTTGGCGGCTGTCGTCGCTCGCACGAGGCGAGGTGCCCCTCACCCACCACGGGATCGACACCCTGGCGGGCAGCCAGAGCCGGGAGTTCCTCCGCGCCCTTCTCATCGAGGCATGCCTGCTGCGACCGGTACCTCGCCGCATTCGAGGCCTGGCGCCAGCACCGGCTGCGAAGGATCGAGGACCAAAAGGCGCGACGAGAGGTCGGCCTCTACCTCGCCTGGCGCCACTCGACGAAGCTTCAGGTGCGGGCCGAGGCAGGGCGTCTCTCTGCCGGCGCAGCCAACCTTGCGAGGGACCACACCGACGCGGCGGTCCGGTTCCTGTCTTTCCTGTGAAGTCGTGGTCACAGTCTCGCCGAGCTCACCCAGGGCGACGTCGACGCCTGGTTCTCGAGCACCTCGATCCCGATGCTCGCCGTCGACCTCGTCACCTTCGCCATGGCGCACCGCCGATTCCGTCGCGTCCGTCTCCCGCAGCCGGGTGTCCCCTCTCGCGCCTCAGCGAGATCGTCCGGCGCCTATTGGAGGACGTCTCGATCCCGCTGTCCGACCGCGTCGCCGGGCTCGTCGTCGTCATGCTCGCCCAGCCCATCACCCGTGTTGCCGCCCTCCGGCTCACAGACGTCCAGCGCCGCGAGGACGGGACGGTCGCGCTCGCGTTCGGTGACGACCCGGTGGCCCTCCCCGAGCGGGTCACCGGGCTCGTCTCCGCCTACCTCGAGGAGCGCGTCGTCGAGAACGCGAGGGGCGCCGACTCGCCATACCTCTTCCCGGGTCTCCACCCGGGAGACCCGATGGTCGCGGCGTGGCTGACGACCCGGTTGAACCGGCTCCGGATCACCAGGCACGAGCGCCAGGGTGCGCTCACCCACCTGTTGAGCGAGGTGCCGGCCACCGTCGTGGCGAAGGCGATCGGCTACTCGCCCGCCACCACGGCGGCGCGAGCCGCCACCGACTGGCAGGGCTACGCCGCGCTGAGAAGCGCCGCCGCGAGATGATCTGAACCGCCCTGGGTTCGATGGAGGCTGTGGCTATTGGATTCCAACCAGTGACTGGTCGGCCTGCTGGGCAGCGTAGAACGCGGCCTCGAACTCTGCCGGCGGCACATCATCGCAGTAGCCATGGAGGCG
>JAJZLV010000031.1 GCA_021803215.1 Actinomycetes bacterium | reverse complement strand
CGCCGAGTAGGGCGCGTAGGGGCTGACCACCACGGACGAGCTGGCGGGCAGCGTCAGGGTGATGGGGAGCGTCACGAACAGCATGATCTCGGTGGCGAACGCTGCCACGTCGGGGATGTCTGCCGGGGTCCAGGTCACCTGGGCGGCGGAGGAGCCTCCGGTGGCGCCGTTGGGGATCGAGCCCGACAAGGTGGGATAGTTACGGCGCCTCGCGTAGGCGAGGAAATCTGCGATGGCCTGCGCCGAGGTGTTTGCCTGCTGGGTGACGGCCGGTGCGGCCATATCAGTACCCCTTCCCTGCGAAGTTGAGCCAGGAGACAAAGCTCTTGGCGGCGGCGTTGAGAGGCAGGGACGAGTTGCCCCACCAGGTGATGCCACCCCACACGACCGGCACCGCGGCTCCCGCCACCAGGCCGATCACCAGGAAGTTACCGAACGAGAAACCGATGCGAGGGATGCTCAAACCTCCTATGCCAGGCCCGGCTGGTCTGGCCGGGGCCGATAGGAGCCCCGCTCGGCTCGTTTGCGGGGAGTGTACCACGCGTAGCGGTCAAGACGCGGAAATGCCCGGCACCAGGTGGCACCGGGCATTCGTCAGAGAGGGTCTAAAGCGGCCGACCGGCCGGAGCCGGTTTCGCCCTAAACGAGGTCGGGGATCAGCTTGGCACCGTAGAGCCGTGCGGTGGCGCCGGCACGGCTCAAGGCTTTGTCAGCATCGTAGGTATCGATGTCCTCGACCTTGACTACGAGGCCGTTCATGGTTTCGAGGTAGTAGTGCTGGCCATAGTGGCCACCCAGACGGTTGTTGTCTCTCCGCAGGATGATCCAGTGACCGCGCGACGTGTCGATGTTGCCGACCTTGAGGACCTGCACTGTGGTGGTGTGCGTCATGTAGATCAGTATACACCCGTATCGGCTGTTGTCAAGAGCGCTGAGCAGGCTCTTTGTGAACAGCGTCGTGCCAGGCCCGGACGTGGCGCCAGTAGTGCCAGGCGTTGTCATCGCCGGCTTGGGGACCGCTCCGGAGCCAGAACCCGTGCCGGTCGGGCACGGTCGAGTCGGTGTCCCGGGGCCATCCCGCGGCATAGCTGGGGTTGAGCTCCCGGGCGATCTTGATATCGGGCATGTGCTCCAGGCCAAAGATCGCGCGGTGCGTGGCCTGCGAAAACAGCAGTCGAGGGACGGCGACGGGCTCCTGCACCTCGCCCATCATGCCCACATCGAGCCCTCTGCCGCGCTTGGCCACGTCCTCGACGCCGGCCCCGGCCGAGATCCTCGAGTAGACGACGTGCTGGAACTCGTCAAAGACCAACAGGACGCCTCCGCGCTCAAGGGCACGGTCGCAGATGAGTTGGGCCTTCTCGGCTACGACCCGGCGCCGTGCCGTGTCGAGGAGCGGCACGCCGTCGGCGTCGAGCCGGGGGGCGTAAAGCGGGATCAGCCGCCGCGCGGTGTCGCCCCGCCCCGGCTGCCTGTAGCCCCAGCGGTGGAGCATGGCCAGGTCGTCCTTGTCATGCTTGGTCTCGATCCACCAGACCTCCCAGTCCCGGCTGTCCACCGGCACGAGCATCGAGGCCCAGGCCACGGTCAGCACCGTCTTGCCCGTGCCCGAGGTGCCGAGGATCGCGTAGCGGTCAGCCGGGGAGTAGGAGATGCCCAGGGCTCAGCCCTCCTCCTGGGCCTGTGGTTGAGCCTGTGCCTGTGCCTCGGCCGCTTTCCTCTTAATCTCTTCCCACATGGCGTTGGCCTGCTTCATCGGCTGGGACTCCATGGCCAGCTTGACTCTCTGCCCGTAGCGGTAGGTGACCACGGCCACGCCGAGGGCAGCCAGAGGAGGCGCCAGCTTCGGTAGGAGGTCCTTGAGCTTGTCCGCCCACCAACTCTCCTTGCTGGAGACGTAGGCGAACGCGTAGACGTGGGCCTCGACCGCGTCGAGGGTCAGCATCTTGCCAAGCTCGGTCGGGCGGTCCGTGCGGAGTGTGATCGCCGGAAAGCTGCCCTCGAGCTCGCACAGGGCAAACGGCGCCACCCCCGCCATCATGGCCAGGTTGAGGAGCGCCGGGTTCAGCTTGGTCTGGATGAGTTGGGCGACCTTGACGGTCTCGGCCAGTTGGCGCTCGAGCTCCGAGGCCTTGGGCGCCCGCGGGGGTGCATCCTTGCGGGACCTGCCCCGGTTGACCACGGCGTCAGGGCGGACCTTGGTCGCCTTCGGCTTGCTGATCCGCACGCCCCGGCTGCGCCGGAACTCGATCAGTTGCTCGTCGTCCCAGTCGTGTTCGCGGCTCAGGTGCCGGTAGAGGGCGCTGGCCGAAACCATCGCGGGACCAGCGAAAGTCTCCCCGCACTCGGGACAGGACGGCCCGGAGGGGGGGGGCTCCGGGCCGGTCCCGTCAGTGCTCGACGCTTGCCCGTCGAGCAGGTCTGAGAGGTCCGAGGGATCGCTCACCGCAGGAGCCGCTGCCACCAGGGCAGGTGCTCGTCCCTCGGCTCCTCCTCGATCTCCTCCTCCGAGATGTCCGGCTCCACGATCGTCATCTCCGGCTCCGATGATGTCTCGGAGGAGAGCAGCGCTGCCGCTTCCTCGGCTTCGCGGAGGCGTGTAGCGGCCTCCTCCTCCAACGCTGCGATGCGCCGTTCGTGTTCCGCTCGCCATTCGTGCTCGTGCTCCTGTCCGCTCTCAGGGGCCGCCTCCTCGGCTTCCCCCACTGCCTCGACGGCTGCCGTTGCGACCTCGGCAACCGCCTCGATTGCCTGCTCTGCGACCTCGGCCATGGCATCGGCCACAGCCTCCGTTGCGTCAGCGACCGCCTCCGCGACCTCCTCGGCCGAGTCCTCGGGCTCGGGAGGGACGCCGACGGTGACCTCGCTCACTTCTCCCCGAGGAGGTGCTTAACCTCTTCCTCTGCCCGCTGGACCCAGCCAGCCGCGGCCGGAGGCGGCGGCACGGGCTCGCCGGCGGGGGTCACCGTCACCGACGGGACGGGGGCCGGGGCCGGGGTGCCGAGTACCTTGCCCTCCAGGTTGGCGATGCGGGACATGATCTCGCCGAGTACGCCCGCCAGGCCCGGGTGGACCTGGGCCACGCTCTCGGCTCCTGTGGCAACCTTGGCCACATCCTCCGCCCGGCGGTCTGTTTGTGCGGGTGTTGAGGTGACGCCCTCCGGCAGGCCCATTGAACGCTCTCCTTCCAGGTAGGCGACCGGCGGCTAGCACGCCGGTCGAGCACCCGGAGCGGCGGGCGCTACCGCGTAGCATAGCCCCACTCCGTGTATGCTCAGCGACATGAGCACCATCCCAGGCAAACCCACCACCCTACCCCCGTCGGTCGCCAGTGCCCTCAACCGCCTGGTAGACAGCCTCGCCACCGATGTGCTGGCCAACTCCACAGTGCATCGGCTCGTCTCCTGGGCGCTTCTCGTGATCGCACCGCTGGAGCGCAGCCAGATCGGCAACACCCTCGCCATCGTTCTCGCCAGCGCCGGCGCAGCCGGCCACGTCGTCGCCGTCCACCAGTCGAGCAAGTCCACGCCGCAGGCGTGAGGTGCCGCTTCTCCTCATCGTCCTCGGGCAGGTGGCCCTCATCCTCGGCATCGTGTTCTTTGTGAGGGTCTGATGCCCTGGTTTGTGTGGCCGCTCCTGTCCGTGCCGCCGTTGGTCATGGAGACAGCGATCCTGGTCGTGCTTAAAAAGGTC
>JAJZLV010000079.1 GCA_021803215.1 Actinomycetes bacterium | reverse complement strand
CTCCCCCTTCAGATCGGTAGCTCCGATTTTGCCGACGGTTAGCCCAATAACACGGCAGGGCGCGCCCCCAACCACCGGCGACCCTGCCATCCAAGTGCCGGTCTGTGCGCCCTGGACTCGCCGGCACTCGAGTTGCGCCTTCGTCTCCCCGGTCTACCTGGGGCGGACTGCCACCTCCCAGGGCGTGCCTCTCGCTACACGGGCTGCCACTCCTCGGCCGCCCGGCGCCGGTACGCCCGGGTTTCTGCGATGCGCTCCTCCGACTCGGCCGGGATGGGCACGCCGGCCGGTTCGGCCAGGCGCAACCGGAGGCCCTCGTAGCCGATCGGCGCCCAGATGGCGTCCTACGACCGCTGGGTCGGCCCCAGGGCGGCTGTCGCCACCGGGACAGTGGCTTGTACCAAGACCCGACGTGCGCCGGCCTCCCGGCGCGGGTGGCCGAAGCAGAACACGATCCAGTAGGCGAGCCCGGAAGCCACCTGGGGGTCCTCGTAGCTCGTGAGCTTTCTCTCCAGGCGCTCTCGGGTCTCGGACGAGCGACTGGTCCTCGATACGGGCGGACTCATCGCTTTTGATCGAGGCGGCCGCCAAGTCGCCACGTACATCATGGAAGCAGCAGGGCGTCATCGCGACCGGGTCCTCACGTCTACTGGATGTGTGGCCCAAGCATGGCAAGGCGGTGGACCCCGCCAAGCCCTGTTGGCACAGCTGCTTCGAGGTGCAAGTGAGGCAGCCATCGACCGTCGGACGTCGCGCCCGACAGGAGATCTTTGCGGAGCAACCAAAGCCGCCGACGTCGTTGACGCCCATGTCGCGTTGCTGACCCAAGACGGCGATGTGCTGCTGACCAGTGACCTGAACGGCCTCCGCCGCCTACTTCGCGACAGAGGCATCAGAGCACAAGTGCTTCCGTGCTGAACGTCAGAAGCCCGCTGACAGCGACTGCACCCCGGCGACAGGTGACGCGCCGGCGGAAGGTGCTGGGTGGACGATAGGAGGCAGGCGCTGGCTTGAGGCCACCGCGCCAAGCCCGCGCCGACCCGTCGATCGGCTCGGAAGGGACTCCTGTTGGCTGTGGTATTCGGTGTGCTCACTCTGGGTGCGTCGCCTGCGAGACTTCACCACGAGGCGGCCGGTTCCGAGCTTCTCGAAAGGTCCCTGCCAGGACCTCCCACCAGCATGCTTACAGGACCGGTTCAGGCTCGGGGCATCCCGGCGTGGTGCTGCTCTCGGGCTCCAGAGGACGGATCGATCGAACCCGAGCGCGGATACTCGCCGCTGTCGGCACGGTCGCTCTCGCCGTCGGCTACTTCGGCGGCCCTGGGCAGCCGCCCGGTATCTGCGAAGTGCCCCCTTGAGACGATCACGGCTGCCCTCGATGCGCTACTAGACCTCGGTTGCTCGCCGATCGGGCTGGTCGGAACCTCCCAGGGGGCTGAGGCAGCCTTGCTGGTAGCTCATCGTCATCCGATTGTCCGTGCTGTGGTGACGCTGGCCCCGAGGTCGGCGGTGTGGGTGAACGTAGGTCCAGGCCGCGATTGCTCCGAGCGTCGGTTGCGCAGCTCTTGGACCTGACGGGGCGAGCCGCTCGCGTTCGTCCCCTACGATCCCGACTGCACGCCCGACCGAAGCTCGGCCGCCTTCCGTGGGCTCTCCGATGCGAGCCTCGAGCGCTTCGCCGAGGCGGCCTGGCGAGCTGCTCCCGTCCACACTCGACCAGATCGAGAAGCTGGCCCAGCCGCCAGAGCAGTCGGCGGGCTGCGTCGGGTTCTGCCGGGCGGGCAGAACCCTGCAGAGCGGGGCGATCGGGCCACGATGCGACGGCCCAAGGGCTCTGCTAGGCAATGGCGATGCACATAGCCGTCACTGGAGCGGCCGGCTTCATCGGAGCCAAGGTCGCGAACGAGCTGCTGGACCGAGGCCATGAGGTGGCCGCGATCGACAGCTTCGACACGACCTACTCCGCCGAACTGAAACATGACCGGATCGACCGGCTCCAGAAGCGCCGGGGCTTTCGGCTCATCACCGGTGACATCCGGGACGAGCCGGCTGTTCGCTCGCTTTTCGAACCTCGGCCCGACGCCGTCGTCCACTTGGCGGCCCAGGGCGGTCTCCGCAAGTCGATGGACGAGCCGGCGACCTTTATCTCTTCGAACATCTCGGGCTTCGGGAACGTCATTAAAGCGGCCGTCGACAACAGTGTCGAGACGATGGTCTACGCCTCCTCCGGGGCCGTCTACGGTGGGACGCCCCACCTGCCCTTCGCCGAGGACGACGCCGCTGCCTTCCCGCTGTCACTCTATGGGGCGACCAAGCGTTGCGACGAGTTGCTCGCCTTCAGCTATGCCCACGCGGCTGGCATCGCCTGCACGGGCCTCCGCTTCTCGACTGTCTACGGCACCGATGGCCGACCCGACATGGCGATGTACACATTCGCCGAACGGATCTCGCGAGGTGAACCGATCAGAGTGCACGGCCACGGGAAGATGGTGCGCGACTTCGTATGGGGCGATGACGTGGCCCATGCGGTAGTCCTGGCGGTCGAGGACCAGCGCCAATTCGGGACCACCCGGGCGGCCGGCGGCCCGCGGCCGGCCGTTGCGAGTGACCCGTGGCGGGTGCTCAACGTCGCCACCGGCCGCCAGGTCCAGCTGATGGAGATGATCCGGCTCGTCGAGGCCGCCGTAGGTCGGGAGGCCGAGCTCGAGATGGTGGACGCCTTGGCGGCGGAGGTCGAAGAGAACAGGATGGACGTATCGCTCCTCGGAGAGACGCTCGGCTTCGTCCCTTCGGTACAGGTGGAAGAGGGCATCCCGCAAGCGGTCGGGTGGTACCTCTCCTACCTCGGGAGCCACGGAGCCCGATAGGCCAGCTCGAGCAATCGAGGACCGGCAGGGGCCGGTCGACCCGAGGCAGAAATTCTCTCGCCGGAGGCGAGGCGAGCCCTTTGCGAGCTTCCTCCGACGCGAGCGGCGAAGAAAGCGAAACGGCGCTCGGGCACACTGTCGCCATGAGCTCAGCACCAGTCAGACACATCCGGCCGGCCGAGCGGAGACAGGCCGATCCCACCTCCGGCATGATCAGGGAAGAGGCCATAGCGGCGAAGGGCCTTTGGGCCGGTCTCGTCCGCACCGCCCCCGGGGTCAGCTCGGGATGGCATCACCACGCCAACCACGAGACCTCCATCTTCGTGGCGGCCGGCCGCCTCCTCATGGAGTCGGGCCCAGGCGGCGGGCAGAGCATCTCGGCCGAGCCCGGCGACTTCGTCCATGTGCCGGCAGGGATCATCCATCGAGAGACCAACGACGGTGATGTCGAGAGCCACCTCGTCGTCGTCCGGGCCGGGTCGGGTCCGACGACGGTGAACGTGGAGGGCCCGGAGCCAGCCGAGAGCTGAGACGAGGCTCCGTTGACTCCTTGTCTCGCGCCGGCGCGTCATCGGGCCCGGGGCTGGGTACAGGAAAGCCGGAGACGCCTCGATCAAGGAGAGGAAGCCATCGCCCGACATGACCGATCTCGTCCTTGACGAGCACGAGCTGTTCAAGCGGCGCCTTCGCCGAGCTCGACGCGAAGCGGGGCGGACAGGCTCCTCCAGCCGAGCTCGGACGGCTCTGGAAGTCGCTCTCCCACTTGCTCGAGCGCCACGCAGCTGCGGAAGAGGAGCTCTGCTACCCGCAGCTGCTCAAGAAGGGGGCTGACGCCCAAGCCGAGACCGAGGACGCCATCTCGGGCCACAACCAGATCCGGGCAGGCGGGGTCCGGGCCGCCGAAGGAGCCCACCGGGGAAGAGGGCTGGTGGAAGGATCTCACGCAAGCCCGTGCGGCCAACAGCGATCACATGGCCGAGGTGGGGCGCAGTGCCTTTCCCGACTTCCGTGAGCACGTCGACAAGACGGCGGGGCAATAGCTCGGAGAAGCCCGGCTTCACTTCGCTAAAGAGCATGCCGCTGCGAGGGGACTCAGCCTCGACCAGCCTGACCCAGCCGAGTACGTAAGAAGAAACAGCTGAGACAAGCCGGCGCAGGGCAGCTCTGTCTCCCGCCCACCCTATAGCGACCACGCCTCGGCTCTCCGGAGCTACCGTCGAGCCGGTGAGCGGCCCCGAGAGACCTCCATCGGTGGACGCGATCGCCCGATCGCTGGCAGACACCGGCCTCCCCCACCCGTTGCTGGTGTCCGCCGCCCGAGCGGCGGTCTGTGCCGGCGACGCCGCCCTCGCCAGGCAGATCGCCGAGAAGACAGCCGGTCAGTTCCTCCGTCCCGTGATCAACGCCACCGGCACCCTGCTTCATACCAACCTCGGGCGGGCCCAGCTCGAGGGAGGCGCTTGTCGAGGAGCCGTCAACTTAGAGCTCGACCTCGCCACGGGGCGTCGCGGCCTGCGGACCTCTTCTGTCTCGAAGCTGTTGTGCTCGCTCACGGGCGCCGAGGCCGCGACGGTGGTCAACAACGGGGCCGCCGCCCTGCTCCTCGTGCTCGCAACGCTCGCCCCGGGCCAGCCAGTGATCGTGAGCAGAGGCGAGCTCGTCGAGATCGGTGGAGGCTTTCGGATTCCCGAGGTGCTGGCGACCTCGGGCGCCCGTCTCGTCGAGGTAGGCACCACGAACAAGACGAGGCTGGCCGATTACGCGGAAGCGCTCGGCGGCCTTGCGCCAGAGACACGTCCGCTCCTGCTGAAGGTCCACCAGTCCAACTACCGGATCGTCGGGTTCACCCAGTCGGTCACGACCGCCGAGCTCGCGACGCTAGGGGTGCCGCTGGTGGTCGACCTCGGCTCGGGGCTGCTCGACGCCGGCACCCCGTGGCTGCGAAGCGCCCCGCCTCGCTTCCTAGCTGGCGAACCAGCGGCCCGCCAGACCCTCGTCCAGGGGGCTGCGCTCGTCACCTTCTCCGGCGACAAACTGCTCGGTGGACCGCAGGCTGGGCTGATCGCCGGCTCGGCCGATCTGGTCAGCCGCTGCAGCCGCAACCCGCTCTTCCGGGCTCTCAGACCCGGCGGCCTCGTCCTCTCGGAGCTGCAGGCGACGCTCGTCGCCTACGCGGAGCGGCGCGGCCATGAGATCCCTTTCTGGCAGATGGCGACCACCCCGGCCGAAGAGATCCGAGAACGGGCGGAGGCGATCGCCGGCCGCCTCGGGCCGCCTGTCTCGGTCTGCGGCTCGCTTTCGGCTGTAGGCGCCGGCTCCTCGCCGGGAATGGAGATCGAGTCGGCTGCTCTGTGCCTTCCCGGAGACCACCGCATCGGCCTCATCGACCACGAGCCACCGGTCGTCGCCCGGGTGCAGGAGGGACGCACCCTCCTCGACCTGCGAAGCGTCTCTCCGGGTGAGGACGGGGCCGTCGAGTCGGCACTCAAGCACCTCCTCTCTCGCGGCCCAACATGACGCCGAGACCTTCTGAGAGCCTCCCTCCCTACCGGCTGGTAGCCACGGCCGGCCATGTCGACCACGGGAAGTCGACCCTCGTGCGGGCGCTCACCGGGACCGACCCCGACCGGCTCGCCGAAGAAAAGGCGCGAGGCCTCACGATCGATCTTGGCTTCGCCAGTGTTGAGCTCCCTTCGGGCGCCGTGCTCGGCGTGGTGGACGTGCCCGGGCACGCCCGCTTCTTGAAGAACATGGTGGCCGGAGTCGGATCGGTCGACGCCTGCGTGTTCGTCGTAGCCGCCACGGAAGGCTGGAGGGCGCAGTCGGCCGAGCACCTGGCCGTCCTCGACCTCTTCGGCATCAAAAGTGGCGTCGTCGCCCTCACGAAGTCCGACCTGGTCGACCAGAGCCAACTCGAGGCGGTCCGGGCCGAGGTGGGCGAGCGCCTGGTGAAGAGCCGCCTCGCGACGGCCGAGGTGGTGCCGGTCGACTCCGTCCGCGGGCAAGGACTCGGCCAGCTCGTCTCCGCTCTAGAGCAGATTGTCGCTACGAGCGAGCCGGCACCTGACCTGGGCCGCCCCCGTCTGTTCGTCGACCGGTCCTTTTCTCTCAAAGGGGCCGGAACCGTCGTGACCGGCACCCTGGTGGGCGGCCGGGTCGAGACCGGCTCTTTCCTCGCGCTATACCCGGGGGCGCCGCCCTCGTTCAGCCCGCGGACGGTGCGGCTGCGACGCTTGCAGGTGCACGGCGCAGACCGCGAGAGCGCTCGGCCGGGCGAGAGGGTGGCAGCCAACCTCACCGGCGTCGAAGCCCGCGAGGTCTCACGCGGCCAGGTCCTGCTCGATCCGGCCCAGTGGGAGCCGACCCGGGTCATCGACGTCTCGCTCCAACTCCTCGAGACAGCTCCGGCTCTCGGCGCCCGCGGGAACCGCCAGTTCCACTTCGGAACCGCCCACCACCCGGTCCGCATCCGGCTGCTCGGAACTGGCGAGATCCCGCCCGGAGGAAGCGGGCTCGCCCGCCTCCGGCTCGACACCCCCCTCCCGCTCCTCCCGGGCGATCGCTTCTTGCTGAGAGACGGCGGCCGGGCCGAGACGATCGGGGGCGGTGAGGTCCTCGACATAAGCCCGGTCCTGCCGCTCAAGAGGGCCCGCCCGGACAGGTCCATCGAGCGGGTCGTGGCCGAGCGGGGCTTTCTCGAGGTCGGCTTGCTCGAACGTCTGACCGGCGTGAGACGTCCGCCCGACATCGGTCGCTACGCGGTGGAGGCGGCCGAGCGCTCGCGGAGAGAGGCGGAGCTCAGGGCGAGGCTGGACGCCGCCGGGCCCATCGGGCTCCCGGCCGCCGAGCTAGACGATCTCGACAGGGCAATCGCCGAGTCGCTCTCTGGCCTGCGCCTCGAGGCTGGGCGTTACCGGAGAGGCGAGCGCTCCTCGGGCGCCCATCCCTATGTGGTGGCCTCTCGCCGGGCGCCGCTCGCGCCCCCTCCCCTCGATGGCTTCTCCCGAGCCGAGCTGCGAGACCTCGTCCGCACCGGAGCGCTCGTCGACTGCGAGGGGCTCTTCCTCCTGCCAGAGGCGATAGCGGCGGCAAAAGCGGTGCTAGCCGAGGAGTTGAAGGGGAGCGAGGCCGAGATCACCGTCTCGGCCTTCCGCCAGCGCCTCTCCACCTCGCGGCGGGTGGCCATGGCCTTGCTAGCCCACTTCGACGCCACCGGCTTCACGAGGCGTCGGGGAGACACCCGGACGGCCGGTCCGGTTCTGAGACGGAGGCTCGGGCTTCCCGAGCTGGAGGAGTCGCTGTGAGCACAACATTCCGCTTGACCAGCCTCACCGCCGGTGGCGGCTGCTCCTGCAAGGTGCCGGCCGATGAGCTCGAGCGGCTCATCGAGCTGGCTGCCGGTCCGAACGGACCCCTCCCACCCGTCCTGGCGGTCGCCGGGAGCGAGCTCCTCTGCGGGCTCGAGAGCGGCGACGACGCCACCGTGGTCGGCCTGCCGAAGGGCCCTGCAGTCGTGACCACGACCGACTTCTTCCCGCCGGTGGTCGACGACCCCTACGACTGGGGGAGGATCGCGGCTGCCAACGCCCTCTCGGACGTCTATGCCATGGGAGGACGTCCGCTCGTGGCCCTGAACCTCCTCGCCTGGCCTCGCGACACCGCTCCCGCCGAGCTCGCAGTCGAGGTGTTGAAAGGTGGTCGGGCGGTCACCGACGCGGCCGGCTGCTTCCTAGCAGGGGGCCACAGCATCGACGACCCCGTCCCCAAGTACGGCCTGGCTGTGACCGGCATCGTCGACCCGGCTCGCACGCTGCGCAACGACAAAGCCCGCCCCGGCGACCCGATCAGCCTGAGCAAACCGCTCGGCATCGGGATACTGAACAACTTCCACAAGGCGACCGGGGCGCCGATCGAGGCCGCCGTCGAGACGATGGCCACCTTGAACGACAAGGCGGCGGCGGCGGCCCTCCAGGCGGGGATCGTGGCAGCCACCGACGTCACGGGCTTCGGCCTGCTGGGCCACCTCTACAAGATGGTGAGGGCGAGCAAGGTGTCCGCTGTGCTGGAAGCCGGCGCGGTTCCCTACCTGGAGGGAACGAGGAAGGCAGCCGGCTCCGGTCACGTGCCGGGCGGCAGCCGGCGCAACCTCGAGTGGGTCCGGCCCCATCTCGCCTCGGAGGTGGACGAGGACGAGCTGCTGCTGCTGGCGGACGCCCAGACCTCGGGCGGGCTGCTGCTGGCGGGCGAGATACCAGGAGCTCCCGTCATCGGCTATTTCGCCGAGGAAGCCGAGATGGCTCTCGCCGTGCGGGCCTGAGCTCCTTTTGGCTAGCTTGCAGGCTGGAGGCGTCCGGGCGCCTGGTGGGCCCCCCCGCCTTCAAAGCGGGTGGGACGGGTGACCCCCGTCCGGCGGGTTCGATTCCCGTCCGCCTCCGCCGCAAGGCGGGGCAGGTTGCCGCCGGGAAGTCCTGGGTAGGCCTCGCGTATTTGTACGCGAGCGAGAAGGAGGTAGCAGTGTCGCGATTGGAGCCTGCCGAGGGGGCGCCCCTCGAGCTCGGCGGCGCGCCGGAGACGGCGGCCGCCGGCCGCGAGGGAGCGGCTTGCCTCGTGCCGACTGCAAGCGGGCATGGCTACCGGCTCGTCGGCGAAGTCGCGGTCGGCTACGACCCCGAAGGGGTAGCCGTCGACGTCGCCACCGACCTCGCCTACGTCTCTTGCAGCCGGTCGAACGCCGTGACGATCGTCGACCTGGCGACGCTCTCGGTCGTCGGGTCCATCCAGGTGGGCCGGGAGCCGATCGATATCTGCATCGACCAGCGAAGGCGCCGGGCCTTCACGGCCGATGCCCGCTCAGATCAGGTCTCGGTGATCGACCTCGATGCCCGCCAAGTGGTGGCCACGATCGAGGTGGGCTCCTTCCCGGCCGGCCTGGCCGTCGACGAGAGCCGGCGGCGGCTCTACTGCGGCGACACGATGGGCTGCACGATGACCATCATCGACCTCGACTCGCTCGAGGTCCTCGCCCAGGCCGAGGCAGAGCTCGGGGCCGGCGCCATCACCGTCGATCTGGTCCGGGGCCGGGTCTACTGCGTCAACTTCGTCGCCTCCTCGATGAACGCCTTCGAGAGCGACGGGACCCCGCTCGGCCGTGTGAAGCTAGGCGAGGGCACCTGCGCGGTGGCCGTCAGCACCGGGACGAACAGGGTCTACGCCGTCAACTCGCTCGCGAGCACCATCTCCGAGATCGACGGCGAGAGCCTCGAGGTGCTGGCCGACTACAGGGTGCCGAACGCCCCCGTCGGGCTCTTCATGGGCTTCGGAGAGGACCGTCTCTACGTAGCCAACCGGGGGGACGGGACCGCAAGCATCCTCGGGCTCGACGGGCGCGAGTGGGCGAGGGTGCCGGTCGGATCTGCTCCGGGCGGCATCACCTTCCACCCCGGCCGGCCCGAGATCGTGCTCGTCACCAATGCCGGCACGGGCAGCCTCACCATCTTCGAGGACCTCCTGACCGAGGCGCCGCCCGCGCAGCCGGTTGAGCCTGTGCACCCGCTCGTCGGGCAGAAGCTCCCGGCAGTCACCCTCCCCGACCTCGACGGCAAGTACCACGAGCTGTCGGAGTGGGAGGGCAAGCCCTACATAGTCAACGTCTTCGCCAGCTGGTGAGGCCCTTGCAACGCCGAGGCGCCGGTCATCGAGGACCTGCGCCGTCGGACAGGTCGGTCGGGCCTGGAAATCATCCTCTTGAACGTCTGGGAGGGGCTGGAAGGCCCCGTCGAGGGCCGCCGTTTCGTCGAGCTGTGGGGCATCGAGGGAACGGTGCTCTTCGACGAGCAGGGCCTCGCCGAGAGGCTCGGCATAAAGGGCGTGCCTACGAACATCTTCGTCCGACCTGACGGCACGGTCGCCGAGGTCGGTGCGAGCACGCCCGAGGACCTCGAAGCCGCGGTGCGCCGCCTTCTCGGCCCCGAGGCCGAGATAGACCCTCGGGTGCAGGCCGGGTGGCACTGGCAACAGGACGTCGAGCACATAAACGAGCACATAACTCTGCGAAACGACCGCAACCTCGGGGCCGAGAGCGGCTCCGGACCGCTCAGCTGAGCGCTCAGAGCAGAGTCGCCGCGACGACCTCGATCAAGCCCAGGTAGTCGACCGGGCGGCCCTGGGCCGCCCGGTAGGCCCCCTGCCCCGGAGCGTGCACGAACCCGGAGGCCTCGATCCCGCTGGCAGGTGCCAGCTGCTGCAGGCGGTAGAAGGCATAGTTGCACAGGTAGCCGCCGGCATCGTCGGAAGATGTCGTGGCGATCTCCCGCGCCGCCAGGGCTCGGCCGATCTCTCCGAGGGGCAGGGTGCTCACGAGCCGATCCGGACCGTCGACCGCTATCGGGCTCGGCAGCCTGGCGCCGTCGACATCCGGCGTCTCCGAGGAGCGGTTGCGGGCCGTCGTCTCGAGACGGACCGCGCCGGCCGAGGCGGCGAGGCCGAAGGCCACGACCCTTCTCGGCCTCAGCTCCTGTATGAGCCGGGGCAGGTCGGCCTCGACCGATGCGAGGGCGGTCCGAAAGACGTGGGTAGCGACGCCCGGCCCCGGCGAGAGCGCCTTGATGGCCGCCTCGGTCGGGTTCTCCTCGAGCTCGCCGAAGGTCCCGAACCCTGTCAACAGCAGATCGACTCTCACATCGCCTCCCGGCCGAGGGGTTACCGGCCGTTTACTGTTTAGCGTGACTCTGCTCGGTTCGAGCATGACTGTTACTGGGTCCTGAGATGATCCGTGGCCGTGAAGCTGTCCGAGTGGGCCGAGGCGAAGGGCGTGAGCCGCCAGAGCGCGTGCCGCTGGTTCCCCGCCGGCGTGCTGGCGGCGCCTGCCCGCCAGTTGGCGACGGGGAGGATCCTTTTCGAGGAGCCCGGGCTGGCCGGATCGGCGTGGCGCCTTACGCCAGGGGGTGCTCGGGCGCCGATCTGGACCGCCAGCTCGACCGCCTGGCCGGGCACACGGCGTCGGCGGGTGTGGCGCTGTCCAAGGGCCTCTCGGAGGTGGGCTCGTCGAGACGGCTGCTGCTCGGGTGCTCTCGGCCACGGCTGCACAAGCTCACCGCCCGCCTGGCCACGACCAGGGCCACCGTGGTGGTCGAGGACCTCGGCGTCGCCGCCATGACGGCCTCGGCCAACAGATCGCGACGCTGAGGGAAAAAGGCCGGGCGACCCGGCCGTACCGGCCCGATCGGCGAGATCCGCCGCCCGCTCACCTACAAGGCCGCCTGGTACGGCTCCCGTCTCGTCGTGGCCGAGAGGTGGTATCTCCTCCACGACATGCTCTCGGTAAAAGGCGGTGAAGGCCAAGCTTGTCGTTCTCCGAGCGCACCTGCGCTGCGGGCACTGTGGTCTTGTCATCGACCGGACCTCAACGCCGCAACAAGCCGGGACTCGCTCGCCGAGGCGTGCAGCACTACCGGTACCGCCAGCGGGGCGGGAGCCCGCCGGGGCAAACTCCCGGTGAACGCGCAGGGAGAGGAGAGGTTCAGGAGCTCGCCCAGCTGCTCCTCGACGAACTGCGAAGACGGCACCAGCCCCGAGCTGGAAAGGACCGTGACCGCCACCCGGCAAAAGGTGGCGCCGAAGCCCGTTCTCGCCGGGAGTGGCAGATGAGACAGATCTCGGAGCGGTAACTCCTCAGCCGGGAGCACACCTCTTGCAGCGTCCGAGGACGGCGAAGTGGCGCGGGTCGATCTCGAAGCCGAAGCGCGCCAGCGCTTCGCGCGAGAGCTGATCGAAGAGCACCGGCGGGGCCTCGATGGTCGTGCCGCAGATCTCGCAGACGAGGTGGCCGTGGGAGGCAGAGGCGAGATGGTAGGTGGCCGGGCCGTGGCCGAGGTGGGTGTGCACGATCACACCAAGGCGCTCCAGCTCGTCGAGGTTGCGGTAGATGGTCGAGATGTGCACCTCCGGTGCCCTCTCTTGCACAGCAGTGGCGAGGTCCTCGGCGGTGGCGTGGGCCGGAGCGTCGAAGAGGGCGGCCAGCAGCTGGCGGCGGGCCGTCGTCACCCGCCCGCCGCTCGAGCGCAGGAGCTCGAGGACCTCCTCCACGCGGTTCGCAGGCTCGTCAGCTGCAGGCACTCCGGCGAGCTTACGGGGAGGGATCCGAGAGCCGTGGCTGACTGACAGGAGCAACCGGCCATAAGAGCAACCGGCCACAGGAGCGGTCTGCTTCGGGTCAACGGCAGCCGGCGGCTTGGTGGAGGGCCGCTCGTGCTCGAGTCCACGAAGTAGTCGACGTCGATGGTGCGTTGGCCGCGGCACCAGACGATGTGGTGCTGGCTCTCCCGATCCGAAGCTCGCAGAGCGCCGGTGAGATGGCCGACTCGATCCGGCGCAGGAGACCGCCCTTCGTGAAGGCGACGAGGACGATGCAGACCGCTTGGCGCGAGCAGGCGCCGAGCCTTCGACCCACAAGAGCGGTGATCATCTCGTAGTCGGTCGTTGTCGGCGCGGCACCCTCGGTTCCCGGCCCATCTCCCGAGAGTCCTTCAAGTCCAGGTCCTCGATCACGACCACCCGGCAGCCGTTGGCTTCCGCGATGACGATCAGGGTGGAGATCGCCGCCCGTAGGTGTCCGTCGCGGGCGGTGGCGCAAAGGCCGGCGAGAGCGACCGGGAGCGTGAGCGGCTGGCCGACCGGCTCCCCGAGATGTCTCCCACCATCGCGGCCAGATGCCGTCGCGGCCAGACGATCGCCGTCGAGGTCGACGGCGTCTGAGACCCCTTCCTTATTCCACTCGTGATTGGCGCCGATCGCGCATGGTCGCGTCAGAGACCTTGTTGGCAGACAGCCGCTCTGCGTCCCGGGCCCACACCCGCGACCGGTGGATGTCTTCTTGGCGCGCACAAGCCCAGTTCAGAAGCCCTTTTCCCTATCCGGGCAGCCTGTTGCCGAAAGCTGTGCACTGCTGTGCCGCTGCCTTTTTGTGGAACAGCTCCCGGCCCCGAGCCCGGCGAGTCGAGAAGCTGTCACCATCAGTCAGGCCGAGCACGGCCCCACCTTTGCCAGGTCCTCTCACGACCTGGAGCCGATCCAGATCAGCCGGCGCCGGTCAGCAGCTGCTTCACCGACAGGGCCCCCTTCGGACTCCTCGGAGCCGTGCCATCTCCCCAGTGGGAAAAGTTGATCTGGCCCGTCGCCCCCCTGCCGGCCTGGGGCGCCGCCCTCAGCGGGTAGTGGGGCGACGAGGCGGCGATGTAGACGACGAGGTGCCTCGGCCCCTCGACGGCCACCGCCTGCTCACCGGCAACCAGCCGGCGACCGATGATCTTGGCGCTCACCCTCTTGCCCAGAGCGCTCGAGAAGCTCCTAAGGCTGAGCCCGCCGGTCAGCTGCCCGACGACAGCGGTCGGGAACTGCACCCAGCGGCCGGCGAGCCGGCCGGCCGAGCCGGCCGGCAGGTGGGCGGCCGAGCCGAGAAAGCTCCAGAACTCGGCGCTCGCCCGCACATACGAAGAGCCGTTCGGGAGCTCGATGATCCTCGTGGTGGCACCGGCGGTGCCGAAGGTCCCCTCGAGGGCGCCGTCTTTGAAGCTGTCGAGGTTGAACGAACTCCTCTTCCCGCTCTGGGAGGTATAGCCGGCGATGTCAACCGACCGAGCCGAGGAGGCAGCGCTGGAAGCCGCCTCGAGCCAGCCGCGGGCCGACGTCGGCTGGCTCGATGCCCCGCCACAGGCGGAGAGAAGCAGGGGCGGGAGAGCGAGAAGGGCGAGACTGCGTTTGAGCGGGGACAAGGGAACCTCCAGAGAGTCGCCAGGATAGGGCGGGAGATTTGATTTCGTACGCAACTATCTACCCGATCCCGGTAGGATCGCCTCGGTGAGCTCGCAGGACCGCTGCTGTGACCCAGTTAGCCTGGCGAGCCTGCTCGTTGAGTCGGCCGTCGGGCTGAAGAGGCTGGCAGGGCCGAGCTTCGAGCAGGCCCACGATCTCCCCCACCAGAGCTTCGACCTCCTGGTGCATCTGGCCCGCTCACCGGGAAGGCGTCTTCGCATGAGCGACCTCGCCGCCCAGTGCTCCCTCACCCCGAGCGGCCTCACCAGGGCGGTCGACCGGCTGAGCGAAGCCGGTCTGGTCGCTCGCGACAGCTGTGCGGAGGACAGGCGGGGCGCCTTCGCCTCTCTCACGCCGCTTGGAGCCGAGCGGATGGAGCGAGCGCTCGGCTCTCACTCGAGCCGCTTGCAAGAGATCATCGCCGAGGCGCTGGACCAGCCAGAGCAGGAGCTCTTGATGGCCCTCCTCGGGCGGCTGCGCGACCGGTTGCACCCCGAGGTGGCCCCGACTACGCCGTCTGGCTGACGCCGTCTCGGGATGCCGGCCGCCAGGGAGGAGCGGTAGCCTCCGAGCGTCAGGCAACCGATCCTCGATCACAGCCGGGAGGCAGCGATGGCAGAGCAGCAGAGAACGGACAGCTTCGGCGCGAGAGCCGAGCTCGAGGTCGGCGAGGATCGGTACCGGATCCACACCTTGGAGGCGCTCTCGTCGCTCTGCGACCTCGACGCCGTCCCCTACTCGATCAAGCTCTTGCTGGAGAACCTCCTCCGCCACGAGGACGGCCTCCACGTGAAGGCCGCCGACATCGAGCGCCTGGCCGGCTCGCGGCGCCGGGGTGCTGGCCGAGGCGAGCAGGAGATCGCCTACTCGCCAGCCCGCATCCTCTTGCAGGACTTCACGGGAGTGCCATGCGTCGTCGATTTGGCCGCCATGCGAGACGCCGTCGAGGCGCTCGGAGGCAAGCCAGACCGGGTCAACCCGCAGATCCCGGTCGACCTCGTGATCGACCACTCGGTCGTGGCCGACAGCTACGGGCGCCCCGACGCCCTATCTGTAAACACCGCCCTCGAGTACGAACGCAACGCCGAGCGCTACCGCTTCTTGCGCTGGGGCCAGCAGGCCTTCAACAATTTCCGGGTCGTCCCGCCCGGCACCGGGATCTGCCACCAGGTGAACCTCGAGTACCTGAGCCGGGTCGTCTTCGTCGGAAGCGACAACGACGCCTACCCCGACTCAGTCGTAGGCACCGACTCGCACACTCCGATGGTGAACGGCCTCGGCATCCTCGCATGGGGCGTCGGCGGCATCGAGGCGGAGGCGGCCATGCTGGGCCAGCCGATCTCGATGCTCGTGCCGAAGGTCGTCGGGCTCCGGCTGCACGGAGACCTGCAGGAGGGGACGACCGCGACAGACCTCGTCCTCACCATCGCCGAGCTCTTGCGGAGCCATGGCGTGGTCGGCAAGTTCGTCGAGTGCTACGGGCCCGGCGTGGCGAACGTGCCGCTCGAGAACCGGGCGACCATCGGCAACATGTCGCCCGAGTACGGCTCGACCGTGACAATCTTCCCGATCGACCGGGAGACTCTGCGCTACCTCGAGCTGACGGGGCGCAGCCCGGAGCAGCGGGCCCTCGTCGAGGCCTACGCCAAGACCCAGGGCCTCTGGCACGATCCGCAGGCGGACTTCGACTACGACGAGCGCCTCGAGCTCGACCTCTCGAGCGTCGAGCCGAGCCTTGCCGGCCCGGCTCGACCGCAGGACAGGGTGCCCCTAAGCCAAGCCAGGCGTCGCTTCGAGTCCGCCCTTCCCAGCTCTCTGCCGTCCGGCCGGGGCGCGGTCGGCGAGGTGCCGGTCCGCCTCGAGGACGGGACCGAGTTCTCCCTGGCCGACGGCCATGTCGTCATCGCGGCGATCACCAGCTGCACCAACACCTCGAACCCCCAGGTGATGATCGCGGCCGGTCTGGTAGCCAAGAAGGCCGTCGCGAAGGGCCTCAAGGTGAAGCCGTGGGTGAAGACCTCGCTGGCTCCCGGCTCCCGGGTCGTGAGCGACTACTACGCCCGGGCGGGCCTGCAGGAGTATCTCGACGCCCTCGGCTTCGACCTCGTCGGCTACGGCTGCACAACCTGCATCGGCAACTCGGGGCCGCTGGCGCCCGAGATCTCCGCCGCCATCAACGATCACGGGTTGGCAGTCACCGCCATCCTCTCCGGCAACCGGAACTTCGAGGGGAGGATCCACCCCGAGGTCCGCATGAACTACCTCGCCTCGCCGCCGCTCGTCGTCGCCTACGCCCTGGCTGGCTCGATGGCGACCGACATCATCACCGAGCCGCTCGGCGAGGGGTCCGACGGCCAGCCGGTCTACCTGCGCGACATCTGGCCGAGCCTGGCAGAGGTGACCGAGACGGCCGCCAGGAGCGTGAACGCCGAGATGTTCTCACGCGACTACGCCGACGTCTTCGCCGGAGACGACCGCTGGCGCTCACTCGAGGTGCCGACCGGCGACCGCTACGGCTGGGACGACTCCTCCACCTACGTGAGGAAGCCACCCTTCTTCGACGGCCTGCGTGCAGAGCCGCCAGCCCTCGAGGAGATCTTCCGAGCGCGGGTTCTGCTCTTCCTCGGTGACTCGATAACCACCGACCACATCTCGCCGGCCGGAGCCATCAAGGCGGACGGGCCCGCCGGTGCCTGGCTGGTCGAGCACGGCGTGGAGCGCCCGCAGTTCAATTCGTACGGCTCGCGTCGTGGCAACCACGAGGTGATGATCCGGGGAACCTTCGCCAACATCCGCATCCGCAACAAGCTCGCCCCCGGCACCGAGGGCGGCGTCACCCGCCACCTGCCCGACGGGCGCCAGCTGACGGTCTACGAGGCGGCTGAGGCCTACCGGGCAGAGGGCGTGCCCCTCGTGGTGCTGGCCGGCAAGGAGTACGGCTCCGGCTCTTCTCGCGACTGGGCGGCCAAGGGGCCCGCTCTCCTCGGGGTGAGGGCGGTCATCGCCGAGAGCTTCGAGCGCATCCACCGCTCCAACCTCATCGGCATGGGCGTGCTCCCGCTCCAGTTCCGAGAGGGCGACTCGGCAGAGGCCCTCGGCCTGACAGGCGAAGAGGAGTTCTCCGTCACCGGAGCCGCCGGCCTTAAGGGCGCGGAGCTCGTCGGAGCAGAGCTCAGCGTGAAAGCGGGCGAGAAGGAGTTCAAGGTCCGCCTCCGCATCGACACCCCGAGCGAAGCGGAGTACCTCCGCAACGGCGGGATCCTGCAGTACGTCGTGCGAGGTCTCGCCGCCTCCTAGAGCGCCCGGAGCGAGACGCTCTCGGCGAAGCCCGGCATCGGACGGGTGAGCTCGGGCCCGAGGCAGCCCTCGAGGGCGAACATCACCCGCAGGAGCGTCGCCTCGGACCAGGCCGGTCCGAGGAGGGCGACTCCGACCGGAAGGCCGCCGATGCTCCCGTAGGGCAGCGTGGCCGAGGGGTAGCCGGCGATGGCAGCCGGCGACCAGCCTGTGCCAGGCACCTGGTCGCCGACGACGTGATCGATGAGCCAGGCGGGCGGCATGGCCGGGACGGCGACCACGTCGACGGCCTCCGGACCCGAGAAGAGGTCGTCGAGGAAGCCTTGGGCTCTCGTCTTGTTCGCCAGGGCGGCCGCGTAGGCGGCTGCCCCGTCCGCCTTGGCGGCGACGGCCTTCTCGACGAGCTCGGCGCCGAACAGGTCGTAGCGCTCGGCCGGGTCGTCTCGAAGGTGCCAGAGCAGATCCTCGATGGTGCGAGGCGAGCTCTCTTTGCCGCCTGAACGGCGGGAGAAGTAGGCGTCGAGCCCCTCGGCGAACTCATAGCAAAGGACCGTCTGCTCGTCCTCATGCGAGAAGAACGGGCCCTCTGGCAAAGAGGGCTCGGACAGGCCGGCCCCGACCTCGGCCAGCGCCTCGGCCACAGCCACGAAGGCGGCATCGGTCGGCGGGTGGTAGTCGGTGAAGCCCCGGCCACGCAGCAGCCCGACCCTGAGCCCGGAGAGGCGCCCATCTCCGAGGAGAGCCGAGTAGTCGGTGCGCATCTGGCGAGGACGGCGCGAGCTGCTCGCCGCCTCGTCCTCCCCGTCGTCGACCGCCTGGGCGAGGACTTCGAGCAGGAGGGCAAGGTCGGTGATGCTCCGAGCCATCGGTCCGGCGGTGTCCTGGGAAACAGAGATGGGCACGATGCCCGTGCGCGAGACGAGGCCGACGGTCGGCTTGAGCCCGGCGATCCCGCAAGCCGAGGAGGGGCAGAGGATCGACCCGTCGGTCTCGGTGCCGACAGCCATCGGAGCGAGCCGGGCGGCCACGGCGGCCGCCGAGCCGGCCGAGGAGCCGCCCGGGCTCCGGTCGAGCGCATGGGGGTTGCGGGTCTGCCCGCCGACGGCGCTCCAGCCGCTCGAAGAGGGCCGGCCCCTGAAGTTGGCCCACTCCGAGAGGTTGGCCTTGCCGAGCACGAGCGCACCGGCGGCGCGAAGGGCGCCTACCAAGGTGGCGTCGCTCCCTGGGGAGCCGTCGCCGAAGATCGTCGAGCCGGCCGTCGTGTGCAGCGGGGCGACCGTGTCGATGTTGTCCTTCAACAGGATCGGCACGCCGTGGAGCCGCCCCCGCCGCACTCCCGCCTGGCGCTCGCCGTCGAGACGGGCGGCTTCCTCGAGGACCTCGGGGTTGAGCTCCAGGACGCTTCGAAGCTTCGTGCCCGAGGAGTCGAGCGCCTCGATCCGTCCGATCAGCTGCTCGGCCACCTCGACCGAGGTCAGCTCACCCCCCTCGAAGGCGGCGATCAGCTCGTAACCGGTGAGCGAGGCGATGTCGGCGCTCTGCTCATGAGGGTCCTGCCCGAGACCGCCGTCATCAGGTCCAACCCCGTTCTCGCCGGGAATCTCCACCCGCCTCACCAGTCCTTCGTGGCCGAATCGGTCTAGACAACCGTCTGGAGCTGCGTAGTGACCCAGGTCAGGCGGTCAGCCACGAGAAGCACTCCGAACAGACCGAGCAGAGTAACTGAGACAACCATGATCCCGAGCGATCGCCTGCGCAGCCAGGCCACGGCGCCCGCCGCCCGGTTGAAGGCGAGGCCTACGACGAGGAAGGGAACCCCGAGGCCGAGGCTGTAGGCCGCCAGCAGACCGGCCCCCGTCGCCGCCCCCTGGGTGGTGGCGGCGACGGCGAGGATGGAAGCGAGGATCGGCCCGAGACAGGGCGTCCAGCCGAAACCGAAGGCCGCCCCGGCAAGCGGGGCGGCGAAGGGACCGAAGCGCGACAGGTCTGGCTGGAAGCGCGCCTCCCGGTAGAGCCAGGGCGCCTTCCCGATGAGCGAGCCGACGAGGAAGAGGGCCATGGCGAGCACGACCACGCCCGAGATGCGGGTGAGCAGCACGCGATGAGCGCTCAGGGCCGAGCCGACCGTCGTAGCGGTGAGGCCGAGGAGGACGAAGACGATCCCGAAGCCGAGGATGAAAAGACCCGTCTCCCGGACGATGCGGCTGTTGCGGCCGTAACGGCTCTGAACCTCGTTTGTGGCGTAGAAGTCGAGGCCGGTGACGAGCGAGAGGTAGCCCGGCACGACCGGCAAGACGCAGGGAGAGACGAAAGAGATGACGCCGCCGCCAAAGGCGGCCAGGTAGCCGACTGGTGCTGCCAAACAGGTCTCCTCGGGACTCGAGATCGAGTTCTCGCCCCGCACAGCCTGCCATGTGCCGGGGCGGGTCGCTAACCAGGGTGGGGGCGTCCGAAGGGGCGGCTCGGGCGCCGATCGCCCCGCTCCTGGCTCCTTGCGCCCTGACCCCTCAGCGCCGCCTCGGGCGAAATGCTTGCTTTGGCTCTGCCAGGTTGGCATTGTCGGCGCGATGGGGATCAGCGAGAGAGACCGGCTCATGCTCGACCTGGAGCGTGAGTGGTGGCAGCGTGCCCCGACGAAGGAGCAGGCCATCCGGGAGACGCTCGGCTGCTCGCCCGCCACCTACTACGCCGGCCTGCGACGGCTCGCCGGGTCGGCCGACGCCTTCGCATACGACCAGCTCGTCGTGGCGCGGCTGAGAAGGCGCCTCGACCGCCAGCGACGCTCGCGCTTCGAGCCCGGTCCCGCGGCCCGGCACCGTCCGCGCTGAAGCGCCATGCTTGGGGGATGGCCGCCAGTCCACCGAGCCCGCCCGAACCCCGAGAGCCAGGCCGGGACCTTCGCGCCATCGCGCTCAGCCTGGCGGCCGTCGGCCTCACGATAGGCGTCCTGGCCTCGCTCGGCCCGGCCCAGCGGGCCGCGCTCGCCTCCTCGGCGAGGGGCCGTCCCGCCGCCACCACGACGACCACCACATCGCCGAAGGCACCCGGCCGGTCGGCGCCGAGCTCGAGCATCCCGCCATCGGCCGGCAAGGTCGCGGTCCTCGCCCCGGTGGGCTCACCCCAGACGAGCGGCGTCGAGAGCAAGCTGACCGCCGACCGCTACAGCCTCGTCAGCCACGCGCCGATCCCGGCTTCTTGGGTGGCCAACATGACGGTGCCGATCGTCCGCTATCCGAACGGCCTCTACACACAGGCCGTCGGCGTGGCCAAGGCGCTCGGGCTCGGCCCCTCGGCCGTCTCCTCGGAGCCCACCGGCACCTCGGTCGGCTCCGACGTCATAGAGGTCTACGTCCCGGCCACCTGAGCCCGGCCGCCCCGCCTTAGGGTTGACGCAACAATAACTACCGGCTTCTAAGCGCACCGCTATCGCAGTAGTGGTCCGGGAGGTGCTGAGCGGCTGAGCAGGTGGTAGTCCTGTTACCCCAGTAGTAGCAGGGGTTGTTGGCGGGTTGCCTCGGTCACCCAAACGAGGTGTCACGTAGGCTATTATGAGAGAGGTACTCCTAGCGAGGAGGAATACTCTCATAATGAGACCTGAACGGTACGACCCAGAGGCCCTGATAAGCCTGCTGCGGCAACGACAAATCGCCACCATGGACGACCTGAAGGAGGCCCTCGGGACGGGGGCGGACGCGACGGTGTTCCGCAAGCTGGCGGGGCTCGACTACAGGACCAGCTATTCGCATCGGGGCCGGTATTACACCTTGGACGAGCTCGCCCGCTTCGACGCGCTCGGGCTGTGGTCGTTCCGGCAGGTCTTCTTCAGCCGCTTCGGCACGCTCATCTCGACCGTAGAGGCGCTCGTCCAAGCGGCGGAGGCCGGCTACGACGCCGCCGAGCTCGAGGCCATAGTGAACGTCGAGGCCAAGGCGGCCCTGCTCAAGCTGGTGCGCTCCGGCCGCCTGGCCCGCGAGCAGGTGGCTGGGCGCTACGTGTACCTCTCACCTGAACCCTCGGAGCGCCGTGCCCAGCTCCGCGCCCGTTCGGTCTACGACGCCGAGGCGAGCCGTCTTTCCCTCGGCCCGGGCCTGCGGGTCCTGCCAGACGAGCTGAAGGCGGCGATCGTGCTGTTCTACAGCCTCTTGGACGAACGCCAGCGCCGGCTCTACGCGGGGCTCGAGGCCATGAAGGTCGGCCACGGCGGCGACGCCCAAGTCGCCGAGCTGCTCGGTATCGACCCCGGCACCGTCGCCCGGGGCCGAGCCGAGCTGCTCGGTGGCGACATCGCCCCAGGCCGGGTGCGCCGCCCGGGCGGGGGGAGGCCATCGGCAAAAAAAGCACCCCCGAGGTCATCGAGGCGATCCACCAGTTGATGGAGCACGACACCGCCGGCGACCCGGTGAGCGGCGTCAAGTGGACGCGGCGCACCACGGAGAAGGTTGCCGACGAGCTTGCCTTGGCCGGCATCGAGGTGTGCGCCAACACCGTCGCCAAGCTCTTGAAAGGCCTCGGTTACCGCCTCCGGTCCAACGCGAAGAAGCTCAACCGCCAAAAGGACACTGGCCGCGACGCCCAGTTCGCCTATATCGCCTCGATGCGCGAGGCCTTCGCCCAGGCGGCCCTGCCGGTCGTGAGCGTCGATGCCAAGCACCGCGAACTGGTCGGGGAGTTCAAGAACCCTGGGGCGACCTGGGAACAAGAGCCCATCTTGGTGCTCGACCACGACTTCCCCTCCGACGCCACAGGCGTCGCTCTGCCCTACGGCGTCTACGACCTCGCCGCCAACCACGCCTGTGTCTCGGTCGGCACCAGCCACGACACCCCGGACTTCGCAGTCGACAACCTGGCCAGGTGGTGGGCCTGCCACGGCCGCGGCCGCTACCCGGGGGCCACCGAGTTGCTCGTGCTCGCCGACTCCGGCGGGTCCAACGGCGCCCGCACCCGGGCATGGAAGCACGGCCTCCAACACCGCCTATGTGACCGGTACGGCCTCACGGTCACTGTTTGCCACTACCCGAGTGGCGCCTCCAAGTGGAACCCCATTGAACATAGGGCATTTTCGGAGATCAGCAAGAACTGGGCGGGTCAACCGCTCACCGACTACGACACCGTGGTCAACTACATCAACACCACCCGCACCAAGACCGGGCTGAGGGTCGACGCCCACCTCGTGCGCGCCGAGTACACCACCGGGGTCAAGATCAGCGACAAGGAGATGAAGGACCTTTCGATCCGCCACCACGACACCCAGCCCACCCGCAACTACACCATCAGCCCCAAGTGAACTCGCTGCCCAAAGTGGGCAGTTGTTTTGGGTGTGGCTCCGCTGGAGGGTCCGTTCAGGCAACCCCCGGGATTACCCCACCTGCGTAACGAGAGGCGTGAACGCGCCTGTGCTCTTGTTCCAAGTGGAAGGCGAAGTACTCGGGCCAGTCTCCGTTGGAACGCACGGCTCGTAGCTTGAGGATCGCCTCCGCACCGTTGACAGACCAGCGTGCCCCGGTCACGTCCATGCGATCTCTCACCAAATGGGCACATGCGCCTTCGATCACCCCCGTGGCGATCGGCCACCCAGCAGCAAGGGCCTTCGGGTAGTCGAGGTAGGGCTTCTTGTTCTTCAAGTAGCGGGCGCACTCG
>JAJZLV010000025.1 GCA_021803215.1 Actinomycetes bacterium | reverse complement strand
ACGGGGAGGAGAACCGCGACGGCGAGTCCGACAACCGCTCTTGGAACTGCGGCGTCGAGGGGGAGACGGACGACCCCGAGGTGCTCGGCCTTCGAGCCAGGCAGGCGCGAAACATGCTCGCCACCCTCTTTCTCTCCCAGGGGGTGCCGATGCTGCTTGCCGGCGACGAGATGGGTCGGACCCAGCGCGGCAACAACAACGCCTACTGCCAGGACAACGAGATCTCCTGGCTCGGCTGGGAGGCGATCGACGAGCCCCTCTTCGAGTTCGTCCAGCGCCTGGTGGCCCTGCGGGCTCGCTGCACGGCCTTTCGCCGGCGCCGCTGGTTCGAGGGCCGGCCGGTCGATGGCCAGGAGCTGAGCGACATCGCCTGGTTCGCACCGGACGGCGGCGAGATGACCGAGGAGGACTGGCAGGTGAGCTTCGCGAAGACGGTCGGCGTCTATCTGGCCGGAGAGGCTCCCGGCCTGGGGCAGCCCAGCCGCAAAAGAGGCGGGAGCCAGAGCTCGGCCAGCTGCTTTTTGATCCTCAACGCCTACTGGGAGCCGCTCGAGTTCACCCTGCCCGCTGCTCCCTTCGCCGAGTCATGGCTGGCCTTGCTCGACACGAGCCGGCTCGAGGACCCCTTCTTCTCCGGCCTCTCGAAGCCGGTCGCGGCCGGCTCGCCTGTGGCGGTCGACGGGCGGGCCGTCCTCGCCTTCGAGCGGGTGGAAGCCTCTCCGCGGCCCTAGGGCCGACCCGCCGGCTGCTGGCCGGGGCCGAGCCACGGCGAGGCGGGGCTGTGAACTGGTCGCCGGAACCTCCGATCCTCTCTCGGCGGAGCGAGCACCGTGGTGGGCGGCTCACACGATCGGGCCCAGGCCCAGCCCCGAACCCTCGAGGCGCAGCTCTTCGCGCGCCTTGCGCAGGAAAAGAAGGTCGGGGCCGACCAGGTCAGGCCGTCTTCTCGAGGACCTCGAAGCTCTCCTCCAAGAGCCGGGCGGCACCGCGCACGACGGCCCGCAAGGGATCGTCGACCACGACGGTACCGAGGCCCACCTGCTTTTCGATCCGCTGGGCAAGGCCGGGGAGGAGCGCCCCGCCGCCTGCGAGCTGAACGCCGCTTTGGAGGACCTCCTCGGCGAGGTCGGGCGGCATCTCTCCGAGCAGCTCGCTCACGGCGTCGACGATCGCTGCCACAGGGTGCTCCAAGGCGGCCGCCACGAGCTCGCCGCCCACTGCTGCCTCCCGGAGGCTCGAGCTCGCGAGGTCGATGCCGGCGACGGTCGCCGAGCCGTGCTCGCCGCCGGTCAGTCCCAGCTCGATCTTGAGCCGCTCGGCGTCCTTGGGCCCGATACGAAGGCCGAAGGCCTGACGGACCGCCCCGCCGACGGCCTCGTCCATGGCGTTGCCGCCGAGGCGAAGCGAGCGGTAGGCGACGATGCGGGCCCCGACGACGACGGCCGCCTCGCTGGTGCCCCCGCCGACGTCGAGCACGAACACCCCCTCGGCCGACCCGGCCTCGGCACCGGCGCTCAGCGCGGCGGCCACCGGCTCGTCGACCAGGCGGACGTCGAGGCGCCCGTGGCCGAACGCCGCCGCCGCGAGGAGCGCCTCCCGCTCGAGTCCGGTCGCACCGCTCGGCACGCACAGGACGGCCCGTGGGCGGAGGGCGCTCGTGCGAAAGCGCGCCCGGCGAAGAAAGGCCCGGAGCATCTCGGTGGCGGCGGTCAGATCGGAGATGACCCCGTCCCGCAGCGGGTGGAGGACAGCCACACCGGCGGGCTCTCTCCCAGCCAGCCGATCGGCCGCGTAACCGACCGCCAGGACCTTTCCCGAGGTTCGGTGGATCGCGACCGCAGAGGGCTCCTCCAGCACGAGACCATGGCCGAGCAGGTGCACGAGAGTGTTGACGGTGCCGAGGTCGACGGCGACTCCTGACCGCACAGCCATTCTCCGACCCTCGGCGCTGCCGGCCCTGTCGCCGGTTCTCAACGCCGGATGCTCCTGACACCAGTATGGCGACGCCGGCGGCCGAACAGGTGTCGGGCAACCGCCTCTTTCTCGGTGGCGAGCCGGTGCTCGCCCCCAGGCAGGTCGCGGGCGGTCGAGCTGTTGTGGACGGCCCATCGCCGCCGGGCCGGGAGAGCGAGGATCAGAAAGGACCTGCTCGAGCGGGCTCCTCGTTGTCGGCACCGGGGCAAGCTCTTCGACCGCCCGGCGCTGCAGAAGAGATGGCGGCACTGCGAGCTCGAAGCTCGCAGAGACCCGCCGCCAAGGTGTCGCCGCCAGCCCGGGCCAGGGCCGAGGCCAGTTCGAGGAGGGCGCCGGCCAGCAGGCCCCGGCCGGCGGTCAGGCGTTAGCCTCTTGTAGTGACCTCTCTCACGGCTGAAGCCAACGTCTTGTCGGCGTGACCCGCCCGCAGGGCGTCGCCCGACTGGCTCCCGGCCGCCTCTTCCTGGCCGGCGGGAGGCTCGAGCCGGGGCTGGTCGACGAGGCCATGGCCGATTCGAGCACCGGCGAGGAGGTGCGAGCCGAGCACGAGGTCGTGGTGGCCGCCGGGGGCTTCGGGGTGCCCACGCTGCGCTTTCCCGACGGCCAGTGCCTCTT
Source organism: Actinomycetes bacterium (assembly GCA_021803215.1). Taxonomy (GTDB): domain Bacteria; phylum Actinomycetota; class Acidimicrobiia; order Acidimicrobiales; family Bog-793; genus JAJZLV01. The sequence goes on along the minus strand of JAJZLV010000025.1, from coordinate 20,180 downwards.
CGGTCCGGTGCTGCTCGACCCGCCCCGCGGCGGCGCCGCCGTCCGGCTCTGGCAGGCCGTGAGCACTTGGCGCGACTTCCCGTCGCTCTACGAGCTCAAGCGGCCCAAGACGGCGGCCGACGAGCTGCGAATCGGCGAGGCCTTTCAGCCCTACCTCGTCGGCCGTGACTGGCTCTCGGTCGACCGGGGACAGGTCGTCGACTTCGGCCGCCTCGGCACCGGCCGCGCCAGGAGGCCCGGTGGGTGATCTCACCGATCCGGCCGGGCCGCGTCCCGACAGAGAGCAGCTCGTGGCGCTCTTGAGCCGGGAGTGGGCAACGCTGGCCGAGCTGCTGGGCGGCCTGGCCGACGAGCAGTGGACCCGCCCGGCGCTGCCGGGCTGGGACGTCCACGACGTGGTGGCCCATGTGGTCGGCACCGAGCGGCAGCTCTCGGGCGAGCCGGCCCCGCCGGCCCCGCTCGGTGGCGACGAGCCGTCGCATGTCCGCAACCCCATCGGCCAGGCCAACGAGCGGTGGGTGCTCTCGCTTCGAGACCGGAGTCATTCCGAGCTGCTCGACGAGCTGCGGGCCGTCACCGCCGGGCGGCTGGCCGCCCTGGAGCAGCTGTCGGAAGCCGAGCTGCGCGCCCCGGCGTGGACCCCGGCCGGCGAGGCCGACTACGGCCGGTTCATGGAGATCCGGATCTTCGACTGCTACATGCACGAGCAGGACATCCGGGCGGCGGTGGGCCTGCCCGGCCACGAGGAGGGCCCGGTGGTCGAGGCGGCGCTGCGCGAGGTGGTCCTGGCCCTCGGCTACATCGTCGGCAAGCGGGTCGGGGCCCCGGACGGCTCGCGGGTCACCATCCGGCTGAGCGGGCCGATCGAGCGCCAGCTGCACGTGGCCGTCGACGGCCGGGCCAAGGCGGTGGCCGAGCTCGACGGGCCGCCGGCGGCGACCATCGCCTTGTCGTCGACTCTCTTCCTGCGCCTGGCGGGCGGCCGCCTCGACCCGACCTCGGTGCTGGGCCAGATCGCCCGCGTCGGTGACCCGGCGCTGGCCGAGCGCCTGGCCACCAACCTCGCCTACACGATCTGAAGGCGCCGGCGGGCCACCGGCCGGGCAGCTATCCCGCTCGGCTCAGCTCTCCCGGCCGAAAAGCAGGACAGCGAGCGGTGGCAGGCGGAGCTCGATGCTCTGGAGCTCGCCGTGGGCCGGCTCCTCGTCGGCTTCGACACCGCCCAGGTTGCCGACGCCGCTCCCGCCGTATGCCTCGGCGTCGGTGTTGCACAGCTCCGCCCAGTGACCCGCCGCCGGCACCCCGATCCGGTAGCGCTCCCGCACCACCGGCGTCAGGTTGGCGACGACGACGAGGTGCTCACCTGCGAACTGGCGGCGCCAGGCCAGCACATCGTTCTCGGTGTCGTCGGCGACTATCCAGTCGAAGCCACCCGGCTCGAAGTCGGTCTTGTAAAGGGCTGCCAGGCGGCGGTAGGCACCGTTCAGGTCGGCCACGAGACGGGCAATTCCCGCGTGGTCAGGGTGTGCGAGGAGAGCCCACTCGATCTCCTTCTCGTGGCTCCACTCGTGCCAGGAGGCGAGCTCGTCGCCCATGAACAAGAGGCTCTTTCCGGGTTGGAAGGCCTGCATGGCATAAAGGAGCCGGACGTTCGCCCTCTTCTGCCAGTCGTCGCCCGGCATCTTGGCGGCGATCGCCCCCTTGCCGTAGACGACCTCGTCATGGCTGAGGGGGAGGAGGAAGTTCTCGCTGAAGGCGTACAGCCCGCGGAAGGTGAGCTCGCCGTAGTGGTACTTGCGATGGACCGGCTGGCGGGCGAGGTGCTGCAAGGTGTCGTGCATCCAGCCCATGTCCCACTTCATCGAGAAGCCGAGGCCTCCCTCGCTCGTCGGGCGCGAGACCCCTGGCCAGGCGGTCGACTCCTCGGCGACGGTCACGAGCCCGGGGAAGCGACCGGAGAGCGAGTCGTTGAGCGAGCGGAGGAAGCCGACGGCGTCGAGGTTCTCCCGCCCGCCGTAGCGGTTCGGCACCCAGCCGCCCGGCTGGCGGGAGTAGTCGAGGTAGAGCATCGAGGCGACGGCGTCGACCCGCAGCCCGTCGGCGTGGTAGCGGTCGCACCAGAACCAGGCGCTCGAGGTGAGGAAGGAGCGGACCTCGTGCCGGGAGTAGTTGAACTCGTAGCTGCCCCAGTCGGGATGGATCCGCTGGCGGATCTCTTCGTGCTCGTAGAGGTGGGTGCCGTCGAGCTCCCCGAGGGAGTAGTCGTCGGTGGCGAAATGGGAGGGAACCCAGTCCAAGATGACGCCGATGCCGCGCTGGTGCAGGTGGTCGACGAAAGCCATGAAGTCAGTCGGGCTCCCATAGCGGGCCGTCGGCGCGAAGAAGCCGGTCGTCTGGTAGCCCCACGAGCCGTAGTAGGGATGCTCCATGACCGGGAGCAGCTCCACATGGGTGAAGTTGTGCCTCTCGAGGTGGTCGGCCAGCAGCGGGGCGATCTCGCTGTAGTTGAGGAAATCGCCCGTCGCCTGCCGGCGCCAGGAACCGAGGTGCACCTCGTAGACGGCCATCGGCTCGGCGGCCGCCAGCCAGCCGGCCCGGCGGCTCATCCACTCCTCGTCGGACCACTCGTAGCCGAGGTCGGTCACGACCGAGGCCGAGGCCGGCGGGCACTCGGCGGCAAAGGCGACCGGGTCGGCCTTCTCTCGGCAGGAGCCGTCCCGGGTGACGATGGCGTACTTGTACCTGGTGCCCTCCCCGAGGCCGGCGAGCTCGCCGGCGAAGACGCCCGAGGTCCCGAGCGGCTCGAGGAGGTCGATCCCTCGCTGCCAGCCGTTGCCGTCGTGGATCACCGAGATCTCCGCCGCGTTCGGCGCCCAGAGAGCAAAGCGGGTCAGCTCTCCTCCTGGAAGGAGGTGGGCGCCGAAGTGCTCGTAGCCCGCGAAGAGGCGGCCCTCGTTGAACAGGTAGAGCTCCTCGGGCGGAAGGAGGGGCGCGCCCGAGGCCTTTTGTCGGGGCATCTCTCGCTCAGTACCCGCCATCGCCCCTCGCCATGGCCCGGACCTCCCCTCGCGCCCTGCCGAGGGCGGCGAGGGCCGAGCTGAGAGCGCCGTCGCGGTCCATCTCCTCGATCCTGCGACCAAGGCGCCGCGAGAAGTTCTCCCGCCGGTCGCCGCTGCCGGGGAGGTTCTGGGGCTCGAGCTCGCCCCAGCAGTCCTCCAGGTTGACGAGGACCAGGGCCGCCTCGCTCCGGCCGAGCTCTGCCAGCAGCGCCCGGTGCACCGCCACGGCCTCGCCGGCCTCCGGCTCGGCCAGCAGCCCCGAGGCGACCAGCCGGTCTACCAGGGTGAGCACGGCGCTCTTTCGCCGCCGGCGCTCGGCTGACGCCTCCTTTCCGGCGAGCAGGCCGAGGTGCTCTCTCAGGTCCACGTCGTGCGAGGCGAACCAGCCGGCGAAGGTGGCCGTGTCGTGCGTGTCGACCATCGCCACCTCGCAGCCGGCTACCTCGAGCGGCTCCATCGGGTGGGAGCGCTCGGACTCGAGATCGAAGATGGCCACCCGCATGCCGCCGATGCCGTGCTCGACCAGGGCGGTGGTGAGGCTCTCTTGCACGGTCCCGAGGTTCTCTCCGACAAGGCACGCCCCGGCCCGCCAGGCCTCGAGGCAGTGGAGGGCCAACAGCTCCTCTGTCGGATACGAGACGTAGGCGCCCTCGGTCGGCGGCATGCCGGCCGGGATCCACCAAAGGCGCGAGAGCCCGGGGGCGTGGTCGATCCGGAGCGCTTTGCAGTGGGCGAGCAGGTTGCGCAGGCAGGCCGTCGTCACCGGATAGCCGAGGGCCCGTTCGCTGGCCGGGCGCTGGGGCGCGAACCCCCAGTCCTGGCCCCCGGCGAAGAAGCGGTCGGGCGGGGCCCCGATGTGCACCCCGTCTGCGAACACCTCAGGGAAGGCCCAGGTGTCGTAGCCGGCCGGTCCCGAGCCGAGGGGCAGATCCAGCATGAGCTCGATGCCGGCGCGCTCGAGGCGGCTCGAGACCTCCCCGAGCTGGCTCTCGAAGGCGAACTGGCCGTAGCAGTGAGCCGCCACCGCCCTCGGGTCGACCTCCTCCTCGCCGATGAGGCCGCGCCGCCATCGAGCTGGCCAACCGGCCCGGTCGGCGCCCCGCTCCTCGCAGGCGGCCCTGTAGCGGGCGTAGCCGAGGAGCTCGGGGCGGGACGAGAGGTAGGCCCGGTACTCCTCGAGGCGCCGGCCGCCTGCGGTTTGCAGCTCTGCTGCTGCCGCCGCCAGATGGGGGCGAAGGGCTCGCGCCCGGCCGGCGCTGCCCCGGGGGAGCCAGAGCCCGCCGGTGAGGCTCGAGAGCTCCGGCACCGCGGAGGGGTCGAGGTAGCCCTCGTTCCAAAACAGGCGCGAGAACGGTGAGTACGGGCTCGGGAAGTCGCCCTCTTCCAGCTGGGCGGCGAGCAGGGGCAAGGTGGCGAGATAGGAGGCCCCCGCGGCCGCCAGCAGCTCGCCGGTCCGGGCCAGCAAGCCGAGGTGGCCGCCGCCCTGCTCGTCCTCGAGGCCGTAGAGAGGAAGGGCTGCCCCGTAGCTGAAGGCGACGAGGCCGGGGGCGCGGCGAGGAGAAGAGATGACGGTCACCTCGTCCGGCTCCGCCTCCAGGCGCGAGGGCCGGGCCGGAGCCGAAGCGGGCGCCCGGCCCGGCCTGTCGACGACCAGCTTGTGAAGCCCGTAGGGAAGGGGCCGCCTGCCTCTCAGCTGCACCGCCCCGGCCTCCAGCACCAGCTCGATCAGCTCGTCGCCCTCGTTCCCGTCCTCGAGGGCGAGAGCCGCCGTCACAGCTCTCAAAGCCTCGACTGGGCCGAGGGCGACCGGATCCAGCTCCCCCTCCCAGGCGACGAGCACCGGGGGAAGAAGGAAGGGCTCGTGGCCTGCGCCGCCGGCCTCGGCGGCGAGGAGGCGGGCTGCCTCCTCCGGGCGCTCGAGTGGCTCTCCGAGCGCCTGCAAGAGGGCGAAAAGGGTCGGGCGACCGACCTCGTGGTGCCGCCCGAAGGCGTCCTCGTAGGAGGTGGCGATGCCCCGGCGCTCGGCGAGCAGTCGCAGTCCGTCCGCTCGCCCCGAGCTCGCCAGCGGGCTCACTGGCTCTGGTTCTCCTCGAGGTGGAAGAGCCAGATGAGCCCGCCGAGGGGAAGATGGACCCAGTCGGGGCGGTTGCCGAGCTCGTAGCGCAGCTCGTAGAGGGCCTTCTCGAAGAGATGGGCTCGCAGGTCGACCGCCAGCTCGAAGGAGTCCTCCGGCAGGATGCCGGCGGGCCGCGCCTCTGGCAGGTAGCCCTGCAAGAAGGCGACCGAGGCCCAGTAGGCCCACCGGTTGGCGGCCCGCACGTAGGTCTCTAGAGCGATGCCGTCTTCGGTCTCCATGACGCCCCGGGCCGCCAGCTCGTCGACGGCGCTCTGGGCGGCGTAGTGATAGGAGCGGATCATCCCGGCCACGTCTCGCATCGGAGATCGCTTCAGGCGGCGCTCGGCGAAGCTGCGGGCCGGCTCGCCCTCGAAGTCGACGAAGACGAAGTCCCGGCCCGTGAACAGCACCTGGCCGAGGTGGAGGTCGCCGTGCACCCTGATGCGGCTGCCGCCTCTCAGCGAGAGCACCTGGTGGAGAGCGGCCAGCAGCTCCTCCTCCCTCGCCAGCAGCTCCTCGACTAGCGCCCGATCCCGCTCCGAGAGGTATGAGAGGCGCTGGCGGGCGAGGGCCAGCGTGCGCCTCGCGGCCGTGCGCATCGACTGGTAGAGGGAGCGTTGGCCCATCGGGCTCAAAGGCTCGGGCCGGAAGGCCGATCCGCCGGCCGGGGAGGAGAGGTAGCCGTGCAGCTCGCCCGTGCGCCGGCCGAGCAGCTCGGCCGCTGCCAGCATCTCCGACATCTCGGTCTCGACCACCTCGGGCAGCTCGCCCGCCGCCAGGAGGGCGCCCAGGCCGCCCGGCCGGGGTGCCTTGAGGGGGATGTGGGACTCGCCGCCCTCCTCGGCGTGGGCCTCGAGGAAGCCGGCGGCGGCCCTAAGGGTGGAGGCCCAGGCGTCGGACTCGTTCGCCACGAAGCGGTGGATGACGGCCACCGCCGTTCCCTGGCCTTGGGAGGGCAGCAGCTCCACCGACCCGAGGAGAGGCGCCACCGGGGCCCCGAGAGAGGTGAGGAGCCTGCCCAGCTCGATCTCGGGGTGGGGGCCCGGCTCGAGGCGCCTGAGCGTCTTCAGGATCGCCCGCCCGCCCTCTTGCTCCCCGACCACTATCGAGGTGTTCGACTGCTCGGCGGCGGAGACCCGGGCCGGCACCTGCTCTCCGAGCCCGATGCTCTGCAGCTCGGCTGCCCGGGCGGCCACCTGGACGCCGGCCAGGCGCAGTCCGCCGTCGGCGGCCCGCCGGCGCCGGCCTGCCACCAGCTCGACGAGCGCCTTTGCGAAGCGAGGATCGAAGTGGGCGTCGGCCAGGATGCCGGCCTCGCCGCTCGGGTCCGTCGTGAGCGCCAGGGCCGCCTCGGGATGGTCCTGCAGCAGCCCCTCGGCCGCCTGGCCGGCCAGATGGATGACGGGCAGGAGGTAGCGGTCCGGCTCGCCGTCGAGGTACTCGACGTTCACGATCAGCAGCTCGGCCCGCTCGCCGCCGGCGCTGAAAGGGAGCGAGATGCGGGCCCCGATCGTGCTGGCGAGGATCCGTCGGTCCTTCGCCCCGAACCAGCGCCGGTTGCGCAGCACGGCGGGCAGGATGGCCTCGAGGCGGGCGGCGTCGTCCCCCTCGGCCACCCGCCACCAGGGCCGGGGGAGAGGCAGGGAGCGAAGCGAGACTCCGGCGGTCTGGCCCTCGCTCGCCTGGCTGCCGAGGCTCAGCCAGTAAAAGGAGTGAGGGCCGAGGGTGACCAGATAGGGGAGCTCGCCGATCGTCGGGAAGGTCGTCTGGCCGAAGAGCTCGCGGGGCTCGACGCCGCGGTAGGCCGAGAGGTCGAGGGTGACGTACTCGGCGAAGCGAGAGAGGTTGGCCACGACGAGGATGCGCTCGTTCTCGTCGTGGCGGACGAAGGCCAGCACGCGGGGGTTCTCCGAGGCGACGAAGTCCATCTCCCCCCGGCCGAAGACCGGATGGCGCTTGCGAAGGGCTATCAGCCGGCGCACCCAGCGAAGCAGGGAGTCGGGGTTGTCGAGATGGGCGTCGACGTTGACCGACTCGTAGTGGCACTGGGGGTCGACGTTCACCGGCAGGAAGAGGCGCTGGGGGTTGGCCGAGGAGAAGCCGGCGTTGCGGTCGGCGTTCCACTGCATCGGGGTGCGCACCGAGTTGCGGTCGCCGAGGTAGACGTTGTCGCCCATGCCGATCTCGTCGCCGTAGTAGAGGACCGGAGTGCCCGGCATCGACATCAAGAGGCCGTGCATCAGCTCGATCTTCGGGCGGTGGAAGTGCAAGAGCGGGGCCAGCCGGCGCCGGATGCCGAGGTTGATCCTCATCACCGGGTCGCGGGCGTAGGCCCGGTACATGTAGTCACGCTCCTCGTCGGTCACCATCTCGAGCGTGAGCTCGTCGTGGTTGCGCAGGAACAGCGCCCACTGGCAGGAGTCCGGGATGGCAGGCGTCTGCTGCAGGATGTCGATGATCGGGAAGCGGTCCTCCATCCGAAGGGCCATGAACAGCCGCGGCATGAGGGGGAAGTGGAAGGCCATGTGGCACTCGTCCCCCTTGCCGAAGTAGGCGCTGGCATCCTCCGGCCACTGGTTGGCCTCCGCCAGCAGCATCCGGTCGGGGAAGCTCTCGTCGACGTGCCGGCGGAGCTGGCGGAGAAAGTCGTGAGTCGCGGGCAGGTTCTCGCAGTCGGTCCCCTCCTCCTCGTAGAGGTAGGGGACGGCGTCGAGCCGGAGGCCGTCGACGCCGAGGCGGAGCCAGAAGTCCACCGTGCGGAAGATCGCCCGGCGCACGGCCGGGTTGTTGAAGTTCAGATCCGGCTGGTGGGAGTAGAAGCGGTGCCAGTAGTAGGCCCCTGCCACCGGGTCCCAGGACCAGTTGGACTGCTCGAAGTCGGAGAAGATGACCCGCGCCTGCTCGTAGCGCCGCGGGGTGTCGCTCCAGACGTAGAACTCCCGCTGGGCGCTGCCCGGCGGAAAGTGGCGCGCCCGCTGGAACCAGGGGTGCTGATCGCTCGTGTGGTTGAGGACGAGCTCGGTTATGACGCGCATGTCCCGCCGGTGAGCCTCCTCGACGAAACGCCGGAAGTCCCTGAGCGTGCCGTAGTCGGGGTGGATGCCGGTGTAGTCGGCGATGTCGTAGCCGTCGTCTCGCAGCGGCGAGGGGTAGAAGGGCAGCAGCCAGAGAGCCGTCACCCCGAGCTGGTGCAGGTAGTCGAGGTGGGCGGCGAGCCCCTTGAAGTCGCCCCGGCCGTCGCCGTCGGAGTCTGCGAAGGCCCGTACGTGCAGCTCGTAGATGACGGCGTCCTTGTACCACTCGGCCGAGTCGAGGGCCGTCTCCGGCCTCGAGCGGGCGGCGGTCACGAGGGCCGCCGCACGCTCAGGAGGTGGGCCGGCCACCCGGCCGGGTCGAGCCGGACGAAGTTGCGGCCCGCCACCCAGTCGTAGCGCTCCTGGCTGACGGCGTCGTCGACGACGAGAGGCTCGCCCGGCTCGAAGCCGAGGCGGGCGGCGTCGAGCTCGACGAAGCCTGCCTGCACGAAGCGATGGTCGAGGTTGACCACTCCGATGACCGCGTCGCCCGCCGCCGAGCGCTTCGACCAGCAGATCAGCTGGTCGTTGTCGACGGCGTGGAATGCCAGCTCGCGGTTTCGCTGCAGGGCGGCATTGGCCCGCCGGGCGGCGTTGACCCGGGCGATCACCTCTGCGATCGAGGCCGGGTCGTCGAGGTCGTGATGGTGCACCTGGTACTTCTCGGAGTCCTTGTACTCCTCCGAGCCCGCGGCGGCCGGCTCGTCCCAGCCGAGCTCGAAGACCGGTCCGTAGATGCCGTAGCTGGCCGAGAGGCCGGCCGCCAGCACGAGCCGGGCGACGAAGGAGGCCCGCCCCCCTCGTTGCAGGCTCTTTGCCAGGATGTCCGGGGTGTTCGGCCAGAGGTTCGGGCGGAGGTAGTGCACGCCGGGCGGGCTCACGAGCTCTTTGAAGTACTCCTCCAGCTCCCATTTCGAGTCCCGCCAGGTGAAGTAGGTGTAGGACTGGTCGAAGCCGAGCTCGGCCAGGCGGTGCATCACCCGCGGGCGGGTGAAGGCCTCCGAGAGGAACAAGGTGCCCGGGTAGGCCCGCTTCATCTCCCCGAGCAGCCACTCCCAGAATGCGAAGGGCTTCGTGTGGGGATTGTCGACCCGGAAGATCCGAACCCCCCTCTCGGCCCAGAAGCCGACCACCCCCGCCAGCGCCTCCCAGAGGCCCTGGCGGTCGGCGGTGTCGAAGTCGAGCGGATAGATGTCCTCATAACGCTTGGGCGGGTTCTCGGCACAGGCGATGGAGCCGTCCGGCCGGTGCCGGAACCAGTCGGGGTGCTCGCTCACCCATGGGTGGTCGGGCGAGCACTGGAAGGCGAGGTCGAGGGCGACCTCGATGCCGCGCTCTCTCGCCGCCCGGCAGAGCTCGTCGAAGTCCTCCAGGGTGCCGAGGCTCGGCTCGACGGCCGTGTGGCCGCCCTCGGCCGAGCCGATGGCCCACGGGCTCCCGACCTCGCCGGGCCCGGCGACCGGGGAGTTGCCCCGGCCCTTTCGAGCGCTGAGGCCGATCGGATGGATCGGGGGCAGGTAGACGACGTCGAAGCCGAGCCGCTCGAGGTAGCCGAGACGGGCGACAACGTCGCGAAGGGTGCCGCTCCGGGCCGGATCGGGACTGGCCGAGCGAGGGAAGAGCTCGTACCAAGTGGAGAAGGCCGCTCGCTCTCTCGAGGCGAAGCCCTTCAGCCGCAGGAGGCTGGCCCCTCTTGGCATCGCCCGCCGGGCGAGGAGCTGCTGGGCGCCGTCGATCTCGCGCAGCAGCTCGCCGTCGACCCGTTCCGCCGCCCGGGAGGCGAGAGCCTGCACCGCTGCGGCCTTGGAGGCCTCGACGGCCTCGAGGGCGGCGGCCGCCTCCTTGAGCCAGCGGCTGCCCTCGATCGTCTCGAATGGGTCCGGCCGGTCCGCCTCGAGACGCCGGCGGGCGTCACGAGCCCAGGAGGCGAGGTGGTCGACGGCACCGACGATCTCGACCTCGAAGGGCCCTTCGCCAGCGGGCACCACGACGGCCCGGAAGCGATCGTTCCCCTCGGAGGCCATCGGGACCTCTTCCCAGCGCCTGGCGCCGGAGCATCGAACTCGCACCGCCGCCCGGACGAGGTCGTGGCCGTGGGCGAAGACGTCGGCGCTCACTACGAGCTCGTCTCCCACGATCGCCTTGGCGGCAAAGCGGCCGCAGGCCACCAGTGGCTCTGGGTTCTCGATCACGACGGGCCCGAGCGGAGGCGGAAGGCGGCGCCCGGTCGGCGCCGCCTTCACCGCCCGACCTCGCTCATCGCCTCCTCGTCGCAGAGGAAGAGCACCCGCCCGGCCCGCACCCGCCCGGCCGGCAGATCCTCTCCTGCGAGCACGGCGGCGAGCGCCTTGGCCTTGGAGCTGCCCGAGACCGTGAAGACGGCGAGGCGGCAGCGGGCGATCTGCCCGAGGGTGAAAGAGAGGCGAGGGTGCTTGTTGCGCCCCGACTCGTCGACGTTCCTCACCACGAGGGCAGCTGCCGGGGCCGCCAGACCGGCCGAGGCCGGGAAGAGCGAAGCCGTGTGCCCGTCCGGGCCGAGTCCGAGGTGGACGAGGTCGAGCGCTCCGGCCCGCTCGAGCAGCCTCTCGTAGCCTGCCGGGTCGCCACAGTCCATCGGGTAGAAGCCGGCCGGGCGGACGAGGTCTGTGAGAGCTGCCCGGACCATCTTCTGGTTGGCATCGTCGTCCTCGGGCGGAACGCAGCGCTCATCGCCGAGGAAGCACTCCACCCGGCTCCAGTCGATCCCGCCTGCCACCGCCAGGGCCTCGTAGCAGGCCCTGGCGGTCTCGCCGCCCGAGAGCGCCAGGCGGAAGGTCCCCTCGGAGGCGGCGAAGGCCGCCTGCACCACCTCGACGAAGGCAGCCGGGACGTCAGCGACGAGTCGCACCTCGCGGCCTGCAACGCTGTCCATCTCCTCCTCCCGAACCAATGGCCTGGCCAGGTGGTTCAGGCCAGCCCGGCCAAGTCGTCACAGGCGATCCGGATCACCCGGCGGTCGTGCGCCAAAAGGCTCTGGTGGTCGCCGATCGCCTGGGCGGAGATCAAGGTGCCGAAGTCGTAGCCCTTGCCGGGCACGGCCACCGCGGCGCTCGGGCGGGGCGGCACCAGCTGGACCGCGAGGATGGTGTTCGGCCCGCCCTTGTGCAGCTGCCCGGTCGAGTGGAGGAAACGGGGGCCATAGCCGGCCGTGGTCGCCATGCCGCCGTTCTCGTCCCGCAGGCGGCGACGCAGAGCCTCGAGCGCCTGGTCCTGGCCGAAGGGGAGGTAGGCCTGCACCGAGATGTAGTCGCCCTGCCGCCGGTTCTCCGACAGCCAGGGTGACAGCTCCGAAGCCTCGGCGGCCACCACCTCGGGCAGCGGCAGCTCGGAGAGGACCCGGTTGGTGTTGGCCTTCGACTCCGCCACGTTCGGCTCGTCGAAGGGGTCGATGCCGAGGCTGTGCCCGGCGATCGCTATGGCTATCTCGAAGCGGAAGAACTGCTCGCCGAGCTCGTGAGCCGCCCCGGGAGAGACCGGCACCACATGGCGGTCGGGGCCCTTCTCGGGCTCGGTGGTCGGGACGGGTACGAGGCCGCGGCCGTTCTTGCCGGTCGACTCCGCGATCAGCTGCTCGATCCAAAGTCCGAAGGAGGAGTACTGCTCGGGGACGACGATCGTCACCTTGTCCCGCCCTTGCCGGGCGGCCGCCCCCATCTCGAGGCCGAGCTGCACCGCCTCTTCGCGGTCGGTGTCGAGGGCCCGGCTGCACAGCTCGGCGACGTCGTAGCCGGCCAGGGCGGCGGGCACGAGGCCGAAGTAGGAGAGCACCGAGTAGCGCCCGCCTATGTCGGGGCGGTTGGCGAAGAGGTGGCGCACGCCGAGCTCGCCGGCGAGCTTCTCGAGCGGGGTGCCCGGGTCGGTGACGATCCCGTAGCGCTTCGGGTCTGGGACCCGGGAGCGGGCGTAGTCGAAAAGGACGTTCGGTTCGAGGGTCGTGCCCGACTTGGAGGAGACGAGGATGAAGGCCTCCTCGAGGGGTAGGCCGGCGACCGTCCTCGGGTCGGTGGTGTCGCAGACGATGACCCGGCGTCCCTCCCACGCGCCGAGCGCGTCGCGGACGGCCGCCAGGACGGCAGGCCCGAGGGAGGAGCCGCCCATGCCGAGCAGGACGACGGTCTCCTGGTCGATCGAGTCGGCGAAGGACTTGAGCCTCTTGGCCTGCCTCTCGAGCTCTCTCGGCACTTCCAGCCAGCCGAGCCGGTTGCCCGAGACGTTCGGGGTCGGCCAGAGCGAGGGGTCTTTCGATTCGAGCCTCTTCGCGAGCTCTCGGGTGTCGGTCAATCTCTCCTCCTCCGCCGGGCGCCGGGCGGGCGCCTAGCGCTCTCCCAGCCGGGCGGTCTTGGCCTCGAGGCGATCGGTCACCTCGTCGAAGGACTTCTCGAAGGCGGTCACGCCCTCTGCCTCGAGGGTGCGAGCTACCTCCGCCAGGTCGACCCCCACCTCTTCAAGCCCGCGGATGACCCGGTGGGCGCTCTCGTAGTCGTCGATGCTGCGACCTACCTCGCCGTGGTCCAAGAAGGCCTCGATCGTCTGCTCGGGCATGGTGTTGACCGTCGAGGGGCCGATGAGTGTGTCGACGTAGGCCAGGTCGGGGTAGTCCGGGTTCTTCGTCGAGGTGGAGGCCCAGAGCGGTCGCTGCGGACGAGCTCCCTTGGCGGCGAGAGCCTGCCAGCGCTCGTCGGAGAATCGGCGCGAGAACAGCTCGTAGGCGAGGCGGGCCTGGGCGACGGCCGTCTTTCCCAAAAGCAGCTTGGCATCCTCCCGCTCCTCTGCCACCGCCTCGAGGCGGCGGTCGGTCTCGGTGTCGACCCGACTCACGAAGAACGAAGCCACCGACGCCACCGACGTCGGGTCGCCGCCGCCCGCCACGAGGCGCTCGAGCCCTGTCAGGTAGGCCTCGATCACCTCGCCATAGCGCTCGATCGAGAAGATGAGGGTGACGTTCGTCGAGCGGCCCTCGGAGATCATCTGCTCGATGGCCGCCAGCCCCTCTTTGGTGGCCGGGATCTTCACGAGCAGGTTCGGCCGGTCTATCCGCTCGTGCAGCTGACGGGCGGCCTCGATCGTGCCGGCGGTGTCGCGAGCGAGGCTGGGCGCCACCTCTATCGACACGAAGCCGTCGCCCCCGCCGCTCTCGTCGTAAAGCGGCCGGAACGCGGCGAGGGCATTTGAGACGTCGTCGATCACGAGGTCCCAGTAGGCGTCGATGACGTTGCCGTGCCTCGTGTAGGACTCGGCGAACTGCTCGTCGTAGGAGTCGCCCTCCTCGATCGCCTTGGCCATGATGGTGGGGTTCGAGGTGAGGCCCCGCACCCCCTTTGCGATCAGCTCCTGCAGGTGACCGCCGGTGAGCCAGGAGCGCTTCAAGTTGTCCACCCAGGGGCTCTGGCCCCCTTGCTCGTACAGATCATGGAGCCTCGTCACGTTCTCTCCTTTAGCTCAGTCGTCGCCCTCGTCGAGGAGGGCCAGCGCTCTCGCGACGACATTCTCGACGGTGAAGCCGAACTCGGTCATGTTGCGCCCTCCGGGGGCCGAGGCCCCGAAGTGGTCGATCGACACGACGTCATCCGCGTAGCGGTCCCAGCCGAAGGAGGAGGCCGCCTCGACGCCGAGCGTCGGGACATCGCTTGGAAGCACGAGCTCTTGATACCCCCCATCGGCGGCCTCGAAGAGATCCCAGGAGGGAAAGGAGACGACCCGGACCCCGAAGCCCTGGCGGGCGAGCTCCTCTCGGGCGCCGACGCACAGCTGGAGCTCGCTGCCCGTGCCGACCAGGACGAGGTCGAGCTCGTCCTCCTCGTCCCACAGCACGTAGGCGCCTCGCCGCAGGCCCTCGGCGGCCCGCTCGGCCGTCCCTTCGAGTACCGGGAGGTCCTGGCGGGATAGGACGAGGGCGGTCAAGGTCTCGGCCTCGACCGCCACCTGCCAGGCGGCCGAGCACTCGTTGGCGTCGGCCGGCCGGATGAGCGAGAGCTCGGGCATGGCCCGCAGGGAGGCGAGCTGTTCGATCGGCTGGTGGGTCGGACCGTCCTCTCCGAGGCCGATCGAGTCGTGGGTGAAAAAGCAGATGGCATGGGCCCGCGACATGGCGCCCAGGCGGAGAGCCGGCCGGCAGTAGTCGCTGAAGACGAAGAAGGTACCACCGACCGGGATGATCCCCCCGTGGAGCGCCATGCCGTTCATGGCGCTCACCATGCCGAATTCCCTGATGCCGTAGTGGACCTGCCGGCCACCCGGGTTGGCGGGGGAGATGGCGTCTTCGAGGTCGAGCTTGGTCCCGGTGTTGCCCGTCAGGTCCGCAGAGCCGACCACGAGACCTGGGATCTTTTCGGCCGTGGCGAGCAGGACCGAGTTGATGGCCCTTCGCGTGGCGGCCTTCTCGCCCGCCTGGAAGACAGGCAGGTCCTTCTCCCAGCCCGCCAGGCCCCGGCCCGCCAGGCAGGCGTCGAAGCGGGCCCGGTCCTCTGCCCCGAGCGCCTCCAGGCGCGCGAGCCACCTCTCCCGCTCGGGTGCTCCTCGCCGCCCGGCCTCCCGGTAGTAGGCGAGCACGTCGTCTGGGACGTAGAACTCCTCGTCGGGGGGAAGACCGAGGATCTGCTTGGTCTCTCGGATCTCATCGGGTCCGAGCGGGTCTCCGTGGGCCTCCTTGGTGTCGGTGCGATGGGGGGAGGGCCAGCCGATGTGGCTTCGCAGGACGACGAGCGAGGGTCGCTCGGCCTCCGCCATGGCGAGGCGGAGGCCTTCCTCGATGGCGTCGAGGTCGTTCGCCACGTCGCCCAGCTGCACAACGTGCCAGCCGTAGGCCTCGAAGCGCTTGGCGGCGTCGTCCCGGGTGGCGAGCTCGGTGGGCCCGTCGATGGTGATGTGGTTGTCGTCGTAGACGAAGACCAGCCGCCCGAGCCCGAGGCTGCCGGCGAGCGAGGCGGCTTCGTGGCTGACGCCCTCCATCAAGTCACCGTCGCCGCAGATACCGAAGACCCGGTGGTCGCAAACTCCGGGCCCGAACTGGTGGCGGAGGCGCTGCTCGGCCATCGCCACGCCGACGCTCTGGGCGAGGCCCTGGCCAAGGGGCCCGGTGGTCACCTCGATCCCCGCCAGGTGGTGCACCTCGGGGTGACCCGGGGTCTTCGAGCCGAACTGGCGGAACTGGCGGAGGTCATCGAGCTCGAGGCCGGCTCCGGTCAGATAGAGCATCGAGTACTGCAGGATCGAGGCGTGGCCGTTCGAGAGGATGAAGCGGTCCCGGTCGAACCAGCGAGTATCGGAGGCGTCGTAGCAGAGCACCCTCGTGAAAAGGACGTGCGCGAGGGGCGCGAGTGCCATCGCCGTGCCGGGATGGCCCGAGTTGGCCCTCTGCGGCGCGTCCATCGCGAGGCCGCGGATGACGCTTATGCCGCGCTCTTCTATCGGCTGCTCAGGCACGAAGTGGCTCACCGGCGCAGCCTAAGGCCAGTTGCCGGCTCGACGCGCGCCACCGAGCGCCCGGCTACCTGGTGGCGAGGGGGGCTTCGGTCTCCTCGTCGACCGCCGCGACGAACGGGGCCGTCTCGCCGACCTTCGGGGTGGCGAGACGCAGCTCGGAGAGGCGGACGTGGGCCTGCTTGGTCTTGACGAGAAGGCTGACGACCCACCAGCCCGGATCTATCTCGCCCTTGGCGTGCGAGAGGCGGGCGGCGGTCGGCGCGGCGTGGTGGTTGTTGTGGAGGCCCTCGCCGGCAGAGAGCAAGGCGAGCCACTGGCTGTTGCGGGCGGTGTTCTCGTAGACCTTCTTGCCGAAGGTGTGGCCGACGGCGTTCACGGCCGCGTTGATGGCGAGGTAGAGCACGACGTGGAAGCCGGCCGCCATGAGGCCTATCTGCCAGCCGAAGGCGAGGCAGAGGATGCCGATTCCGATGCCGAGGCCGAGAAGGCCGTGGTCGAAAAGGGCCCGGTCCCACTTGTCCGCCGGCAGGTCCTTGGCGTAGCGGCGCACCACCTCGCCGTCGCGGGCGCACTTGCGGTAGAGCTGGACGTTGCCGAGCTGCACCTTCCAAAAGCCCAGCAGCACAGGAGAGTGAGGGTCGCCCGCGACGTCGGTGAAGGCGTGGTGCTTGCGGTGGACCGCCACCCACTGGCGGGGGCGGATGCCGGTCGAGATCCAGGTGACGACCCGGAAGGCGAAGCTGACCCCCTTGGAGAGGAAGAGGGCTTTGTGCGAGAGCGCCCGATGGAGAAAGACCGTCGTGCACACCACGGCGATCTGGGAGGCGACGAGACCGATGATGAACGCAGAGAGCACCTGGGGCACAGCCTCACCCTAGCAGCGTCTACCTACCGGTCGGTAGGCGAAGCGAGGAAGTAGTCTCGCCCAGGTGAGCTTCGGTGCGCTGGCCTCGACAGGAGACGACGGGCCGGCGCCCCCAGCGAGCGGGCCTCCGGCCGGCCCGCCCCCGAGCACCCGGGAGCTCATCTTGCGAGCCGCCCTCAGCTGCTTCGCCGAGCGGGGCTACGACGGCACCTCCCTGAACGAGATAGCCGGGCGGGTCGGTATCAGGCGCCAGAGCCTGCTCCACCACTTCCCCTCGAAAGAGACGCTCTACCGCCAGGTGCTGGAGGCTTCCTTCGCCGACTGGATAGGGCGGGTGGCCGAGGCGATCGACCAGCCCCGCGACGGCTGGGAGCAGGTCGACCGGGTGCTCACGATCGGCTTCGCCTTCTTCGCCGACAACCCCGACTTCGTCCGTCTCGTCCGCCAGGAGTCGCTGGCCGGCGGCGGCCGCCTCGCCCAGGAGATGGGAGAGGCCGTCCGCCCCATGCTGGCGAGGGCCGTCTCCTTCTTCGAGCGCCAGATGGACGCCGGCCGGTTCCGGCGCCACGACCCCGAGCAGCTCCTCCTCACCGGCTACGCCGCCCTCGCCACCTGGTTCAGCGACGTGCCCTTCCTGGAGGCGGTCCTCGGGAGGGATCCCCGTTCACCAGCCGAGCTCGAACGGCGCCTCGAGCACCTCCGCTCCTTCTTCCGGGCGGCCCTCGAGCCGTGAGCCACCTGCAGGTGCCGCCGCCCTGCGACCTGACGCTCGGCATGGTCTGTTTGGAACGCTCCGAGCCGGGTCGCACGACCTGGCAGATGAGGGCCGACGAGCGCTTTGCCAACCCGGCCGGGCTCTTGCAGGGGGGCTTTCTCGGGGCCTTTTGCGACTCGGCCATGGGCGCCTCGGCGGTCACCTACGCGACGGCCAGCTCCGAGCGCAAGGTCTACGTCGCCAACGCCGAGATGAAGACGAGCTTCCTCCGCCCGGTCGAGCCCGGCACCCTGCTCACCTGCGAGGCCGTGGTGGTGGCGGGCGGGCGGCGGCTCTGCTTTTGCGAGGCGAGCGTGACAGACGAGCAGGGGCGGTTGCTGGCGCGGGCCAGCTCCACCTACGTTCTCACGCCGCGCGGCTGATTGCTAGGTTGTTGCGGCGATGCCAGAGGCCAAAGCCAGAGCAGGTGAGACGAGGGACGAGATCGGCGAGCTGATCGGTCTGTTGAAGGCCTACCTGTTGCAAGAGACGGTGGCGCCGCTCAAGGAGATCGCCCGCAGCCTGGCCTTCGGGATCGGGGCCGCCATCATGTTCGGCGTCGCCGGCGTCCTCTCGCTCGTCGCCCTCTTGCGGGCCCTGCAGGCAGAGACGGGCAGCCTCTTCGCCGGCGAGTGGAGCTGGGCGCCCTACGGTCTCACCGCCATCGCCGGGCTCATCTTGCTCGGACTGGCCGCCTTTCTCACCCTCAACAAGAAGGGAGCCGAGCTGTGAGCCAGCGCGTGAGCCTCGAGGACATCGAGTCCAAGTTCCGCCAGATCACAGGAAGCGCCCAGTCGACCGCCTCCGCAGCCGTTTCGACTCCTCCCGTCGCCGCCGCCGGTGTCATCGCCGGAGTTCTCGTGCTGGCCGCCATCTACCTGCTCGGCCGGCGCCGGGGGCGCAAGTCCGCCCCGGTCCTCGAGATCCGCCGCATCTGACCCGGTGAACCCGAGCGCACCTCCTCGGGCCGGGAGCCTCGGGTGAGAGGCCTGACCGATCGCCTCGTCCGGGCGGGGATCCGGCGCGGCCTCAGAAACGGCCTTCTCGCCGGCGACGGCAAGTGGCTGGCCCTCGGGGCCGCCGCCTGGCTGGTCCGGTTCCTCGCGAAGAGCAAGGAGCCTGAGACGATCCGCGAGCGGCTCCGGGTCGGCGAGAGCATCACCGTCACGAACCTCGGTCCGCCGCTGAGGCGCCGCCAGGCACGCCGCCAGCGCAAGGCCGAGCAGGTGACCGGCGAGACCGGCTGAGGTGGGCCGGGCGACGGGAGACGCCGAGGCCGGCCGGAGCGGGCGGCCCTTTGCAGAGGGCGAGCGGGTCCTCCTCATCGACCGGAAGGGGCGCCGCAAGCTCCTGCGGCTCCGGGCCGGTCGGAGCTACCAGTCCCATGCCGGCGTCGTGAGCCACGACGCACTCATCGGGCTCCCGGAGGGCTCGGAGGTGGCGGCCCGCACCAACGACGAGGAGCGGCGCAACTCGGCGAAGTTCCTCGCCATCAGGCCATCGCTCTCCGACATCGTGCTCAACATGCCGCGGGGGGCCCAGGTGATCTACCCGAAGGATCTCGCGGCGATCTTGCTGGCGGCCGACATCTTCCCCGGTGCCCGGGTGCTCGAGGCGGGGGTCGGCTCGGGCGCCCTCTCGATGGCCCTCCTGCGGGCCGGCGCCGACGTGACGGGTTACGAGATCCGGGAGGACTTCGCGGCCACGGCCAGCTCCAACGTGGCGGAGGCGAGGGGCGGCAACGAGCGCTGGGGGAGCTACTCGATAGAGCTGCGGGACCTCTACGAGGGGATCGAGGGGAGCTACGACCGGGTGGTGCTCGACCTGCCGGAGCCCTGGCGGGCCGTCGATTCGGCGGCCGCGGCCCTCGTCGGGGGCGGCATCTTCTGCGCCTACCTGCCCTCGATAAGCCAGGTGGTCGAGCTCCGGCAGGCGCTCAGGCGGGCCGGCTTCGGGCTGGCCGAGAGCTTCGAGGTGCTGCGGCGGGGCTGGTACATCGAGGGACGGGCGGTCCGGCCCGAGCTGAGGATGGTGGGTCACACCGGCTTTCTCACGACTGCCCGGCTCCTGGTGGGAGCCGGGGCGGTCGAGGACTTCGCGGCCGCCGAAGAGGAGGGGGAGGAGAGCTCCTCCTAGGCGAGCCTCAGCTGTCCTGGTCCATGAGCTCAGCTGTCCTGGCCCATGAGCTCAGCTGTCCTGGCCCATGAGCTCAGCTGTCCTGGCCTATGAGCTCAGCTGCCCTGGTCCATGAGCTCAGCTGTCCTGGCCTATGAGCTCAGTCGCCCTGCACTATGAATATGCACTCTCCCGGGCACTCCTCGGCCGCCTCGGTGACGGCATCCTCGAGCTCGGAGGAGACGTCGGCCATCTGCGCGGAGCCGCCAGGCTCGTTCAAGACGGTGTCGTCCTGTTTCACGTAGGCGAGGCCGTCGTCCAAGAGCGTGAAGACCGACGGACAGATCTCTTCGCAAAGACCATCTCCCGTGCACAGGTCCTGGTCAATCCAGACCTTCATCGGTGGCATCTCTCCTTGGCGGCTAGTTCGCGGGACAGGTCGCTGCGCGGCGCTCGCCTCGAGCCGCTTCACGAGTGGTCTCCAGTCTAGGTCGCCGCCGCCCGGAGCCGCTCGTGCGACGGCTCGCTCAAAGCCTCCGAGGCGTGCACCCTGCTGGCGCCGACCGGTGTAGGGTCCGCGGCAGGGCAGAACCAGTCGCCCCTTACTGCCCGAGGAGGTGACCGTGACGACGGGATTTCCTTCCGATCCGGCCGGTGGCAGGAGCGCGGAGAGCCAGGAGCTGCGACAAAGGCTCGCCGAGGCCGACGAGGAGATCGCCGAGCTGCGAAGGCGTCT